>DAHUZQ010000062.1 GCA_027306495.1 Actinomycetota bacterium | reverse complement strand
GGGCCACCGCGCGCGCGGATCCGCCGCCGCACAGTGGACGGCGCCCCCAGGGCCGGGCCATCCTCCAGCGGGAACGCGCGCGCCTGAACCGTCGCCGGGCTGCGGCGGCGGGTCACGCCCACCACCGCAGCCCGGCCGGCTGCCGTCAGTGCCCGATCGCCAGTTCCACGATCCTCACGATGACCAGCACCATCGCTATCGCGAGGTAGATGCGCAGCGCGGCCATCCCCAGCTTGCGCCCGGCCGACATGACCGGCCGCTGCAGGAGCATGAGCGGGGGCATCCGCCAGTCCTCCCGGCCGGAACGCTCGGGTGCGACCGCGGCGGCGAAGACCCCGGCACGCCTGCGGCGGACCACCGCGTAAGCGGCCGCGCCGAGCGCACCCGCCCCGCAGGCCGCCATGATCGCCATGATCTGGCCGGAGGAGATCGACGGGAACAGCACCGACGCGGTGAGCACGACCGAGAGCGTGACCAGGACGGCGATGACCGCCGAGGTGAACAGGTTGGTCTTGCGGCTGTTCACCCAGGGCCCGAGCACAGCGGGGTCGTTGCACAGCAGCAGCAGGAACACCGTCGCGCTGGGCAGCAGCACCCCGGCGAGGACCTGCACGCCCTCGGTGACCAATCCCAGCGGGGATCCCGGGATCAGCACGATCGCCGCCGCGAGGGTGACGAGACCGCCGTGCACCGCGTAGAAGCCCTTGGCGCTGCGCACGCCCCGGTGCAGTGAATGCCGCAGGCCGAACACGTCGCCGATCGCGTAAGCCGTGGACAGCGACACCGCGAACGCGCCGATGACCGAGGCGTCGAGCAATGCCACCGCGAACAGCACCCCCGCTGCCCGGCCCGCGTACGCCTGCAGGCCAGCGGCCAGCCCGGCGCTGTTGGTGAAGTGCCCGGCGGCACCGCTGTGAGCGAAGGCGGCCGCGGTCGCACCCATCAGCGCGGCGGCACCGACCACCACGATGAGGATGCCGATCCACAGGTCGGCCTTCTCGTACCGGATGAACCTGGGCGTGATCCGCTTGTCGATCACGTAGCTCTGCTGGAAGAAGAGCTGCCAGGGCGCCACGGTGGTCCCGACGATCCCGATGATGAGGAGTATCACCGTCGAGAGCTGGCCGCCGCCACCAGGAAGCTGGGGGATGACGAAGGCGCGTGCCATCTGACCGGTGCTGGGATGCGCCAGGATGTAGACCGGGATCAGCAGCAGGCTGGCGCCGCAGAAAGCGATCGCGATCCGCTCGAAGCGCCGGAAGCTGCCGGTGAACGCGGACCCCGTGATGATCGCTGCCGCCAGCACCACGGCGGCGACCTTGGGCAGCCCCAGATAGCCGGCCGCGAGCGTGATCCCGATGAACTCGGTGATGAGCGTAAGGGCGTTCAGGATGAACAGGTCGATGACGCTGAAGGCGCCCCAGAACTTCCCGAACCGCTCGAGGATCAGCCTCGCGTGCCCGACACCGGTGACGGCGCCGAGTCGCAGCACCATCTCCTGATTCACATACAGCACGGGGACCAGCAGCAGCAGCGTCCAGACCAGGCGCGTGCCGTAGTCCTGGCCTGCTTGCCCGTAAGTGGCGAATGCCCCGGCGTCGTTGTCCCCGACCATGACGATCAGCCCGGGGCCGACAACAGCCAGCAGGGTCTTGAGTGTGGCGGACAGTCCCCGGCGGGGGCCGGTGTCGCCCGCCGTGATGGTGCCGAGCGCACCGCGAATGTCGCCAGTGTGCTGTGAGTCGAGAACCGCGCTGCGCGGGTTCGTCACCGTGGCCATGGTCGGTGCCTCCCTCAGGGCTGGGGAGGGCACGCGGCCTCCAGTCGCGCGAGAGCCACAGTGGCCCGCGCGGGCGGGTCGGAAGGTCGTCGAGCGGCTGGTTACCGCGTGCCCGGGAAGAACGAAGACGGCTGGGTGCGGGCCTGATCGTGGCCCGAACTACTACAGTCCATTTCTCGCCTCCCTTGGCCGGGACACGCGCGGGTGTCGGCGCGGACACGTGGCACCGCCCCGGGCGGCTGTGCGCCCGGCGGCGCGGGGAGAAGGACAGCGGGCAGAAACCCGCCGTACACCCCTACTCGTCAGAGCTTTGGCACGGCACGACGTAGCGCCCACGCGGGCGCAGCCACTTCGGGTCACCCCTTAGGCCGGGGAAACCTGTCCTGACCCTGGGCGTCTCTCGACGTCGTCGGATCAGTGGCCTGTGTTCGTGCCGACGCCTCACCGAACGAGGTGCCAGGTGAAGTCTACCTCAGGTATGGCCCCGGTCAATGGGCGCGATGCCCGATACCGCCCACCCTCACCCCGTGCCGACCTGGACGGCCTTGACGATGAGCAGGAGCACCGACAGCACCAGATAGCCCCGCAGGACGACCATCGCGAGCTTGGTATGCGGCGACCATGTCACGGGCTTGAGCATGACCAGTGGTGGCATGCGCCAGGTGGCACGCTCGGATCGCGGGATCAGCGCCCGCTGGGCCGCCGCCGGAGCGCCGCCGCGCCGGCGAAGCCGCAGCCAGCCCCACGCCAGCACGGCGGCGAAAGTGAGCAGGGCCGCCACCGACAGGGCCACCACGCCGGCGTGCAGGTGAGTGAAGGCCGTGGTGACCACCAGGGTCCCCGACAGCACGAGCAGGCAACCAAGGATGAGCACGGTCACCACGTTGAGCCAGCGCGGGTTCACCCACGGGCCGAGCACCTCACGGTCGTTGCACAGCAGCAGCAGGAACACCGTTGCACTGGGCAGCAGCACGCCGGCCAGTGCCTGCACGCCGGTGGTGATCAGGCCCAGCGGTGCGCCGGGGATCAGCACGATCACGGCGGCGAGCACGACCAGGCCGGTGTAGCTGGCGTAGAACTGTTTGGCGTCCCGGAACCCCCGGTGGAGCGAATGCTTGATGCCGAAGACGTCACCGAACGCATAGCTGGTGGCCAGCGTCACAGCGGCGGCACCGATGATGCTCGCGTCGAGCAGGACGATCGAGAACAGCGCCCCCAGCAGGTAGCTGTGGCTGGCCAGGGCGTCAGCCACCCCCAGCGCATTGGTGAAGCGCCCGGCCAGTTGCGTGCCACGGACGGCGTAGTCGGCGACGATCATCAGTGCCCCGGCGCCGATCAGCACCACGACTGAACCCAGCACGGTGTCCGCCCGCTCATACCCCATGAACCGCGGGGTGATCCGCTTGTCGATGACGTTCGACTGCTGGAAGAACAATTGCCAGGGGGCGACAGTGGTCCCGACGATCGCGATGATCAGCAGGACCGCGTTCGAGGTGAACCCGCCCTGCACGCCGGGCACGAAGAAGTGCTGGAAGGTGGCTTGGTAGGAGGGCCGGGACAGGAAGGCGAGCGGGATCAGCACCAGGCTCGTGAGGATGAACACCAGCATGATGCGTTCCCATCGCCGGAAGCTGCCGGTGGTGGTGATGGCGACCAGGGTGAGCGCGGCGACCGGGACCGCTATGTACTTGCTGACACCGAAGAACGCCAGCGCCAGTGCGACGCCGATGAACTCGGTGACGATCGTGAGGAAGTTCAGCACGAACAGGTCACCCACGCTGAAGGCGCCCCAGAATCTGCCGAATCGCTCAATGATGAGCCGTGCGTGGCCGACACCCGTCACGGCCCCGAGCCTGACCACCATCTCCTGATTGACGATCAGCACGGGCACCAGCAGCAGCAGCACCCACAGCAGGCTGTAGCCGTAATCCTGGCCAGCCTGCGCGTAGGTGGACACCCCGCCTGCGTCGTTGTCACCGACCATGACGATGAGCCCGGGACCCACGATGGCCAGGAACGTCACCAGGCGGTACCGCCCGCCCCGCCGCTCAGCCTCGCCGACCCGGATCCGGCCGAGTGCGCCCTCGATGTCACCGACATGCGCTTCGTCAAGGACGGCGCTGGGCCGCCGGAGGGTGCGGTCCCGCCCGGTTCCCCCGCCGTCGCGGGGTCCGTGGCCGGCGGAGGCGGCCCGTTCCCGCCGCTGGCGCTGAGTGGGGCGCTGGGGTGGGGGCGGGGTGGGGCGCGGCTCTCCAGCCTTTCCGGCAGCCGGGTCCGGCGGGCCCGGCTCTGGCCCGGTCACGGGCCGTTCCCGGCTCGGCTGTCCGGGGGCTCGGCGGCCTCCCGGCGCCGCCAATCCTCGGGGATGGTTGCCTCGAGCACATCGTCAACGGTGATGATGCCGATCATGGTCCGCCTGTGATCGACAACCGGGACGGTGATCAGGTTGTAGTCGCTCATCAGGACGGCGACATCCACCAGGTCGGTATCGGGGCCGACCCGCACCGGGTCGGTGTCGCACAGGTCCCCGAGCGCGATCTGCGGGTCAGCCTGAACCAGGCGGACCAGTTCGACCACACCCTGCAGGCGGCCCTGCTCGTCCACCGTGTGGACAGTCGTCAGCGCCTGCGACTGGACGCTGCCCGCCCCGCCGACCGCCGCCAGCGCCTCATGCACGCGGGAAGCCGCCGGAAGGGCGAGGAACTCCACACCCATCAGCCCCCCCGCGCTCGCCGGGTTGAAGCCCATCAGCGTGAGCACTTTCGTGCGCTGGCCGGCCGGCATCAGCTCGAGCACCGGCTGGCGCCGGGACTGCGGCAGTTCAGCGACCGCGTCCGCCGCGTCATCGGCCCGCATCCGGGCGAGAACCTGCGCGATCTCCGCATTGGTGCGGGCGCCGAGCAGCCGGGTGGCCAGGCCTTCATCGAGTTCTTCGAACACATCCGCCTCGAGCTCCAGGTCGGCGTGGACCTGGCCGAGGATCTCGTTCTCCTCCTCCTTGGAGGCATCCTCCAGCAGGTCGGCGATCTGGGCCGGCTTCAGCTTGCGGATCCGCACGAAGGAGCCCCGGTGCACCGCGCTGCCCACGTGCCCGATCAGGGGCTCGAACCTGCTCCACTCCAGGAAGCGGTGCGGCGTGGGCTCGTGGGGGAGGTGCCCGGTGAGTTCGCGCAGCCCACGCCGCCGTCGGTGGGTGTCCACCCCGGTCACGACCCATTCCCCGCCCCGCTGCTCCAGTTCCAGGTTCGCCGCCCTCACCAGCCGGGCAGCGGTCACGTCGATGAGCCGGTGGCCGAGGACGTCGGCGCGCAGCAGCACCTCGCCCGGCCGCCGCTCGAAGTGGCGCAGGTCGAGCTTCGCGCTGGTGAGCTTGAGAACCTCCCCGTCGAAGGAGCTGACCTGCTCGGCGGGGACGAACACCTCCCGGCCCCCCACGGTCGCGCTCATCCCGGTCACCAGCGGCAGGTCATTTCCGCGCAGGCGCACGATGACGTCGGACAGCCGCCCCAGCGGCTGGCCGCGCCGGTCGGCTACGGGCCGCTTGAGCAACTCCGACAGGTGCAGTGTGCGAACACCCTCTGCCTGCGAGAAGGCCGGTGTCGTCATCGGCGAGCATCCCCTTCGGTGCCAGCGTCCCAGCGGGCCGCGCGGGCTCGCCGCTGCTATCCCCGATGGCTCATGACGTCCGTATTGTGGATGCCCCAGGGCGTGCCAGTCCAGTCGCCCCGCAGTCACAGGCACCACAATCGCCGCAGGCGCAGCAGCCCGGTACGGTGGTTGCCGCTCACATGAAACTGCGATTCTCTTCACGCGAAAGCCCGGGAACGGACGGGCAGAACGGCATCGCCGCAGCTGATGAACGACATGCCCGGCGCAAGCGCAGGCGGGCCCCGCGGCTGCGGCGACCCGCTGGCCGTGGATGACGGGCATTTCCCGCCCCCGCGCGCGCCGGTAGCGTAAACCGGACGTTTCGCGGGCGCGGTCGCGGGATAGGCTGCCCACCGTGACCGCCCAACCGGGTTCCGGCGGGCAGGGCAGCCCACCCAGCATTGCGATCCGCGGCCCACGAGTGCTGCTGCGGGTACTGCAGCCGGACGAGATCGATGCCGAGTGGCATGCCATGACCACCGCTGACCCCATGACCGTCGGGATGATGCCCGATGAAGCCAGCTTCCGGGATCGGCTGAGCCGTTCGGGGCAATTGCGCGGCGGCTGGCTGGATCTGGCCATCGACCTTGGCGGTCAGTCGGTCGGCCGGATCCAGACGTTCGTCCCGACCGGGCGCCCGGTCTCCCCCGGCGTGTTCAACGTGGGGATCGGCCTGCGCGAGCACGCGCGCGGGCTGGGCTACGGGCGCGAAGCACTCGCCTTGCTCACCGACTGGCTGTTCGTGTGCGCGCAGGCGCAGGTGGTGGAGGCGCCCACCGATCCCGCTAACACCGCGATGCGGACGGTCTTCGAGCGATCCGGCTGGCGACTGGTGGGCACGGTGCATGAACTGGGCCGGCAGTGGGTGCTGTACGGGATCACCCGGCAGCAGTGGGCCGCGGCCGGTGGCCGCGGATGAGCCCGGCACCGCGGATGAGCCCGGCACCGCGGATACGCGAGGCCACGCCGGCCGACTGGCCCGGGATCTGGCCGTTCATGCGCGAGATCGTGGCGGCGGGCGAAACCTTCTGCTGGGACCGCGACATCAGCGAAGACGGAGCCCGTGACATCTGGTTCGGCTGGGGAGCCGGCGGCCCAAGGGTCACGGTGGTGGCGGTGGGCCCGGACGGCGCCATCCTTGGCACGGCCATCAGCGGGCGGAACCACGGTGGCAACGCCTCCCACGTCGCAAGCGCGAGCTTCATGGTCGACCCCGCCCGTGCCGGCCAGGGCGTGGGGAAGGCACTCGGTGAGCATGTGCTCGGCTGGGCCCGGTCCGCGGGGTTCGCCGCGATGCAGTTCAACGCGGTGGTCGAGACCAACACCGCCGCCGTAGCGCTGTGGCGCTCGCTCGGTTTCGCCGTCGTCGCGACCTTGCCGCAGGCATTCCGGCACCCCACCGACGGACCGGTCGGCCTGCACATCATGTACCGCACCCTGTGACCCGCGATCTACCGGCCCGCCCTGTCCATCCACGCCCTGTCCGGCGCGGGCGGTGCCGCCCAGTCGCTATATCGGTGTCCGGGCCGAACGAGTGCGCCGCTGTCGACGGCGGCAACCGCTCCGCGACCTGCCTGGCCGGCCCCTTGCTGCTCGCCCATAACGCCCGCAACGCCCAGGACGGTATGTGACTTGAAGTAACAGTTACTTATGGTAGCGTGCCCGTCATGAATGGCTCGGTCAAGGCCGTGACCGGCACGGATGCCCGGCGGGAGCGCTGGGACGGGCACCGCGCGGACCGGCGACGGGAGTTCGTCGAGGCGGCGCTGCGGGTGCTGGAGAGCGGGGGGACCGACCTGCCGATGGAGGCGGTCGCGGCGCAGGCCGGGGTCACCAAGCCGGTCCTGTACCGGTACTTCGCGGACAAGGCGGCACTGGTGGACGCGCTCGCTGAGCGTGGCTCGCAGATCCTGCTGAGCCGCCTCATGCCAGCCATCAACTCAGACGGCCCCGCACTCGCCCGGATCCGTGCGGCGGTGGGCGCGTATTTCGCCGTCATCGACGAGCATCCCGACCTCTACCGGTTGCTCGCCCGCCGGCCGGGCACCGACGGGGCACAGGCATCCACCGAACGCGACAAGGAGTTGATCTCCACCACGCTCACCGCGGTGATCAGTGATGCCTTGTGCCGGTTCGGGCTCGGCTCCGGTGGCGCGGAGCCCTGGGCGCACGGGGTCACCGGCCTGGTGCACAGCACCGGCGAGTGGTGGCTGCGCCGTCGTTCGATGAGCAGGACCCGGGTGGTCGAGTACGTGACGGCCCTGATCTGGTCCGCCTTCACGGGGATTCTCCGCGAAGGCGGCATCGTGCTCGGCCCGCAAGACCCGGTCCCGGCGTGCCGGGTGCCCGCCGCCGGGCGCCCGGCCGGAACCGGGTCACCACCTGCCCTGGACCCGGCCGCGGGCCCGATCCCTGGCGGCGGTACCGGGTGAGCGGCACCTCGGTCCCACCGTTCGCCACCGCCCGGCAACGGGAACGGCCCGCCGCCGACAGCCGGAGCGATGCGGGCGGGCTGCCCGCGCATGTCCGGGTCGCCATCATTGGCGCCGGATTCGGTGGCCTCGGAGCCGGGGCGCGGCTGCGCCGGTCGGGCAGGACGGACTTCATCATCCTGGAACGCGCGGACGCGCTGGGCGGGACCTGGCGCGACAACTCCTATCCGGGGTGCGCCTGCGACGTCCCGTCCCACCTGTATTCATTCTCCTTCGCCCCGAATCCGGGCTGGTCGCACAGCTTCCCCCGGCAGCGGGAGATCTGGCGCTACCTGGAAGATGTCGCTGACCGTCACCGGCTGCGCGAGCACCTCCGGTTCGGCGCCGAGGTGCGGCGCGCCCGCTGGGACGCCGCTAGCTCCCGCTGGCACCTGGAGACCGCCCGCGGGGCGCTGACAGCCGAGGTGGTCATCGCCGCGTCCGGGGCGCTGGCTGACCCCAAACTCCCGGATGTGCCGGGACTGGACAGCTTTCCCGGGGAGGTCTTCCACTCCGCCCGCTGGAATCATGACTACGACCTCACCGGCAAGCGGGTCGCGGTCATCGGCACCGGAGCGTCGGCCATCCAGCTCGTGCCCGAGATCGCGCCGGCCGTGAGCGCGCTGGTGCTTTTCCAGCGGACCCCCGCCTGGGTGCTGCCCCGCCGGGACCGGCGGGTCACACCGGCCGAACAGTGGCTGTACCGCACCCTGCCGCTCACCCAGCGGGCCGCACGCCTGGGTGTCTACCTGTCCAGGGAAGCGGCCGTCGGGGCGTTCGTTGCCCATCCCGGGCTGCTGCGTTACGCCCAGCGGGCCGCCCTGCGCAACCTCACCTCGGCCGTGCCGGACCCGGCACTGCGCGCGAAGCTGACGCCCCGCTATGTCATGGGGTGCAAGCGCATCCTGCTGTCCAACGACTATTACCCGGCGCTGACGCGGCCCGGTGCCGAGGTGGTGGCCGCTGGCCTGGCCAGGGTGGATGGCGCCGTGCTGCACGCTGAGGACGGCAGCGCGCACGAGGTGGACTGCGTCATCTTCGCGACCGGATTCCACACCACCGACCCGCTGATCGCGCAGCGGGTCTACGGTGCCGGCGGGGTGAGCCTGGCGCAGGCCTGGGCAGGCGACATGCGGGCGCTGCGGGGTACCACCATCCCGGGATTCCCCAACTTCTGCCTGGTGGTCGGCCCCAACACGGGCCTTGGCCACAGCTCGATGATCTACATGATCGAGTCCCAGCTCAACTACATCATGGACTACCTCGCCGCGCTGGACCGGACCCGGCCGGCCGCGCTCGACGCGCGCCCGGCCGCCCAGCGGGACTGGTGCGCGGCCATCGAGCGGCGGATGGCGCCCACGGTCTGGTCGACCGGCGGTTGTGTGAGCTGGTACCTGAACGCGGCCGGGCGCAATCCGACCCTGTGGCCCGCCTCCACGCTGCGGTTCCGGCGGGCCACCCGGCGGGTGAAACTGGCCGAGTACGACCTGCTGCCGGCCGGCCCGCGGCCGTTACAGCACCGGGGCGCCCGCCGGCGCTTTCCCCGCGGGCCGCGCGTGCGCTCCACCGGGCGGCCCTGACATCGGTCGGCCCGCGGCTCTTCTCGCCCGCCAGCCTGCCGCCGGGCAACCCGTGAGCAGGCATGTGGGCCAGCTTGCGGGCCGGACGGCCGTGGTCACCGCCGCGGCCAGTTCGCTTCCGCTCGGGCCCGGCGGGACGGCGGCGTGGGCCCGGCAGGCTGGCAGTGGGGACCAACTCGCCGTTTGCGTGACCTTTCGTGCGCGAAGGGTCACCACATTGGCTGTCAGGTTTGCTCCTGTTCGCCGGAAGTGCCGCACGATGAGGACGGTGCGGCGTATCAGCGAGGGCGTGAGAGGTCTTGCCGCCATTGTTGGCCGCCAAGTAGCCTACTCACGGGTAGCTCACTCGGGGGCCAGGCTCGCCACATCAGCACCTGTCCGGCTACGTGGGCAGACATATCCCTCAAGGAGAGGTCAATGATGATGCGGAAAACAGCCAGGGCCGTCGCCCTCATGGGTGCCACGGCCATCCTCGGAATCGGCATGGGCATCGGGCCCGCCTTCGCGACCACGACGGCGCCGACAGTGACCAAGACCTGGACCGTCAAGCCCGGTGGGGCCATCAAGGCCAAGTCCGGCACCACCGTGCTGACCGACACGACTAACGGGCTGCCGCTCAAGTGCACGTCTTCGATCGCGAAGGCCAGGCTCAAGCGCGGCTCCAAGCTTAAGGGGGCGAAGATCGGCAAGATCACGGAGGTCACCTTCTCCGGGTGCCATGGTCCCGGTGGCGTGAAAGTTAAGGTGCACAGCGTCCTGCCCTGGTACCTCAACGCGGTGTCCTACAACAAGGCGACCGGCGTGACCAAGGGCACCATCTCCGGTATCGAGGCCAACCTGTCGGTCCCCATCCTGGGATGCTCGATGCAGATAGACGGCAAGGCCGCGGGGGCCAGAGACGGCAAGGTCATGGCCAAGT
>DAHUZQ010000194.1 GCA_027306495.1 Actinomycetota bacterium | reverse complement strand
GGTGGTCGCGGCCGCCCGCGCGGCCGGCATCGACCACCTGGTGACGGTAGGGGTGGATCTGGCCTCCTCGCGCTGGTCGGCGGAGTGCGCCGGGCGGCACCGGGGCGTGTACGCGGCCGTCGCGATCCACCCGAATGAGACGGCGGCCGCCGCGTCCTGCGCCGCCGAGCGGGAGGCTGTGCTGGCCGGGCTCGCGGACCTGGCAGCCCAGCCGCAGGTCCGGGCGATCGGTGAGACGGGCCTGGACTACTACCGCGACCATGCTGCCCCGCCGGTGCAGCGGGAGTGGTTCCGCGCGCATATCGGCCTGGCGAAGGCGGCCGGCAAGACGCTGATGATCCACGACCGCGATGCGCATGACGACGTGCTGGCCATCCTGGAAGCGGAAGGCCCACCCGAGAAGGTGATCTTCCACTGCTTCTCCGGTGATGCCGGGATGGCCAAGCGCTGTGCGGACGCGGGCTACGTGATGAGTTTCGCGGGCAACATCACCTTCAGCAACGCCGGCGCCCTGCGGGAGGCCGTGCAGGCGGCGCCGGCCGAACTGATCCTGGCCGAGACCGACTCCCCGTTCCTGACGCCGACGCCCCACCGGGGGAGGCCCAACAGTCCCGCGATGGTCGCCCACACGGTGCGTGCCCTGGCCGAACTCAAGGGTGTCGGCGTGGGCGAGATGTGCGACCTGCTGACCGCGACCGGCGAACGTATGTTCGGCCCCTGGTGAACGCGCTGGGCGCGCCCCGGCTGCTCGGGCCCGCCGACATCCGCGGCCTGGCGGGCCGCCTCGGCGTGCGCCCCACCAAACGGCTGGGCCAGAACTTCGTTGTCGACCCAGCCACCGTCCGCCGGATCGTGACACTGGCGGCACTCGACCGCCGGGACGTCGTGCTGGAAGTGGGCCCCGGGCTCGGGTCGCTCACGCTCGGCCTGCTGGGGGCGGGGTGCCAGGTGGTGGCGGTGGAGGTGGATCCACTGCTGGCCGGCCAGCTTGCCGGCACGGTGGCCGAGCGGGCGGAGGAGGACGTGGCCCGGCTCAGCGTGGTGGCCGGCGACGCGCTCAGGGTCACCCCGGCCGACCTTGCCGCCGAGCCCACGGCACTGGTGGCCAATCTCCCCTACAACGTGGCCGTGCCGGTGATCCTGCACCTGCTGGCGGCCGTTCCTTCCATCGCCAGGGGCCTGGTCATGGTCCAGTCCGAGGTGGCCGACCGGATGACGGCCGGGCCCGGCAGCCGGGTCTACGGGGTGCCTTCGGTCAAGCTCGCCTGGTACGCCGCGGCCCGCCGGGCGGGCGTGGTGCCGCGCACCGTGTTCTGGCCGGTCCCGAACGTCGACTCGGGCCTGGTCGCATTCACGCGCCGGCCACCCCCCGGCCCCGTGGACGCCCGCGCGGCCGTCTTCGACGTCGTGGACGCCGCGTTCTCGCAAAGGCGCAAGACGCTGCGTGGGGCACTCGCGCGATGGGCTGGTGGGCCGGACCGGGCCGAGCAGGTGCTGCGGGCGGCCGGAATCGATCCGGGCCTGCGGGGAGAGGCGCTGACCGTCGCCGATTTCGCCCGCATAGCCGCGGCCGGCGGCAGACCCGGCCGGGGCGGTGGGTGAGCGCCCCGTTCCGGTTACCATCGGGGCATCGTGACTTCCGCAACGACTGTGACCGCGCGTGCCCCGGCGAAGGTTAACCTGCAGCTTTCCGTCGGGCCACCGCGCGGGGACGGGTATCACGACCTGGTCACGGTCTATCACGCGGTGTCCCTGTTCGATGAGGTCACCGTCGCGGAGGGCCGGGGCCAGGTGGTGGTCGCCGGGGAAGGCGCCGCCGAGGTGCCCACCGATGACACCAATCTGGCAGTCCGCGCCGTGCGGGCACTCGCCCGCGCGACCGGATGTGCGCCGGCCGGCTCACCGGGCGTGCGGATCACGATCAGCAAGCGCATCCCGGTCGCCGCGGGGCTGGCCGGTGGGAGCGCCGACGCCGCCGCGGCCCTGGTGGCCGCCAACGAACTCTGGCGGGCCGGGCTCAGTCAGGGGGAACTGTCGCAGATCGCGGCAACTGTCGGAAGTGATGTGGCGTTCGCGCTGACCGGCGGCACCGCGGTCGGCATGGGCCGGGGCGAACGGGTGACTTCCGCGCTTGCCCACGGCACCTACCACTGGGTGCTGGGGTTCGCTGACGGAGGGGTGTCCACCGGGGCCGTCTACGCCGCCTGCGATCGCATCCGCGAACGCCGGCCCAGCCCGCCGGCCAGCCCCTCGCTGGACCTGGAACTGATGGCGGCGCTGCGCGGTGGGGATGCGACGGGGCTGGGCCGCCACCTGCACAACGACCTCCAGGCGGCCGCTGTCTCACTTCATCCGGCGCTGCGCCGTGCGCTCGCGGCCGGCGAGGAGTACGGAGCGCTGGGGACCATCGTGTCGGGGTCGGGCCCGACCTGCGCGTATCTGGCCAAGGATGCGCGCCACGCCCGGGACCTGGCCGCCGCCCTCGCGGGTGAGGGGGTATGCCGGGCGGTGGCGCCCGTCGCCGGCCCGGTGCCCGGGGCATGCGTGGTGCGGGGGGCCACCGGCGCCGGGGAGGGCAGCTGAGGCTGCCCTCCCGTTAGCAGGCGTAGTCGTTGTCGGGCCTGCCCGACCACTGGGTGACGGCGATCGTGCCGCCGGTGAAGGACGAGAGCTTGCAGTTGGATCGCGCGCCGGACAGCGTCTTCGCGCCGGGCACCCAGTCCGGGATGCCGTAGAGCGGACCAGATGCCGATGTGGTCCCGCCGGTGACCGCGTTCCACTGTGATGCGGTCGAGTAGGCGCCGACCCGCGTGGCGCCAGCCGACTCCAGCGCCGAGACCATTCCCTGGAGGTCCGCCACGTTCATGGCCGGGCCGGTGGCACCGCCCTGCCAGCTGTTCACGGTTTCCACATCCAGCCACCACGGGTAGCTCGCCGCGGCACCCGACACGTTCACCGGGGAGCCGGCCGCGTCGATGGCGGCCGCGGCCTTTGACAGCCAGGTCACGTCCTGTGTGGCCTTGTTGTAGCCGTATTGCCAGGCGCAGGCGGTGCTGTCAGCTCCCACCGTGTACGTGCCACTGCTCGTGGTTACCGTCGTGGTCGTGCACGCGCCATAGGGATCCGCCGCCGCCGACGACGTCGGCCAGTCACCGATGGGCGTGCCGTTGTAGATATCGCCGGGGTCGGCCGTATTGAGGTACAGGGCCGCTTTCGGCTGCACGCTGGAGCCCGACGAGGTCGCGACCGCCCAGTACAGCTCCGACTGCGTGTAGGAGGGATAGGACGACGAAGGCCCGAGGCAAGGGTTCAGGTCGTTGGCGAGCCCGCCGTTCAGCCCGACAATGCCGAAGCTGCCGGAGGGCAACGTCGCTCCACACTGCGGGTAGGAGGCGTCATGGCCATTCGCGCTGCTGCTGCCGCCCCCGCCCCCGCCGTGGCCGCCCCCGCCGTGGCCGTTGATCCTGGAGGTCGCGGCGAGTGCCGGGGCGGTGCCGCTGAGAGCGATCAGGCCAGCTACCATTGCCGACCCGATGACGCCCATGATTGGTATCCGCATACCCGCCCCGTTCGCTGGTCCGAATGGTGTGACAAGACATAGTAGCGATCAGTTTCACACCACGACGTCAGTCCGGTGATAGCGGAGCGGGCCGCGGCAACCTGCGGTGGCATGGCCGGCCCGGTGCCCGGCGCATGCCTGGTGCGGAAGGCCCGGCCGTGCCCGAGGGCGGCTGAGGGCCGCCGGTCAGTCGGTGTCCAGTGGCACGAGCAGGGTGCGCAGCAGGGCGGCCAGGGACTGGCGCTGGCCGGCGTCAAGCCCCTCCAGCAGTTCCCGCTCGCTGGTCAGCAGGTCGGACAGCGCCGCGTCGACCGTGCGGCGGCCGGCCGGGCTGAGGGTCACCAGCACCCCGCGCTTGTCCTGCGGATCGGGGAGCCTGTGGACCAGGCCGGCCTGCGCCAGACGGTCGATCCGGTTGGTCATGGTGCCTGAGGTCACGAGCGTCGCGTGCAGAAGTGCGCCCGGGCTGAGCTGGAATGGCTCACCCTGCCGGCGCAGCGCCGAGAGCACGTCGAACTCCCATGGCTCCAGGCCGTGACCGGCGAAGGCGGCGCGGCGGGCCCGGTCGAGATGGCGGGCGAGCCTGGTCACGCGGCTGAGCACGTGCAGAGGTTCGACGTCCAGATCGGGCCGTTGCGAACGCCAGGCGGCGATCAGGTCGTCGACCTCATCCCGGAGTCCCTCCGGCCCGTCCGCGAGCGTCCCGGGCTCGTCCTGCATGCGCGCAGCCTATCTATTGACGTCGAGAGATACCCCGGTCCGCCCCGGCCGGGGGCGTAGTAACTTGATATCAAGAGAGCCGCGGAGGAAGCATGTGGGACCCGGCGCAATATCAGCGGTTCGCCGATGAGCGGGGGCGGCCGTTCTTCGACTTGCTTTCACGGGTCGGGGCGGATGACCCCGGCTATGTGGCGGATCTGGGCTGCGGGCCGGGCAATCTGACCGCCATGCTGGCGGCCCGGTGGCCACGGGCGCAGGTCATCGGCGTGGACAGTTCCGCGCAGATGATCGGCGCGGCGCGGGCACAGGTGGCAGCCACCGGGTCACTGACGTTCGTGCAGAAGGACCTCCGCCGCTGGCGGCCGGCCAGGCCGGTCGATGTGCTCGTCAGCAATGCGGTCCTGCAGTGGGTTCCGGGCCATCTCGACGTGGTGCGGCGGTGGCCCTCGCTGCTCGCCGCCGGCGGCTGGCTCGCGTTCCAGTTGCCGGGCAACTTCGACCAGCCGAGCCACTCCATCCTCGCCGATCTCGCCGCCTCCGCCCGCTGGCGTCCGCTGCTCGGCGGTGTCGAGCTGAACCGTCAGTCCGGCGATCCAGCCGTCTACCTCGATCTGCTCGCAGGCATGGGCTGCGCCGTCGATGCCTGGGAAACCACCTACCTGCACGTGCTGACGGGCCCGGACCCGGTGACGCAGTGGTACCGGGGCACCGGCCTGCGGCCGGTGCTGTCAGCGCTGGCGCCCGATCAGGCCGAGGAATTCCTGGCGGCGTACCGGGCGCTGGTCCAGCAGGCATATCCGGCCCGTCCCTACGGCACGGTGCTGCCGTTCCGGCGCGTCTTCGTCGTGGCCCAGCGGCCTTAGCGGGCGCCCGCCGGGCCGGCGTCGCGCTTGTCGGTCCGTTTGGCCGACCCAGCGGACAGGCTGGGGGCGTGCTCAAGCTGGGAGAGGCCGTTCCAGGCGAGATTGATCAGGTGGGCGGCCACCACCTCGACCTTGGGCTTGCGCGCGTCGAGCCACCACTGGCCGGTCACGGCCACCATCCCGACCAGCATCTGGGCGTACATCGGAGCGAGCCGGGTGTCGTAGGAGTGGGTACGGAAGTAGTCCGCCAGGATGTATTCGACCTGACTGGCGATGTCGCTGATGAGGCTCCCGAACGTGCCCGACCCCGAAGCCGGGTGCGAGTCGCGCACCAGGATCCGGAATCCGTCGGCGTCATCTTCGATGTATCGCAGCAGCGAGACGGCGGCGGCTTCGAACTTCTCCCGTGTGTGGTCGCCGGACAGGATGCGGGTGGCGGTCGAGAGGAGACGCTCGACCTCACGGTCCACCACCACCGCGTAGAGGCCTTCCTTGCCGCCGAAGTGCTCGTACACCACGGGCTTGGAGACACCTGCCTGGGCGGCGATTTCCTCGATGGAGGTCCCCTCGAACCCCCGCTCGGCGAAGAGCTTGCGGCCGACGTCGAGCAGTTGTTCCCGGCGCTCCTTGCCAGTCATCCGTTTACGGTGGTTGGAACTTGATGCCGGATTGCTCACTAGGCCATCATCGCCATAACGGGGTCACCCGGCCACCTGACTTATCCAGACGTTGCCTGGTCATGGCGCCCAGGGGCTTGTTCCGCAGCCCGGTCAGCTTCGCGGCCAGTCGGGGCTGGTCGGGCCACCGGACGTCCCAGGCCATGCCGAGACGCTCAGTCCAGCGGATGACCCTCGCGCTGATGTCGATCTGTCCCCGCAGGGCGCCGTGCCGCGCACAGGTGGGGTCGGCGTGGTGCAGGTTGTGCCACGATTCGCCGAACGAGGGGATCGCGAGCCAGGCGACATTGCGTGACTTGTCCCGGACCTCGAAATCCTCGTTCCCGAAGGTGTGGCAGACCGAGTTGATCGACCAGGTCACATGGTGGAGCAGGGCGATCCGCACCAGGCTGGCCCAGAAGAAGGCGGTGAGCGCACCCGTCCACGACCAGGCCCAGAGCCCGCCGATGAGCGCGGGGCCGAGCAGTGAGACAGCGACCCAGAGCGGGAACAGCCGGGACATCCGGTGGATCGGGCGGTCTGCGATCAGGTCCGGGCAGAACTTGCTCTGAGAGGTCCGGTTCGGGTTGAACAGCCAGCCCACGTGCGCCCACAGCAGGCCCTTGGCCAGTGCCTTCCAGTCGTCGCCGAAGCGCCACGGCGAGTGCGGGTCACCGTCCCGGTCGCTGTACTTGTGATGACGGCGGTGATCGGCTACCCAGACGAGCACCGGGCCCTCGACGGCGAGGCTGCCCGCGATGGCCAGGGCGATCCGCACGGGCAGGGCGGCCTTGAACGACAGGTGGGTGAAATGCCGGTGGAATCCCATGCTGATGCCGAGACCGGAGACCACGTAGAAGACGAGCCCGATCACGACGTCATGCCACGACAGGCCCCATCCCCACGCGAGTGGCACGGCGGCGGCGACCGCGAGCAGGGGGACGATAACGAAGAGGCCCACGAGGAAGCGCGCGCTGGGGCTGTTGGGCGCTGGTTCGATCTCGGGCAGCGGAACACGTTTGGCGACTGAATGATCGCTTCCTGTGATTGTGTCTGGTGCAGCGGTCATGGTGGATCCCTGAATGCTCTGGCCAGCCGGCAGGTGGTTCTTATTACGCCACCGTAACCTACGTGTGCGTAGGTTACGCAAGGGGCCGGCTGAGTTTTGACCAAGTTACCGGCGGGAAACTTGTGGACTGCCAAGACTCGTCTCACTATGTGAACAGGACGTTATCGATTCGTGTCCAATACTGGGCGGGTTGCCATCGCGAGGCGGTCACGGCAGGGTTGACTGTCCCGAGCGGTCGGCCGCAAACCCGCCCGTTCCCACCGGAAATGATCGACACTGGCTGTCGGCAGGGCGTGGTGGGGAATCAGCGCGCAGTTCCGGCGCCTGGACTCGAACCAGGACAACGAGAGTCAAAGTCTCGCGGGCTGCCGATTACCCAACGCCGGACCGCCGGTTCCAGACAACAGTGCTGTCGGGCGCCGCGCTTCACACGATACCGGTCGGTGCGCCGGTTCCTCAGCCCGCCAAGCCGGCGCAGCCGGTCCCCCGGGTGGCTGCTGGCCGCGGGCCGGGCGGGTGACCCGCTCCACGGGCCCTGGTGACCCGCTCCACGGGCCCGGGCGGCTGGCACCCCTCCCCGCCGGGCTGTCCAGGCGGGATGTCCGTCTCTGTCGGCTAGGGCCTACGGCGCAGCTGGCCGGACGGTATCCTGCCAGGGTCGGGCACTGACCGTATCGGCTCTGCCCGGTGACGTGTCGCGAGATACGGGAGCGAGTTACCCGCTGTCCGGGTACGACTGACCACAGGAGCACCGCTACGTGAGTGTGAGCCGTCCGGCCGTGGTCATCCTTGCCGCCGGCGAGGGCACCCGCATGAAATCCCCGATGGCCAAGGTGCTGCATCCGATCTGCGGCAGCCCAATGCTGGACTACGTGCTGGATGCGGCGCGCCATCTCGATCCGGCGCGGCTCGTCGTCGTGGTCGGGCACCAGCGGCATCAGGTGACGCGGCATCTGGCCGAGCACGCACCGGACGCGCAGGTGGCCGTCCAGCACCACCAGGGCGGGACCGGCCATGCGGTGCGGACCGCGATCGAGGCGGTGGGCCTGGACCACGGCACGGTCGTGGTGACCTACGGTGACACCCCGCTCCTGCGCGGACAGACATTGGTGTCACTCGTCCGTGAGCACACCGCCCAGGGGGCGGCGGCGACCGTCCTGACCGCGCAGGTGGCGGACCCTACCGGGTACGGGCGCATCATCCGAGATGACGCCGGCCGGCTTGCCGAGATCGTCGAGGAAGCCGACGCCACACCGGAGCAGCGCCTGATGCGGGAGGTCAATTCGGGGGTGTACGCCTTCGAGGCCGGCCTGCTCGCCGACTCGGTGAAACGCGTCGCCACCAACAACGCCCGGGGTGAGGAGTACCTCACGGAAGTGCTCGCCATCTTGAGAGCCGAAGGTCACCATGTGGCTTCGGTCCGGATCGCCAATTGTGATGAGGTACGTGGCGTTAACGACCGCGTGCAACTCGCGCAGGCCAGGCAGATCCTCAACGCGGGGATACTGGAAGACTGGATGCGCTCGGGGGTCACGATCGTGGACCCGGCAACCACTTCCGTTGACAGGCAGGTGACGATCGGCCCGGACGCATGGATCGGCCCGGACACGCACCTGGAGGGCAGGACCGTGGTCGGGGCGGGCGCCCGCGTGGGCCCCGGGTGCCTGCTGCGGGACACCACAGTGGGGAGGGGGGCGACGGTGATCTACTCCGTCTGCGAATCCGCCGTGGTCGACCCGGCAGCCCGGCTAGGGCCGTTCGTTCACCGCGACCACAAGACGACCAAGGGAGTGAACCAGGAGTGACCGGACTCACTTCCGCCAGCGAGAAGAAACTCCTCCTCTTCTCGGGCCGGGGATATCCCGAGCTAACGGAGGAGATAGCCGAGTGCCTGGGCATCGCCCCGACCCCCACCCGCCTGTCCGACTTCGCCGGCGGCGAGATCTTCGTCCGGTTCCTGGAGTCGGTCCGTGGCTGTGACGCATTCGTCGTGCAGAGTCACACAGCACCGATCAACCGCTGGATCATGGAGCAGCTGATCATGGTGGACGCTCTGAAACGGGCGTCCGCCAAGCGCATCACCGTGGTGGCGCCGTTCTTCGGCTATGCCCGCCAGGACAAGAAGAGCGCGGGCCGCGAGCCCATCTCGGCCCGGTTGATGGCCGACCTGTTCGCGACCGCCGGCGCCGACCGGTTGATGGCCGTTGACCTGCACACGGCGCAGATCCAGGGATTCTTCGACGGGCCGGTGGACCACCTGTTCGCCATGCCGATCCTGGCCTCCTACATCCAGGGCAAGCACGACCTGTCCCAGGTGACGGTCGTGGCACCGGACGCGGGGCGGGTGCGGGTGTGTGAGCGCTGGA
Organism: Actinomycetota bacterium; assembly: GCA_027306495.1. Lineage (GTDB taxonomy): Bacteria > Actinomycetota > Actinomycetes > Streptosporangiales > Streptosporangiaceae > DAHUZQ01. The sequence continues at coordinate 5,256 of DAHUZQ010000194.1, read as the reverse complement.
CCGACCGGCTCGGCTGCCCCCTCGCGATCATCCACAAGCGCCGCGATCCCGACGTGGCACACAAGGTGGCCGTGTCCGAAGTTGTCGGCACGGTCAAAGGGCGCACCTGCATCGTGGTCGATGACATGATCGACACCGGATCGACCATCATCAAGGCATCGGAGGCGCTGTTCGAGCAGGGGGCCGCGCAGGTGATCGTCGCGGCCACCCACGGCGTGCTGTCCGGGCCGGCGCTGGACGAACTGAAGAACTCCGCGATCAGCGAAATCGTCCTGACCAACACCTTGCCGATCCGTGACTACCAGCGCTTCGACAAGCTCACGGTGCTGTCGATCGCCCCGCTGATCGCCCGGGCGATCAAGGAAGTGTTCAGCGACGGTTCGGTGACTTCACTGTTCGACGGTCACAGTTAAACGGTCACAGTTAAACGGTCACAGTTAAGCCGGGCGCCGGGTCGGGCCTGGCGGTCAGGACGCCGGCCCGGGCGGTGGACAGAGGCCGGGCGGTGGACAGAGGCCGGGCGGCCCGGCGCGAGCTATCGCCACGTGGCCGGCCAGCGGCCCGTTCGCGGATGCCGGCCGGGCCGGCGACCATGGGAAGGCCATGCTCCTCACCGACCTGATCCCCGGCACCCCCGATCCCGATGCGGTTTTCACGGCCTTCGCCGACTGGGCCGCCGACACGGGCCTCCCGCTCTACCCCCATCAGGAAGAGGCCCTGATCGAGGTCGTCTCGGGCGGCAACGTGATCCTGGCGACACCGACCGGGTCCGGCAAGAGCCTGGTCGCGGCGGGCGCCCACTTCGTGGCACTCGCCCGTGGCCAGCGGACGTTCTACACGGCGCCGATCAAGGCGCTGGTGTCGGAGAAGTTTTTCGCGCTGTGCCGCGACTTCGGCCCGGCCAGCGTCGGCATGATGACCGGCGATGCCAGTGTGAATCCCACCGCGCCGCTCATCTGCTGCACCGCTGAGGTGCTGGCGAGCATCGCGCTGCGCGAGGGAGCCGATGCGGACATCGGCCAGGTCGTCATGGACGAGTTCCACTTCTACGCCGATCCCGCCCGTGGCTGGGCCTGGCAGGTCCCGCTCATCGAGCTTCCGCAGGCGCAGTTCATCCTCATGTCGGCGACGCTCGGGGACGTCACGCGCTTCGAAAAGGATCTGACCCAGCGCACCGGACGGCCGACCACCCTGGTCGCCTCCGCGCACCGGCCGGTGCCGCTTATCTACTCGTTCGTGATGACGCCGCTGCACGAAACCCTGGAGGAGTTGCTCGCCACCCACCGCGCACCCGTCTACGTGGTCCATTTCACGCAGGCCGCCGCCTTGGAGCAGGCCCAGGCGCTGATGAGCGTGAACGTCTGCTCGCGGGCCGAAAAGGACGCGATCGCCGAACTGATCGGTAACTTCCGCTTCACCGCCGGTTTCGGGCGGCCGCTGTCCCGGATGGTCCGGCACGGCATCGGTGTCCACCACGCGGGCATGCTCCCGCGCTACCGGCGGCTGGTCGAACGGCTCGCCCAGGCAGGGCTGCTCAAAGTGATCTGCGGAACCGACACCCTGGGCGTGGGCATCAACGTGCCCATCAGGACCGTGCTGTTCACCGGTCTGTCCAAGTTCGACGGCAGCAGGGTCCGCCTGCTGCAGGCGCGGGAGTTCCATCAGATAGCCGGCCGGGCCGGGCGGACCGGATTCGACGAGGTCGGGTACGTCGTGGTCCAGGCACCGGAGCATGTGATCGAGAACGCCAAGGCGCTCGCCAAGGCGGGTGACGACCCGCGCAAGCGGCGCCGGGTCGTCCGCAAGAAGCCACCCGAGGGCTCCATTGGCTGGGGCGAGCCCACCTTCGATCGGCTGGTCGCCGCCGAGCCCAAGCCGCTCAAGTCCAGCTTCGTGGTCACGCACGCGATGCTGCTGAACGTGATCAGCCGGCCGGGCGACGCGTTCGCAGCCATGCGCCACCTGCTCACCGGCAGCCACGAAGACCGGCCCGCCCAGCGCAGGCACATCCACAGGGCTATCGCCATCTACCGGGCGCTGCTCGCCGCGGGGGTGGTGGAACGGCTCGATGAGCCGGACGAGCATGGGCGGTGGGTGCGGCTCACCGTCGATCTGCAGGAGGACTTCGCTCTCAATCAGCCGCTCTCCCCACTGGCCCTGGCCGCGATCGGGCTCCTCGACCGCGAGTCACCGTCCTACGCACTCGACGTCCTGTCGATCATCGAGTCCACGCTGGAGGATCCCCGGCAGGTCATCGCGGCACAGCTGTTCAAGGCACGGGGGGAAGCGGTCGCGCAGATGAAGGCGGACGGGCTCGACTACGACGAGCGGATGGAACTGCTGGCGGAGGTCACCCACCCTCGCCCGCTCGCGGACCTGCTGGAGACCGCCTACGAGCTCTACCGGCGGGGGCATCCCTGGGTGGCCGACCACGAACTGGCGCCCAAGTCGGTGGCCCGCGACATGTTCGAGCGCGCGATGAGCTTCACCGAGTACGTCGGCTACTACGGGCTGGCCCGCACCGAAGGGCTGGTGCTGCGCTACCTGGCCGACGCCTACCGCGCGCTCGCCCGCACCGTGCCCGAAGAGGCCAGGACCGATGAGTTGACCGATCTCATCGAATGGCTCGGAGAATTGGTGCGGCAGGTCGATTCCAGTCTCATAGATGAATGGGAACGGCTACGGGATCCGGCTGCCGTCCTGGAGCGCGGGGCCGATCGCGACGAGCGGCCACCCGCCGTCACCGCCAACCCGCGGGCCTTCCGGGTGCTGGTGCGCAACGCCCTGTTCCGCCGGGTGGAACTGGCGGCCGGACGGCGCTGGGATGAACTGGGTGCGCTGGACGGGGAGGCCGGCTGGGACGCGCGCGCCTGGCAGGAGGCGCTGGTGCCCTACTTCGACGAGCACGACGGCATCGGCACCGGGCCCGACGCGCGCGGGCCCGCCCTGCTCATCCTGGATGAGACGCCCGGTGCCTGGACGGCGCGCCAGATCTTCGACGATCCGGCGGGCGACCACGACTGGGGCTTCTCGGCGCGGATCGACCTCGCGGCCTGCGACGAGGCCGGCGAGGCGGTCGTCGAGATCACCGACGTCGGTCAGCTCTGAGTACCCCCGGCGTGACCTCCACTGCCGGCACCCGGGAGCTTCCCTCGCCCTCGCGGCCAGACACCGGCCGGCTGTCAGGAGGAATGGCCCCGGTGTGACGGCGGGGAAAGCACCGCGCCGTTGACCAGCGGCCCTGAGGTACTCCCTGCCGGGCTGACATTGTGAGGTGTGCCCGGCACCGGCTGGCCCATGGCGCCGGGCACACCTCCGGTGGCCGCAGTCTCCTGGCCCCGCTTGCGTAGAGTCTGCGGCCACCAGCTCCGGGGAGCTGTCTCCAATCGCCGGGATCACTGGTGAATGGTGGGGGCCGATGGCGGGAATCGGTCAGCGGCCGCCTTGTTGGCGGTGCGTAGGCCATACCCGGGGCGGACCGCGCCCCCGCCGAGCCGTCCGCCAGTGGTGTCTGGCTACCTGGCGATGTGACTGTCGTCGCCGAAACCGAGCATGACAGTCACTGGTTAAGTCACGATTAAGGGGTGATTGAGCCATCCGTCCCGGAACGGTTCCGGATTCTGGGCCCCATGGAGGTCTGGACGGGCCGCGACTGGACCGGGGTGAGCGCGCCCAAGTGGCGCGCCCTGCTGGCATCACTGCTGCTCCGGCGTGGCGAGCCGGTCCCCGTCGATGAACTCATAGATGGCCTGTGGGGCGCCAGCCCACCGGCCCGGGCCAGCAACCTGATCAGCGTGTACGTGCTGCGGCTGCGCAGGCTGATGGCCGATCACAGCGGAGCGGTGCTGATCACCCGCTCCCCCGGATATCAGCTCGTGGCAGGCGATGAGGAAGTCGATGTCGGCCGGTTCGGCCTGCTGGCGGCGGCGGGCCGGGCAGCGCTGGCGGCGAACGATCCACGCTCAGCCAGTCGCCTGCTGGGCCAGGCGCTCGGCCTGTGGCGGGGACGGGCGCTGGTGGACGTGCCGGCCAGCCCGGTCGTGACAGCCGAAGCAGCCCGGCTGGAGGAGCTTCGGGTCGAGGCTTTGGAGGCGCGCGTCGAGGCGGACCTGGCCTGCGGCCACGCCGCAGCCGTGGTGCCCGAGTTGCGGCGCGCCGTGGACGACCACCCGCTGCGCGAAGGGATGTGGGCGCTGCTCATGCGGGCGCTGCGCGACGCGGGCCGTCAGGCCGAGGCCCTGGAAGCCTACGCGCAGGCCCGGGAGTTGATCGCCGAGGAACTCGGTGTCGACCCCGGCGTAGCGCTCAAGCAGGTGCTCACCGACATCCTGAGCGCGGATGCCGCCGGCGCCGCCACCACGCTCCCCGGGCCGGCGGCACGCGGTGGGCGCCGGGGGGCCGGCACGGCTCCGCTCGCCGCGCCCGCCATGCCAGCGCTCCGTCTTGTGCCGCCGCCCGTTCCGGCGCAGCTTCCGGCCGACATCCCCGACTTCACCGGCCGGGCCGGGCAGGTTGCCGAGATCGAAGGCATACTGGCGGGGGACCGGCCGGAGGCCGGGCCCGGCGCGCTTCCGGTCGTGCTGCTCATGGGATCGGGTGGGCTGGGCAAGACCACCCTCGCCGTGCACGCCGCTCACCAGGTGGCCGGCCTGTACCCGGACGGACAGTTGTACGCCCGCCTGCTCGGGGTCACGCAGCAGGTGAATCCGGCAGAGGTCCTGGCACGGTTCCTGCGGGACCTCGGCATGGATCCCGCCCGCATCCCCGTGTCGGCCGAAGAGCGGGCCGGGCAGTTCCGCACGCGGCTGGCGGGCAAGCGGATGCTGCTCGTGCTGGACGACGCCCGGGACGCCGCCCAAGTGCAGCCCCTGCTGCCGGGCAGCGCCTCCTGCGGGGTGCTCATAACCTCCCGGGGACGGCTCCCCGAACTGGCCGGAACCAGGGTCATCGACCTGGACGTGCTGCCGCCGCCGGAGGCCCGTGCACTGTTCGGCCGGGTGGTCGGAGAGGAACGGGCGGTGGCGGAGCCCGCTGCCACCGAGCAGGTGCTGGCGGCCTGCGCGGGCCTGCCGCTGGCGATCCGGATCGCGGGCTCCAGGCTGGCGGCCCGCGGCGGTTGGAGCGTGCAGTACCTGGCGGGCCGGCTTGCGGACGAGCGGCGCCGGCTGGACGAACTGCGGGCGGGCAACCTCGCGGTGCGGGCTTCCTTCGAGGTCAGTTTCACGAGCTTGCCCGCCGGCGGGCCGCAAGCCGATC
>DAHUZQ010000181.1 GCA_027306495.1 Actinomycetota bacterium | reverse complement strand
CCCGAGCTCGACATCGAGGGCGTGGACGTCACCGACGCCGTGAACGCCGAAGACATCATTCCCGTGTTCTAGGAGGGAACGAGCCGTCCCCGCGTGGTGGGTTCCCCACGCTTGGCGGTGCGTGCGGGCGCGCGGGGGCGGCGTGCGGGCGCACGGGGGTGGCGGGCCGGCGGCTCCAGTGGCGTGTAACGGGATGCTGGGCGCCGCCGATATCAACGTAGACGCGGTTGACGTGGGTACCCCCGAGCTCACGTCGGCCGCGTCTTCACTGTGCGGACATGCTGCCGGACTCGGAGTGCCTGTTACCCAGCCGCGGGCCGGGCCGGTAGGTTCGGCATATGACTGGATCCCAGCAGGCCGCGGCGGACCGGCCTCGTGCTGCGGGGCCGCAGGCTCCCTTCGGCCGGATGCTCACCGCGATGATCACGCCCATGACCGCTGACGGCGGCATGGATTACCAGGGTGCCGCCCGCCTGGCCAGCTATCTCGTTGACGAGATGCGCAACGATGGCCTGGTCATCAGCGGCACCACCGGGGAATCGCCCACTACCTCCAACCAGGAGAAGGAACGGCTGTTGCGAGCTGTGGTGGAGGCGGTGGGGGACCGCGCCACCGTGGTGGCCGGGGTTGGCACCAACGACACCGCGCACACCATCGAACTCGCCCGGCAGGCCGAACGGGCCGGGGTGGACGGCCTGCTGGTCGTCACCCCCTACTACAACAAGCCCCCCCAGAACGGCCTGGTCGCCCATTTCTCAGCGGTGGCCGACGCGACCGGACTGCCCAATATGCTCTACGACATCCCCGGCCGCACCGGGACCAAGATCGCGACACAGAGCCTGGTCCAGCTAGCTCAGCACCCGCGGATCGTCGCGGTGAAGGATGCCGCCGGCGACCTGGGAGCGGGCTCGGAGGTCATGCTCACGACCGACCTCGCCTACTACTGCGGCGACGACCTGCTCAACCTGCCCTGGCTGTCGGTCGGCGCCTGCGGCCTGGTCAGCGTGGTCGGCCATGTGGTGGGTGACCGGCTGCACGAAATGATCGACGCCTACCTCAGCGGGGATGTGGCCGGTGCGCTGGCGATCCACCGCGAAGTGCTGCCGGTGTACATCGGCGTCATGACCCGCACCCAGGGCGTCATCATGACGAAGGCGGCCATGGCGATGCAGGGCCTTCCGGGAGGCCCGGTCCGCCCGCCGCTCGCCGATGCCACCCCCGCCCAGGTTGAGCAACTGCGCACCGACCTGGTCGCTGGCGGCGTCAAGCTCTCCGGGGTCAGCCGGTGAGCCACCCGCATCCGGACATGACGACACCGCCCCCGCTGCCCGAACGCGGGCTCCGCATCATCGGCCTGGGCGGACTCGGTGAGATCGGCCGGAACATGACCGTGTTCGAGTACGGCCGCCGGCTGCTCATCGTGGACTGCGGCGTGCTCTTCCCCGAGCCTGACCAGCCCGGGGTGGACCTGATCCTGCCCGACTTCCGCTACCTCGATGGCCGGCTCGACGACATCGAGGCCGTGGTCCTCACCCACGCCCATGAGGATCACATGGGCGCCATTCCCTACCTGCTCCGGCGGCGGGCAGACCTGACGCTGGTCGGCTCCAAGCTCACGCTTGGCATGGTGCGGGGCAAACTGGCCGAGCACCGCCTGACCCCGCCGGTCACCGAAGTCCAGGCCGGCGGCCGGCTCTCGATCGGGCCCTTCGAATGCGAATTCTTCGCGGTGAACCATTCGATCCCCGACGCGATGGCCGTGGCCATCAGGACTCCGGCCGGTGTTGTCCTGCACACCGGGGACTTCAAGATGGACCAGCTTCCGCTCGATGGGCGGCTGACCGACCTCGGTGGTTTCGCCCGGCTCGGGTCCGAAGGCGTCGACCTGCTGATGGCCGACTCAACCAACGCCGAGGTGCCGGGGTTCGTGACCAGCGAACGGGACATCGCACCCGTTCTGGACAAGATCTTCGATGGTGCGACGCAGCGGATCATCGTGGCCTGCTTCGCCAGCCATGTCCACCGCGTCCAGCAGGTGCTCGACGCGGCGGCCGCGCACGGGCGCAAGGTGGCCTTCGTCGGGCGGTCCATGGTGCGCAACATGGGTGTGGCCCGTGACCTGGGCTACCTGCGCATGCCGGAAGTGCCGGGCGGGTTGATGGTCGATATGCGCGAAGCCGAGCAGTTGCCTGCCGGGGACATCGTGCTGATCTCGACGGGGTCGCAGGGCGAGCCCATGTCGGCGCTCTCGCGGATGGCCGGCCGTGACCATCCCATCCGGATCGCCGAGGGGGACACGGTGATCCTGGCCTCCTCGCTCATCCCGGGCAACGAGACCGCGGTGTTCCGGGTCATCAACGAACTCGTCCGGTGGGGAGCCCGGGTGGTGCACCGTGACAACGCGCTGGTGCACGTTTCCGGGCACGCGCCGGCGGGTGAACTCATGCTCCTGCTCAACATCGTCAAACCACGCAACTTCATGCCCGTGCACGGCGAATGGCGGCACCTGCGGGCGCACGCCGGGCTGGCGGCGCTCACCGGCGTGCCCGAGCGGGGCATCGTCGTAGCCGGGGACGGCATCGTCGTGGACCTGGTCGATGGGCAGGCATCCATCACCGGCGCCGTGCCGTGCGGCTTGGTCTACGTCGACGGCCTGTCGGTCGGCGAGGTGACCGAGGCCTCCTTGAAAGACCGGCGGATCCTGGGGGAGGAGGGCTTCATCTCGGTCGTCGTGGTGGTCGACTCCACCACCGGCAAGCTGGCGGCCGGGCCGGAGATCCACGCCCGCGGTTCGGGGATCGACGACGCCGGTTTCGCCGATGTGCTGCCGCTGATCGAGGAGGCGCTGGCCGGGGCCGCTGAGGAGGGCATGAACGACGAGTATCAGCTTGCCCAGCTTGTGCGCCGTGCGGTCGGTCGCTGGGTCAACGAGAACTACCGGCGCCGGCCAATGATCGTTCCCATGGTCATCGAGGTCTGATCGTGGCGTGGGCCGTGCTGGGTTAGCGGCGGCCGTTCCAGCCGCGGCGCGCCCCCGGCCGTTGCTGATCCGGAAGGGTTTCGGGCGGATTTACCTAAGCAGCTTCAGGATCAAGGTGAGGCGCCGCCGCGCGGGCCGATGCCGGCCCGCGCGGCCGGTGACCGTGAGCGGTCCGGCGACACACGGGCCAGCGTCCTTGGGTGGCCCCGGCTTTCTCGTTACGGTGAGCATCATGGCTACCCGTGTCCCCAGAAGCGGCAGCCGCACCGGCAACAGCGAAGGGCGCACCGCCGGGCGGCCGCCTGCGCGTGCCCGGGCCAGTGGGCAACGCTCTGGGAAGGCATCCACGGGCCGGTCCCGGCGGGGCCGGGCGACCGGGCGGGGTGGGAAGGGCTCCGGCCGGGGTGGCTCGCGCCCGCCGCAACGCCGGCCCGCCACCTCCAACCCGATCCTGATCCTGCTGAACTGGCTGGTCAGCCTTATCGCGGGGATCTGGATGCTGGCCGCGCACGGGGTCGGCTTCGCGGCCCGGGCCATCGGCAACAGCGCCCGGGACCTCGACCCACTGCACCGGCGTGACGGCATCGGGCTCGGCTTCATAGGCGCGGCGATCGTCACTGCGGCGGCCATCTGGTGGGGAATGGGCACCGTCGTCGGCCGGATCCTGACGGGGGTGATCCGGGGCGGGTTCGGCTCGGTGGCCTGGACGATCCCGCTGCTCTTCGCCCTGCTTGCCTGGCGGTTCCTGCGCCACCCGGACCGCAATTCCGAGACCGCCAGAGTGACAATCGGCTGGACGGCCCTGATCGTCGGGGTGCTCGGGCTGGTGCATATCGCGCACGGCACGCCCTCACCCTCGGCCGGGGAGGCCGCCATCCGTGCGGCGGGCGGCCTGATCGGCTACGTCGCGTCGGCGCCACTGGTGGCGGCGATCACCCCCTGGTTCGCCGCTCCGCTGCTCGCCTTGATCGCCGGCTTCGGCGTGCTGGTGATCACCGGCACGCCGCTGCACCGCATTCCCGACCGCATCGCCGAACTGCGTGGGATCGGACGGCGCGGTCCCGCTGCGGACGCCGGGTCCGGCGAACCGTCGCAGCAGCATCCATCCCGTGGCGGGCGCAAACGGCCCGCCGCGCTTGAGGCCGGGGACCACACCAAGCCGTACGACTCCCCACTGCTCGCCGGAGAGGGAACGGGTGACGCGGCACGAGGCTCACCTTTCCGCGAACGGGAGGCACTCACGCGGGGAGGCGCCGACGCCGCCGTCGCCGTTCCGGCACCGGCCCACGATGACGATGGGCTGCTGGAGGTGCTCGGCTTCGGTCCGCTCGGCTCGGCCCGGCCCGGCCCGGCCGAGCAGGCGCCGGGCCCGGCCCGCGCCGAGCAGCTGACGCTCGCGGGCTCAGCCTCTTCCAGCTACACCCTTCCGCCACCCGCGCTGCTGCGCCCGGGCTCCGCGCCCAAGACCCGTACCCGGGCCAACGACCTGGTGGTCGAGGCCCTGACCGCGGTGCTGGAGCAGTTCGAGGTGGACGCCCAGGTGACCGGGTTCAACCGCGGGCCGACGGTGACCCGGTACGAGATCGAGCTGGGCCCTGCGGTCAAGGTGGAGCGGGTCACCGCGCTCACCAAGAACATCGCGTATGCGGTCAAGAGCGCGGACGTGCGGATTATCTCGCCGATCCCCGGCAAATCCGCGATCGGGGTGGAGATCCCCAACGCCGACAAGGAGATCGTGAGCCTGGGTGACGTGCTCCGCTCGTCGGTGGCCGTCTCCGACCACCACCCCATGGTGGTGGGCCTGGGCAAGAACGTCGAGGGCCGGACGGTGGTCGCCAACCTCGCGAAGATGCCTCATCTGCTGGTGGCAGGCGCGACCGGCGCCGGCAAATCTACCTGCATAAATGGGCTGATCACCTCCATCCTGTTGCGGGCGACGCCCGACGATGTGCGGATGGTGCTGGTGGATCCAAAGCGCGTGGAGCTTGCGATCTACCAGGGGATCCCCCACTTGATCACGCCGATCATCACGAACCCGAAGCGGGCGGCGGAAGCGCTGCAGTGGGTCGTGGGGGAGATGGACCGCCGTTACGACGACCTCGCCGCCTCCGGCTTCCGGCACATTGACGACTTCAACAAGGCGGTGCGGACGGGCAAACTCGTGCCGCAGCCCGGCAGCGAGCGCGTCTACCTGCCTTATCCCTATCTGCTGGTGGTCGTGGATGAACTGGCCGACCTGATGATGGTCGCCCCCCGGGACGTGGAGGACTCGGTCGTCCGCATCACCCAGCTTGCCCGTGCGGCAGGCATCCACCTGGTGCTGGCGACCCAGCGGCCCAGCGTGGATGTCGTCACCGGCCTGATCAAGGCCAACGTCCCGTCCCGGCTGGCCTTCGCGACATCGAGCCTGACCGACAGCCGGGTCATCCTCGACCAGCCCGGGGCGGAGAAACTGCTGGGCCAGGGGGACGCGCTGTTCCTGCCCATGGGGGCCAGCAAGCCGTTGCGGCTGCAGAACGCCTTTGTGTCGGAGAAGGAGATTCGCGAGATCGTCCGGCACTGCACCAAGCAGGCACAGCCCGATTACCGGCCGGATGTCGCCGCTGCGGAGGGCCGGGCGCGTGAGGTCGATGCCGATATAGGTGATGATCTTGACGTTCTCATCCAGGCGGCGGAACTGATCGTGACGACGCAGTTCGGCTCAACCTCCATGCTGCAGCGCAAGCTGCGAGTGGGTTTCGCCAAGGCCGGACGGCTGATGGATCTGCTCGAGAGCCGTGGCGTCGTCGGGCCGAGCGAAGGATCCAAGGCCCGCGACGTGCTGGTCCGTCCCGATGACCTGCCGGGTGTGCTCGCGGATCTGCGCGGTGACCAGAGCGGCTGATGTCCGGCACCCGGCCCGGGAACACCGGCGCGGCTGATGTGGGAGGCCCGGCCCCGGCTCGCCGCGGTGGCCGATCTGGAGTGGTCCGGCGGCCGGCTGGACTGCCCGGACTGTTGAGCCGGGAAGGCCCCATCCCCGATGTCGCCTGGCAGCCTTGCCCCGCAGTCGCGATTTCCGCACGCGATCGTGGGGATGTCTACACTTGGTTCGGGTCCGGGCGCGATCATCGTGTGAAGGTTCCCGGACAGACCGCACGCATCCGGTCACTGCGCGCACATCCCGGGCGGGAACGCAGTGCACAATGTCCTAAACAGCAGTGGAGGCACGCGTGAGCATCGGTGACGCTCTGGCGCAAGCGCGCAGCCAGGCCGGTCTCACCATTGGGCAGGTCGGCCAGCGGACCCGAATCCGGGATTCGATCATCCGGGACATCGAGCGCGGCGACTTCTCCACCTGCGGTGGCGACTTCTACGCTCGCGGTCACATCCGCAGCATCGCGCGGGCGGTCGGGATTGATCCCGAGCCGCTGATCCGGGAGTATGACGCCGCCCATGGCGCCCCGCGGCCGATCACGGCCGCGGACGTGTTCCAGCCGGCGACCCCCATCAAGCTCAGGGAGCGCCGCTCGTTCAATTGGACCCTCACCTTGGCGGTCGCTCTGGTTGTGGTCCTCGGTTATGGGGTGTACCGGGCGGTGGCCGGCACCACGCCTGCCGGCCATCCCAGCGGTCACCCCACCACGTCGCAGTCGGCCAGTGTCCGCAACGAATCGGCTGGGCACACAAGCAAGCCCCAGCCCACGCAGACCGTCAGCCCTTACAGCCACACGGTGGTGATCCAGGTCTCGACATTGCCCCTGCAGGAGTGCTGGGTGGAGTTCCTGACACGCAGCGGGCTGTTCATCAAGCAGGCGCTGATCCCGGCGGGGTCGACTGAGACCTGGCGGTTCCACCATCCGGTGGTGATGAAGATCGGCAACCCACCGGGTATCCGGCTGACCGTCGACGGCCGGGCGCGCAAGACGGCCATCACCGGGGTGCAGACGCTGAACCTGGGCTTCGGGCAGACGCTGGCGGCTTCCGGCTGAGCCTGGGCTTGGGGCAGACGGCGGCGGCTTCCGGCTGAGCCCCGCCGCCAGTGGCGCAGCGGCCGGCCGGGGGCATGCCCCCAGCCCCAGGGCTCGCTCTCGCGGGTCGAGGCCCGGCAGGCCCCCGGGGGACAGCCTGAAGGGCGCTGGCGATCGCGCGGGCGTGCCCTTCCCGCTGGGCACACAGGGTGTCGCCGGCCTCCGCATGGTCGGCCTTACCGTAGTCTGCCGGTGTGCCGTCCCACCGGAATTCCGCGCCCAGCCAGCGCACGGTCAGCCTGGTGACCCTGGGGTGTGCACGCAACGAGGTTGATTCCGAGGAACTCGCCGCGCGCCTGGAGCAAGGTGGCTGGCAGGTAACAGACGGCGAGGCCTCTGTCACGCTCGTGAATACATGCGGCTTCATCGAGGCGGCCAAGCGCGAATCGATCGATGAACTGCTGGAAGCCACCTCAGGCGGCAGCCGGGTGGTGGCCGTGGGGTGTCTCGCCGAACGTTACGGTGCCCAGCTTGCCAGCGAACTTCCCGAGGCTGCGGTACTGAGCTTCGATGACTACGCAAACATCGCGAGCCGCCTGGACGATGTGCTGGCCGGCCGCAAGCGACCGGCCCACCAGCCCAGGGATCGCCGCACCCTGCTGCCGATCGCTCCGGCGGGCCGCCCCGCCGCCTCCGGCACGCACGTGCCCGGTCATGGCATGGCCAGCGCTGACGCCACGCTGGTTGCCCCCCCGGCCGGCGTGATCCCGGACCTGCCACCTGGCGTGGCGCCTGCGTCAGGGCCGCGCACGCTGCGCCGTCGCCTCAGCGGCGGCCCGGTGGCACCGCTGAAGATCGCATCCGGTTGCGACCGCCGGTGCTCCTTCTGCGCCATTCCCGCCTTCCGGGGCGCGTTCCTGTCCCGGCCGCCGGCCGACCTGATTGCCGAGGCGGGCTGGCTCGCCGCCCGGGGGGTCAGCGAACTGCTGCTGGTGAGCGAGAACTCCACCTCCTACGGTAAGGATCTCGGCAACCTGCGCCTGCTGGAGGAGCTGTTGCCGGGCCTGGCGGCGGTGCCGGGCATCGTGCGGGTGCGTGTGAGCTACCTGCAGCCTGCGGAAGTGCGGCCCAGCCTGATCGAGGTGATGACCTCGACACCGGGCGTGGCGCCTTACTTCGATCTGTCGTTCCAGCACGCGAGCGGCCGGGTGCTGCGCGCGATGCGCAGGTTCGGGGACCTCGAGCGGTTCTGTGACCTGGTCGCCCAGATCCGGCTGGCCAGCCCGGCAGCGGGCATCCGTTCCAACTTCATCGTCGGCTTCCCGGGGGAGAGCGATGCCGACGTGGCCGAACTCGAAGAGTTCCTGACCAGGGCGCGCCTGGACGCCATTGGCATTTTCGGGTACTCCGATGAGGACGGGACCACGGCGCAGACCCTGGAGGGCCATCTCGATGAGGACACCATCGCGGCGCGGGTTGGTGAGCTGTCCAGCCTCGCCGAGGAATTGATGGCCCAGCGGGCCGCCGACCGCGTCGGTGAGGACGTGGACGTCGTCATCGAGGAATCACTCGGCGCCGGTCAGTATCAGGGCAGGAGTGCCCACCAGGCACCAGAGGTCGACGGCATCACCACGGTGCGGGCACCAGCTTCACTGGCGGTGGGTGAACTCGTCCTGGCTACGGTCACCGGTAGCGACGGGGTTGACCTGCTCGCGGACGCCCGGCGGGTGGCCCGTGCCGCCGGGACGTGAGCATCGTCCACCCAGCCTGGTCAACCCGGCCAATGCGCTGACCGCGCTCCGGCTTGTGCTCGTCCCCGTCGTGGTGATCGGACTGGCGGCTGGAGGCACGGCCGGCAGGCTCACCGCGTTCACCGCATTCTGCGCCGCATCCGTAACCGACCTGTTGGATGGCCGGATCGCCCGCCGCCACGGGCTGGTCACGGACTTCGGCAAGATCGCGGACCCGATCGCCGACAAGATCTTGACCGGGGCGGCGCTGGTTACCCTGTCTTCGCTGGGGCAGCTTTCCTGGTGGGTGACCGGTGTCATCGGGGCACGGGAGATAGCGGTGACGGCGCTGCGATTCTGGGTCATCCGGCACGGGGTGATCGCGGCCAGCAGGGGCGGGAAGCTCAAGACGGTCCTGCAGCTGACCGCGCTCGGCCTGTACATGCTGCCGGGTCCGCTGGGGCTGGCCCGGGAGGTGGTGATGGGAGCGGCTGTGGTGGTGACCGTGGTGACCGGGGCGGATTACCTGGTCCGGGCCATGCGGCTGCGGCGCCGGGCCGGCCAGCCCCGTGCCGCCGCCCAGCAGGAGGAAGCCGAAGCGGGCAGGGGATGAAGGGGGCGGGCCAGGACTGGGCGAAGCGCGCCGATGCCGTCGTCGCGCGCTTGCGGGAGCGGGCCTGGACGCTCGCGGTCGCGGAATCACTGACCGGGGGCCTGCTCGGCGCAGCGATCACGTCAGTGGCGGGGGCGTCGGTGGTCTTCCGGGGGGGCATTGTCGCGTACGCCACTGATGTCAAAGCGGGGCTGCTCGACGTTCCCCTGGCACTGCTGGCGGAGCGCGGCGCCGTCGATCCGGATGTCGCGGTGGCGATGGCCGAGGGTGCGCGGCGGCGCCTGGCGGCCGATGTAGGGGTGGCCACCACCGGCGTGGCGGGTCCTGACCCTGCGGACGGCAAGCAGCCCGGGACGGTGCACATCGCGGTCGCAACGGCTGGCGGGCGGGTCGCCAGGACGCTGGCGCTGACGGGTGGCCGGGACGAGATCCGCCAGGCTACCGTGACCGAAGCGATGGAGTTGCTCTGGAGCGTTGTGGAGGAAGATCTGGGTTGATTACAGCGTTACGTCATCAGCGAACACGCGCGTGCTCGGTCTCCCCGCATGTCAGTGGAGGCAGGTACGGTGGGGGTAACGCGTAGGCATCCGGAAGGGAGCGCGACCAATGGTCCTGCTTCGTCACTTGGTCGGTGACGTGCTGCGCCGGCTGCGCCAGCGGCAGGGCCGCACGCTCCGCGAAGTTTCCGCGGCCGCCCGGGTGTCCCTCGGCTATCTGTCCGAGGTCGAGCGCGGCCAGAAGGAAGCATCATCCGAACTGCTCGCCGCCATCTGTACGGCCCTCGGCATACCGCTCTCCCAGGTCCTGCGGGAAGTGTCGGACAACTTCGCGCTCGCCGAGCTTCAGAACGAGCCCGTCATCACCGGTTCTCCGGATCCGATCCTGCCCGTGCCGGAGGTCCAGCCCGTCCTCGATGGCCCGGCGCGCATCTCCACAGCCCCGGCTCGGGGTGTCGGCCTCGACATGACCGACATGGTCCCGGTCTGACCTGGGCCGCTTCCCGCAATCGTCACCCGTCCCGTCGGATCATGCTGAGCCGGTTGACCGGCCCCGGGCTTGAGCTACGTGCTCGACAGCACCTTCTCCGGTCCGCCCCGGATCTTCGCGGGGAGCCGGTGCGGCCCAGGCCCGTGGGTCGTTGACCAGCTCGACCACCCGGTCCGGCAGCTTGCCGGACGCGATGTGCTCCAGGGTCACTTCTTCCAGAACCGCCCGCTGGCTCGCCCGCAGGGCTATCCATACGCGCTGCAGCGGTGCGGCCGCGCCGACGTAACCGACCTGTTCCGGACGCTCACCTCGCACCCCGACGAGTGGCCCGTCCACCGCCCTGATGATGTCGGCGAGAGAGATCTCGGACGCTGAACGGGCCAGCCAGAATCCGCCATCCGGCCCACGCTGACTGCGGACCAGTCCGGCCCTGCGCAACTGGGTGAGGATCGCCTCCAGGAACTTGCCGGGGATCCCCTGCGACAGAGCCAGTTGCTCCGCCGTGGTGCGGCCGACGGGCGCTGCGGCCAGTTCGATCGCAGCGCGCAGCGCGTAGTCAACTCGGGCAGACAGCCGCATGCCCAGATTATGCAGGATTGGCGAGCCTGATCTGCGAGGAAGACGACTTAGGCCCGCAACCGCAGGCCCCTCGGGGTGGGGCGGAAGCCCGCGTCCGCCAGGGCCTGCGCCAGCGGGGTGTCGTAGACGCCCGCCCCATCTGCGCGTTCGACGGTGAGACGGCCGAGTGCGCCGCCGCGGACGGCCTGCGCGAGGGCGTCCGCGGCGGGACCGAGTACAGCCGGGTCCAAGGTCCACGAAAGCAGGGTCTTGCCACCGCGCTCCACGTAGAGGATCAGGTCGCCACCGACGAGGATGACCAGCGCTCCGGCCTTGCGGCCGGGCCGGTGTGATCCGGGCACCTCCCCTGGCCGCGCCGGCCACGGCAGTGCCGAGCCGAACGGGTTGGCCGGGTCGGCGGCGGCCAGCACCATGGCCGGGTGGCCCGGTTGGCCGGCATCCCGCGGGCCGGGAATGTCCCATGCGGCAGGGACAACGCCGGCTGGCGGGTCCCCCGCCGCGGCGGCCCGGCCCTGGCCAGTGGCCATCTCGGCGGCAATGGCCCGCATCCGGTCCACCGCGCCCGGCAGGGCGAACTGGGCCGCCCCCAGCCCTTCCACGAAGTAGCCACGCCGGCACTGGCCGGCCTCCTCCATGGC
>DAHUZQ010000177.1 GCA_027306495.1 Actinomycetota bacterium | reverse complement strand
TCCAATGTAGGGCCGGATGGCCTGATTGAGGACCATGTCTGGTCGGCAGCCACGCCACATCTGGTGCCCAGCCACGCCACATCTGGTGCCCAGCCACGCCACGTCGGGTCCGCGCCGCGCCACATCTGGTGCCCAGCCACGCCACGTCGGGCCGGCGGCTGCGCCACGCGACTGGCGGGATCACCTTTTCGGAGATGGCACGATTGTTCCTGCACCCACCTGCGGTGCCGGGAAGGCGGGAGTGTCGTGGCAGTCGGGCCCAGTGTTTCCTATTCGATCACCGTGCGGCTGGAAGTGCCTTCCCGCGGTCGTGCCGTCAGCGAGCTCACGCACGCGGTGGAGAGCGTCGGCGGTGCCGTGACGGCCTTGGACGTGACGCCATTCGGCCATGAACGGCTGCGGGTTGACGTCACCTGCGCCGCCCGCGACACCGACCACGCCGAAGCCATCGTGGCGGCGCTGAGCCAGATCGACGGTGTGGTCCTCAGCAAGGTGAGTGACCGCACCTTCCTGCTCCATCTCGGGGGCAAGATCGAGACGCAGTCGAAGGTGCCCCTGCGCAACCGCGACGACCTGTCCATGGCCTACACCCCTGGGGTGGCACGCGTCAGCGTGGCGATCGCGGCCAACCGGGACGATGTCCGCCGGCTCACGATCAAGCGCAACAGCGTGGCGGTGGTCACCGACGGCTCGGCCGTGCTCGGGCTGGGCAACATCGGCCCCTATGCGGCACTGCCGGTGATGGAGGGCAAGGCCGCGCTCTTCAAGCGGTTCGCCGGGATCGACGCCTGGCCGGTCTGCCTCGATACCCAGGACACCGACGAGATCGTCCGGACGGTCCAGATCATCGCCCCGGCCTTCGGCGGGATCAACCTGGAGGACATCAGCGCCCCACGGTGCTTCGAGGTCGAACGCCGGCTCCGGGACCTGCTCGACATCCCGGTATTCCACGACGACCAGCACGGCACCGCCATCGTCGTGCTCGCTGCCCTGACCAACGCGCTGCGGGTGGTCGGCAAGAAGCTGCCCGCGGTCCGGATCGCGATGGCGGGCGCGGGCGCGGCGGGCACCGCCGTTCTCAAGCTCCTACTGGCCTCCGGTGCCACCGACATCGTTGTCTGCGATGACCAGGGAGCCGTCCACAGTGGCCGGCCCGGCCTGGGCGCAAGCCTGCGCTGGACGGCCGAGCACACCAACGCGGCTGGATACAGCGGGGATCTCGCGGGCGCTCTCCGTAACGCCGACGTGTTCATCGGGCTGTCCGCCCCCAACCTGCTGACAGGTGATGACATCGCCACCATGGCATCCGAGGCCATCGTGTTCGCCCTGGCCAACCCCGATCCCGAAATCGATCCGGATGTCGCGGCCGAATACGCGGCAGTCGTCGCCACCGGGCGCAGTGATTACCCGAACCAGATCAACAACGTGCTGGCGTTCCCGGGTGTCTTCCGCGGCCTACTCGACGCCCAGAGCCGGACCGTGACAGACGAGATGCTGGTCGCGGCGGCGCGGGCGCTGGCCGGGGTGGTCTCCACCGCCGAACTGGGACCCCACTACATCATCCCGTCGGTGTTCAACCCCGATGTCGCCTCCGCTGTGGCGGCCGCGGTCCGCGATGCCGCAGGCGGCCGCGCGCGGTCCTGACCCGACACATGCGAACCCCAGATGCGATCGCCTGGCCGGGAGACAGCGGGCCGGGGCAGTCTGGTCCCGCCTGGCCGGGACAGGATGGACCTGATCGGCGAGAATGGGGGCATGGAGGAGACCCTGGCCGGTCGGCTGCTGGTCGCCACACCGAGGCTGGGAGATCCGAATTTCCGCCGCGCGGTTGTCCTGATCGTTGAGGACCAGCCGGGGGAGGGCAGCCTCGGGGTGATCCTGAACCGGCCCACCGAGATCCCGATCGGCCAGGTGCTCGAGCCGTGGACGGACCTGGCCTGCGACCCGGGCGTGGTGTTCCATGGCGGGCCGGTTTCGCCCAACAGTGCGCTGGCACTGGCGACCGTGCCGGGCGAGGAGGAGCCCATCGGCTGGCGAAGACTCGATAGTGCGGCCTTTGCCTCCCGGATCGGCCTGGTGGACCTCGATGCGCCGCCGCAGTTGCTGGCCGGGGGGATCGCCGCCTTCCGGGTCTTCGCCGGATACGCCGGGTGGGGAGCGGGGCAGTTGCGCGGCGAGATCGCCGACGGTGCCTGGTACGTGGTCCCGGCCGATCCCGCAGACGCGTTCGCAGCCGAACCGGAGTCCCTGTGGCAGACCGTGCTGCGCCGGGCCGGGGGCAGCCTGGCCTTCGTCGCCACTTATCCAGAGGACCCGGCGCTCAACTGAGCCGGCCGCGCGGCACGCTGGCACCCTGCCCGGACGGCCGTGCGCTGACCAGCGGCGTGGGTAGACTATCCACTCGTGAGCACCGAGGTTCTGCCCGAGCAGGGCACCCGTGAGGAAACCGATGTCCGGCCGGATCTCTCGCCGGACGATGGTGACCACGAGCGGTTCGCGCACTATGTCCTGAAGGACAAGATCGTGGACAGTGCCGTGAATGGGACGCCGGTCATCGCACTGTGCGGCAAGAAGTGGGTGCCAACCCGCGATCCAAAACGCTTCCCGGTGTGCCCCGATTGCAAGCGGATCTATGAGGCCCTGCCCGACGGCGGGGCTTAACTTAGGCGCTGGCAAGCCCCGGCGGACGCCGCCGCCCGGCCTCGCCAATCGTGTGGCGAGCGCGGCCGATACTGGGATAATTTCCGTCGGGGCCGCCTGGACAGGGGACGACGGTGACCTCATCACCCGCTGTCTAGGAGCCGAGCATGCTGGATCGCGCACGCCCAAGCGCTGCCCTGGTGGCGCCATGACTGCACTCGGGGACATGACAGAACCCCCGCCCGCGACGGGGACCGGCGGGCAGGCGGATCACCTGGCCGCAGGGCAGGCGGATCATCTGGCCGCAGGGCAGGCGGGCGGTGCTCCCCCCGGCACCTGGCGCACCCGCGTGGTGACCACGCTGCGCAGGCACTGGCTCGTCAGCGTGCTGCTTGCGTGCGGACTGGTCTTGCGCGCGCTAGCGCTCGCTGCCTACCACCCCGCCATCCTCTACGTCGATTCGCTGAAATACCTGTACGGAGCCTCGCCGGGTTCGGAGCCGCTGGCGTACACGTGGCTGATGAAGGTGGTGTTCACGGTCGGTGACCTGGGCACAGTCGCTGCGCTCCAGCATCTGGCCGGCCTGGCAATGGCGGCGATCATCTACGTCCTGCTGCTCCGCCGGGGAGTGCCCGTCTGGCTGGCTGCCCTCGCCACGGCGCCGGTGCTGCTGGATGCCTACCAGGTCCAGATGGAACAGATGATCATGCCGGACGTCTGGTTCGAGCTGATGATCGTGGTGGGCATGGCCGTGCTGCTCTGGCGTCCCGCGGTGACCTGGCCGTTCGCTGTGGCCGCGGGCCTGGTCCTGGGAGCGTCGGGGCCGTTCAAGCAACTGGGTGAGACGCTGATCGCACCGGGGGTCGTCTACCTGCTTGTGGCGTGCGGCGGGTGGCGTCGCACGCTCGCCATGTCGGGGGTGTTCGCGGCCGGTTTCGCGGTTCCGGTCCTGGCGTACTGCAGCGTCAACTACGCCCAGAACGGGCACTTCTGGCTCGCGCACCAGCAGCCGATCACTGGCCGGCTGATGGCGGCCGCCGACTGTGCCACGCTGAAACTGCCGCCGACGGCGCGCCTGCTCTGCCCGACCCCCAAAGAACAGCTCATGGGCCCGGACTGGCTCGAACATTCCGGCCAGTCTCCGCTGTTCTCGACGCCGCTTCCGCCCGGTGTGAAGCGGGGGCGCCTGATCGGGGAACTCGACCACGCGATCGTGCACCAGCAACCGCTGCGGGTGGCCGGCTCGATCGTCCTCGACTCGTTGCGCCTGTTCGCGCTCACCCGCTCGCCCAGCCCCGGTGTCACGCCGATCTCCCGCTGGCGCTTCCAGACCGTCTATCCCACCTTCCCGCCGTGGGTGACGGTGAACTCGGCCGGAAACATCATCGTCGGGGTCCAGTACCGGGCGTTCACGCCATTCCACTACCGCGTCCTGAAGCCGCGCTTTGGCGGCAAGGCCCAGATCGTCCGGCCGCTGGCGTCCCTGCTGCGCGCCTATCAGATCAGTGTCGGCTACACGCCGGGCCCGGTCTTCGCGCTCTGCCTGCTGCTGGGCCTGGCCGCGTCAGTGCTGGCGCTGGTCCGCCGGGCTGGCCGGGGGGCGAGCCGGGACCTGGCGCTCGCCGCGCTGCTGGCCACTGCCATAGCCGCCACGCTGCTGTTCTCGCCGGACGTGTATGAGTTCTCCTGGCGCTATCAGCTTCCCGCCGTGATCACTCTCCCGCTGGCGGGCGCGCTGGGTGCCATGGCGCTGGTGCGCCGCCGCCGAGGAGGGGTGCCGGCGGGGCAGGCCGACGCCGGCGCCGACGCCGCTGGCTGATCCGGCTTTTCGTGGTTGATCGGGCCTTTCGTGGTTGATCGGGCGGCGTTTTCCCGGCCTGATCAACCACGATCATGGTTTCTCGGCCTGATCAACCACGATCATGGAAGCCACGCGCGGCCCGGGGCGGGTTCGGCTCCCGGGGCGGGTTCGGCTCCGGGTTCAGTTCCCGGCTCGGCTCCCGGTCCCGGTAAGCGCGGGCAGCCCCAGTTCGGCGAGCACGTCGTCGGTGGGCCTAGGGCTGGTCCGCAGCCCGTCGGCGAGTCCCTTCGCGAGCCCTGCCCGCAGCGTCCGGCGATCGCCGGACGCTGCGAAGGTCCGCGCCCACCGCCGCAGGCTGGCTCCGGCATACAGGAACCGCTCGAAGGGCGCCAGTGCCGTCCCTCGCCTGATGGTCCATAGCTTGTTGCGGACCTCGTAGTAGAACCGCGCGCCCGGGTCCACATCCGTGGACCCGAACGTCGCCGTCTTGTGAATGACAACGCTCGCAGGGCAGAGCACACCCCGGTGCCCGCGCAGCAGCCTCATGGTGAACTCGAAATCGTCGTTCCACAGGAAGTAGTCAGCCTGCGGCAGCCCGCGGTCCCGGCAGTGGGCAGCGTCGACCAGGATCGACACGAACGACGCCGACCGGATCGGCTGACATCCCGCGGCGACCGCCGTCTGGCGCTCCTGCTCCGAGACGAACGGCTTAGTGCGCGGCGTGTTCATGGGGTGTGGGCGGCCGTCCGTCCACAGCACCCGGCTGGCGATCAGCACAGGGGCCGGCCCGGCAACGCGTTCCCGCGCATCCAGCAGGGCAGCGAGCGCACCGGGTTCAGGGATGGTGTCGTCGTCCATGAACCAGATGAAATCGGCGCCGTCCCGCAGGGCGAGCGCCGCGCCGTAGGCGAATCCGCCCGCTCCGCCACAGTTGCGCGCGAGTTCCACAAGCTGGATCGAGGGGAACGCGGAGCGCACCGCGGCCGCCGTGCCATCGCTGGAGGCGTTGTCCACCACGATGACGGCCTCGGGTGGCCGTGTCTGCGCGCAGACCGCCGCCAGCGCTTCCAGCAGCAGTGGCCGCCGGTTGTAGGTGACCAGGACCGCGACGACCTGCGGTGGCCGGCCCTGGCCCGGCCGGGGCGGAGGTGACCCCTCCGGCATCGCTAGGGGGTCTTCCGGGCTCGGGTACGCTCCATGGCCCGCCAGGCGGCGATGCGCAGGCGGCGGACGGCAGGGGAGCGGCTACTGAGTTCGCGGACCGTCCGCTTGAGCCGGGGCGACCCCGCGACGGTGGTCTCGATCCTCGCGGCCAGTCCCCGGCCGGCCGGACCGCGCCGCGGCGCGGCACCCGGGCGGGCCTTGTACTGATGGACCACCATCGCCGCCGCGGCCGCCACTGCCGCGTCGAGCACCTGCTCAGGGCTCTGGTCGGCTGGGCTGGCGCCCCGCTCGGCGGAGGGCTGCGGGCGCAGTTCCGCCAAGTCCCCGACGATGTCGTACGGCGAAGCCCGCAGGCTGTCGATCAGCTTGCCGGCTTCCTGCTGCGCCCAGGCCCAGCGGCCGGCCGGGAGAACGAGACGGCCGCCGACCGGGCGGCTGGCGAGTGCCCCGTGCGCGATGGCCTCCTTGACGTTCCACATGTAGAACCAGTCGGGAACCTCGGCGGGAAGCTCGCGATTCAGCCGCCGGAGGAACTCGACCTCCGCCATGCCCAGAGACGAGTTCGTGCGCGCCCGGCTGAGGTCGGCGACATCGGGATCGATTCCGAGCAGCGACGCGAAGCGCTTCCAGAGCACATCGCTGGAGGCGCCGCGAGGCGCCGTCGTGATCACGTGGATGTGCTCGGGTGGCACGTACCGCGACCACAGCCGCAGGATGGCCATTGTGTCGTGGACTCGCCAGAACCACCACTGCCGCCGGTCGGCGGACACCGACTCGCTGTCGATGACGTCGGCCAGCCAGTCATCGTAGGCCCGGGTGTTGCGGTGCTTGACGGTTTCCTGCCACTCGGCGGGCAGCAGGCTGGCCATGTCCCGCACGGTGACAACGACGTGCACCTGCGCGGGCCGCAGCGACGCAACGGCCCGCTCCGCCTGCTCGGGGTCAGCGGCCGAGAACAGTTCATGGGAGATCACCGCAACGTGAGCTGCCTGGCTCGCCTGCCGGGCGAGGATCTCCCACTCACCCGTCCACGAGCCCGCCGGATCGCTGTCGAGCTTGCGGATGCCGCGCAGGTCCTGGCTTGCCCGGAAGTGATCCTGGGCATGGTGGCCGGGCAGGACGATGCCGAGGGCGGCAAGTTCGGAACGGTTGCGCCACATCACCTGCTGGAGGAAGGTCGTGCCCGTCTTCGGTTCGCCGATATGCAGGAAGACCTTCGGCGCCGCTGGCGAGGCTGCTGCGGCGGCGCCCGCCGGGACCGGGCTGGGGTCGGTTCGCTTCTCAGTGGCCAACCGGACACCTCACGTGGTAGAGGGGGTGTTTGCGGTGCCCTGCGGGCGGTGCCGGACTGGGCGCCGGCGACGGGCCAGCAAGCTGCCGTCAACGGTAGCCCGCCCAGCGCGTGCCAAAGGCTACTGTAGGGCAAACACCCACCCAGTCCCCGCCATCCATCCAGGCGAGCGCCTGCCAAGCGGAGGGGGGCCGGGCTACCCTCGGTACGCGCGCCACGCGCGGCCGGCGAGGTCCCTGCCCGGTTACCATGAGCTGGCCGCATCCGCCTATCCCCCGAATGGAGAGCGAGTTCAGCCCATGCCCGAGCCGTTCTCGCTGCTGTTCCCCGTCTACGACGGTAACCAGCCCGACCACGTGCAGCGGGCGTTCCACAGTGCGGTCCATGACCAGACGCTCCGCCCTCACCAGGTGATCATCGTCCGTGACGGGCCGGTCCGCACCGAACTCGCCGCCTGCCTGGACGAGCTACGCAAGTCCAGCCCGGTGCCGGTGACCCTGGTGGCGCTGGAGGACAATGTGGGCCTGGGGCCGGCGCTGGACACCGGGCTTGCCGCGAGCCGCTTCGATGTGGTTGCCCGGATGGATGCCGACGACATAGCGCTGCCGCACCGGTTTGAGGTCGAGCTGCCATTGATGGAGGACGCGGACATCGTCGGGGCTGGGCTGTACGAATTCGTGGGCGACACCGACACCATCGTCGGGCAGCGCGTCCCGCCGGTCGATCCGCGCGGCATCGCCCGTTACGCCCGCCTGCACGACCCGTTCAACCACCCCACAATCGTCTACCGGCGGCAGGCTGTCCTGGCCGCAGGCGGTTACGGCGACCTGAAGCTGATGGAGGACTACGCGCTGTTCGCCCGGATGCTGCAGGCGGGGGCACGCGCCGTCAACGTCGCCGATCCGCTGGTCTTCTACAGGGTTGGTGAAGCCGCCTTCAAGCGACGCGGCGGAACGGCGCTGCTGCGGTCGGAACTGCGACTGCAGCGCGAGTTCCGGCGCACCGGATTCACCTCGCGGGCGCAGTACCTGCGCAATGTCGCCCTTCGCGGCGGTTACCGGCTGGTTCCGTGGTGGCTGCGCCGCGCCGTCTACCGCCCCGTGGTCGGCCACCTCGCCGCCGTGCCGCCCGGCCGCCCCGACGGCACGTCCGGGTCGCAGGCCAGCCCACAGGGCCTGGTGAACCGGTGAACGCCGATCTCGTCATCGTCGGATCGGGGTTCTTCGGGCTGACGATCGCCGAGCGCTGCGCGAACGACCTGGGCTTGCGCGTCCTCATCCTGGAGCGCCGGCCGCACATCGGCGGCAACGCCTACAGCGAGCCCGAGCCGGCGACCGGAATCGAGATCCACCGCTACGGGGCGCACCTGTTCCACACCTCCAACAAGCGGGTCTGGGAGTACGCCAACCGGTTCACCGCCTTCACGGGTTACCAGCACCGGGTCTTCTCCATCTACCGGGGCAAGGTCTATCCGCTCCCGATCAACCTCGCCACGATCTGCGAATTCTTCGGCACCGCGATGTCGCCCGATGAGGCGCGCGCACTGGTTGCCGCGCAGTCCGCGGAAGTGGACGCGGGCCGGGCGGCAAACCTGGAGGAGAAGGCGGTATCCCTGATCGGCCGGCCGCTTTACGAGGCGTTCATACGCGGCTACACGTTCAAGCAGTGGCAGACCGACCCGGCCGACCTGCCCGCGGACATCATCACCAGGCTCCCGGTGCGCTACACCTTTGACAATCGCTACTTCAACGACACCTATGAGGGCCTGCCGGTCGACGGCTACACAGCGTGGCTGGAGCGGCTGGTGGATCACCCCAAGGTCGAGGTGAGGCTCAGCACCGACTTCTTTGACCTGCGGGCAGACCTGGTCGGGCAGGTCCCCGTCATCTACACCGGGCCTCTTGACGCCTACTTCGGCTACGCCGAGGGCGACCTCGGCTGGCGCACTCTCGACTTCCAGGTCGAGGTGCTCCCGACCGGCGACTACCAGGGGACCCCGGTCATGAATTACGCCGACGAAGACGTTCCCTACACCCGCATCCATGAATTCCGCCACTTCCATCCCGAACGCGAGTGGTACCCCCGGGACAAGACAGTGATCATGCGGGAGTATTCGCGTTTCGCCGGACGCGGCGATGAGCCCTACTATCCGATCAACTCGGCGGCCGACCGTGCCAAACTGCTCCGGTACCGGGAGATGACCGAGCGGGAGCCCGATGTGCTCTTCGGCGGCAGGCTCGGCACCTACCAGTACCTGGACATGCATATGGCGATCGGATCGGCGCTCAGCATGTACGACAACCGCCTGCGGCCGTTCTTCACCGACCACACACCGTTGACCAGCAGGGGCGCCACCAAGTGAACGACAGCACCTCCATCAGCCAGCAAGTCCGCACCGGCACGGGCCGGCGGGTCCTGCAGCGCGTCATCTTCCCCGGCGATGACCTCGACGTGGTCCCGCTGTATGTGGAGACCAACCTGGAGCGGGGCGGGGCGGAACTCGCCAATGAGCAGATGACGGAGGCGCTGGGGATCACCACGACCCTCGCCGTGACGACCGATGCCCCCGGCGCGAGCGGCGGGGAGGTCGCCTCCATCATCCGGTTCGGGTCCGCGCTTCCCGCCTACCTCGTGGAGGAGACGGGATCTCGCCGGACGGCCATGATCAGTGAAGGGCGGCGGGTGTCCTTCGCTACCTACTTCAACGCCTTCCCGGCCAGCTACTGGCGGCGCTGGACGACCATCAACTCGGTAAGCCTGCGGATCCGGATCGAGGGTGAGTCGACGATCATCCTCTACCGCTCGACTGCCAAGGGACACAGCCACCCGGTAGCGACGATCGACATCAAGAGCGATCTGCCGCAGACCATTGAGCGGGTGCTGCCACTGGAGCCGTTCATCGACGGTGGCTGGTACTGGTTCGACATCGTCGCCGGCCCGCGGGGGACGACGCTGATCGAGGCAGACTGGTCCGCGGTTCCGCAGGCGTCCCGGGACGGCCGGATCAGCCTGGGCATCACCACCTTCAACCGGCCCGACTTCATGGTGGACCAGTTGCGCACCCTCGGTGACGCCCAGCCCGTGCTGGACCTGATCGACGCCATCTACGTGGTGGACCAGGGCACGCAGCGGGTGAGTGACCATCCCGATTACGCCGATGCGGCCAAGAAGATCGGTGACCGGCTGCACGTCATCGAACAGGGCAACCTCGGTGGCTCGGGTGGGTTCGCGCGGGCCATGGACGAGGCCGTCCGCGCCGGTGAGAGCGATTACCTGCTGCTGCTCGACGACGACATCCAGCTTGATCCCGAAGGGATCCTGCGGGCGGTCACGTTCGCGGACTGCGCGCGCAAGCCGACCATCGTCGGCGGGCACATGTTCAGCCTTTACGACCGGTCGGTCCTGCACGCCTTCGCCGAGTCCGTCGCGCCCTACCGCTGGTGGTGGGGCAACGCCCCGACCACCAAGCCACGGCACGACTTCGGCCGCCGGAACCTGCGGAACACGCCCTGGCTGCATCGCCGTGTCGATTCCGACTACAACGGCTGGTGGATGTGCCTGATACCCACCCGGGTGATCAAGGAGATCGGCCTTTCCCTGCCGGTGTTCATCAAGTGGGATGACGCGGAGTACGGCCTGCGCGCGCGCCGGGCGGGCTACCCGACCGTGTCGTTGCCAGGGATGGCTGCCTGGCACATTCCCTGGCAGGACAAGAACGACGCGGTTGACTGGCAGGCGTACTACCACCTGCGGAACCGGCTCATCTCGGCGCTGCTGCACTCGCCTTTCCCGCACGGGGGCAGCCTCCTGAACGAGAGCCTGGAGCGCCAGCTGCAGAATCTGCTGTCCATGCAGTACTCCACCGTCGAACTGCGGCTGCTCGCGATCCAGGACGTCCTGTCCGGGCCGGAGCACCTGCACCGCGACATCCTCACCAAGACGGCTCAGCTGCGCGAGTTGCGGGCGCGCTTCTGCGACGGCCAGCTCGCCGCCGACCTGGAGAGCTTCCCGCCCCCCCGGGGGAGGGCCCCGGGCCTGCAGAAGGAACTCGCCTCGCCGGTCAGTGGCCTGGACGTGCTGAAGCGGGCGGGCCGGGCCACGGTGCGTCACCTGCTGAGGGCGCCAGCCAAGCCCTCCCGCAAGCGGCCGCAAGTGGCGGTGCCCTACCAGGACGCCCACTGGTGGGTGCTCGCCAAGATGGACAGCGCGCTGGTGTCGGCGGCCGATGGCACCGGTGCCGCCTGGTACCAGCGTGATCGTGCGATGTTCCGAAAGCAGGTCCTGCGCAGCCTGATCCTGCACCGCAGGCTGCGGCGGCGGTGGGCGCGGCTGAGTGCCCGGTACCGCGCGGCCGCCCCCCAGTTCACCTCGCCCGCCGCTTGGCGTGAGACCTTCGACGCCTCGCTGCCCGAACGACCCGGCGGCGGCAGGTGAACGAGGCACCCCGCGGGCGCGCCATGGCGACCACCCCAGCCACCCCGGTGAGCGAGCCGGGCGGGCAAGGCGCCGGCAGATCAGCGCCCCGGGCAGGCGGCTGGCTGGCGCGGGTGGGGAACTGGGCGCCGGTCTGCGTGCCCAGCGTGGTCATGGCCGTGCTGGGGACCTGGGGTATCGCCCGGCAGAGTGCCATGGGCAACGACGAGATCGCGACCCGCTGGGCCGCCATGCTGAGCCTGTCGGAGCTCGGGCATCTGCTCATTCACGTCGATGCCGTGCATGGGCTGTACTACCTGCTGATCCATGCCTGGGTCGTGGTGGGGAGCAGCCCGGCGGTGCTGCGCGTCCCATCGGTGATCGCCATGGTCGCCGCTGTGGCGCTGGCAGTGGTCATCACCCGGCGTCTCACCGGCTCGGCCTGGGCGGGCCTGTTCGCCGGGCTGGTGATGGCGCTGACGCCCATCATCAGCTTCTACGCGCAGACCGCCCGCTCCTACGCCATGGTGGTCACCTGCATGCTCGGTGCCACCCTGGTCCTGATCCACGCTCTGGAAGCGGAAGCAGCCGGCCGGCCGGCCTGGCGCCGCTGGTGGATCGGCTATACGGCGCTTGTCACACTGGGCGGCTACCTCAACGAGATGTTCCTGCTCGTCCTGGCGGCTCACGGGGTGACGGTGCTGCTCACGCGCCAGGGGCGGACGGTTGTGCGGCACTTCATCGTCGCCACCGCCGCGGCCGTGCTGCTGATCTCGCCGCTGATGGTGATCAGTGCCCGGGAGCACGCCGCCGTGTCCTGGATCAAGCCGCCGACGCTGGCGGACGTGAAGGTCTTGTTGCATGACTACTTCGGCTCCGGGCGGGCCATCCCGGTGCTGCTGATCCTGTGCGCCGTGGTCGCCGTACTGCCCGCGGCTTTCGCGTGGCGCCACCGCGAGCGGGATTCCGCCGTTCCGCCGCCCTGGTGGCGGAGCGGCGGGCTGTCGCTGCCTTCAGTGGCCGCGCCCATCCTGGTGCTCCCCGCCGGCATCCTGCTGCTGGAGTCACGGGTCTTCCTGCCGTTGTATGTGGACCGCTATGTGCTCTACGGCGAGGCGGGAGCCGCCATGCTCGCCGGAGCCGGGCTGTACCGGATCGGGCAGTGGCTGACCAGCCTGGCCGGTGACAGGAGACTCCTGATCTGGGTGCCCGGCGTGCTCGCGTGCGTGAGCGTGCTGGTGTTCCAGTTCGGCGCGCAGCAACGCGCCCGCATGCCGCAGAGCCGTGAGTTCGACTTCGGCACTCCCGCTCGTTACGTCGGTGCCCGCGCCCAGGCCGGCGATGGGATCCTCTTCTTCGGCACCTTCTTCCGCAAGATCCGGCTCGGTTACCCGCAAGATTTCACGAAGGTCACCGACTTGGCGATGGCCCAGTCGCCGATGCAGGCGGGAAACTACCGGGGGACCGACAAGCCGTTCAGCCAGGTGCAGCCCCTGATGCTGAGGTACCAGCGGATCTGGGTGATCGGGCGGCCACCATCGGCCGCCAGGAACTCGGGACAGTACCGGCAGGAAAGCTTGCTGCTGCTGTCGCGCTACCGGCTCATCTCGGAGCGGCTGTTCAAGGGGATGGCCGTCACCCTGTGGGAAATCCGCTGACTTAGCCGCCGTCGGGCAGAGGTGGGGCGTCCACCAGGGTTGGCTCGCCCACCAGTTCCGCGCCCGCGGCCCGCAGATGGGACAGCGCCTCGCGGGTCGTGGTGGGATCCACCCCCACGGTCAGGCCGAGCAGGACCCGGGTCGCGAAGGCGCCGGTGGCGTCCAGGGCACTGGCCCGCACGCAGTAGTCGGTGGCGATCCCGACGACATCGAGTGCGTCCACCCCGGCGTCGCGGAGCCAGCTGCCCAGGGCGGTGCCATTGTCGTCGATTCCCTCGAACGCGCTGTAGGCCGCGCTGTTGCGGCCCTTGCTGAAGACCGCCCCCACCTGGCTGGTATCGAAGGCGGGGTGGAACAGCGCTCCCGGTGACCCGGCGACGCAGTGCGGAGGCCAGGACCTGCTGAAGTCGGGGTGATCGGAGAAGTGCTCTCCCGGGTCCACGTGGTAGTCGCGGGAGGCGACGATGGTGGCGTAGGTGCTGCCTTCCGCCGCGAGGTACCGGCTGATCGCCGCCGCCGTGGCGGCGCCCCCGGTGACCGCCAGCGATCCGCCCTCACAGAAGTCGTTCTGCACATCCACGATTAGCAAAGCCCGCACATCCCGAGCGTACGGCATGGATCACCGCGGCCCCCGGGGGTTTGCGGCCGGGGTGCGGTGGGCCGGGGTGCGGTGGGCCGGGGTGCGGCTCTCGCTAGCCGCTGGCGGGCCCGTCCGGCAGCGCTCCGTCCACGTCGGCGGGGGTGCCACCGGTGATGCGGAGCAGTTCGCCGAAGGAGGTTGGGAAGACGGTGTGAGCATGGCCTGCCGCCGCCCATACCACCTCATGGGCCGACAGCCAGCGATCCACCAGCGTGCGCAGCGGATGGGGATGCCCGACCGGCGCCACCCCGCCGATCGTCTGGCCGGTGGCGGCCCGGACGAACTCCGGGTTGGCCCGCTTCACCGACCCGGCCCCGACCAGCACGGCGACCTGGGCGGTATCCACCCGGTGCGCTCCGCTGGTAAGCACGAGCAGCGGCTCACCATCTGCATCGAAGACGAGGCTGTTGGCGATCGCGCCCACCTCACACCCAAGCTGCGCGGCAGCCGTGGCCGCCGTGGGGGCAGGCTCGGGCAACTCCCGGACCTGGCCCGCGACGCCCAGGCCCCGCAAGGTGGTGGCGACATTCTCCGCACTGCGGTGCACGGCTGGAGGCTACCCCAGGCCCTGTGAACGAGCGAGCAGTTCCCCTCGGCGACGCGGGCCCGGGTCGGCTTGGAAGTCGGCCCGATCTGAGTCTTCGCTTCCGCCATCGACTGGCCCGGGTGGTGCCGGCGGGGAAGGGCGAGCATTCCGCCCTCGACACACTCCTGAACTACGCCGGCCGCTCCTGCGTGGCCGCCGGTCCCGGTTTCACTACCGGCCCGGTCGAGGTCGTGGGGCGGGTGACGGGGAACCGGGTCACCCACTTCGGTGCCCTGACGGTCCGCGGGCCCGAGTCTGGCCCGTGGCCGGGCGGCGCGCCTTACCCGTGGCCGGGCGGTGCGCCTTACCCCGTGGCCGGGCGGTGCGCCTTACCCGTGGCCGGGCCCGTGGCCGGGCGGTGCGCCTTACTCCGTGGCGGGGCCTGTGGCCGGGCGGTGCGCCTTATCCCGGATCCGATCCGTTGCCCTCGAACAGGGTGGGGAGAGCGGGATAACCCCGTGACATCGCGCGTGCGTGCAGAGGCAGTTCACCCAGCATCCGGCGGTGGCGCTCGCGGGCCTGTGCCAGCGGCTCCCGGCCGACGGATTCGCCCGCGCGCACCAGTAGGCGCAAAAGCGGACGGCCCGAGGGGTGGCTGGCGGGCGGGGAGAGGGTGACCCGTTCGGTGACGGCGACGCCCGCGTCGTTGAACTCACGCACCGCCCATTTCCGGCCACCCCGGCTGGGCTTGCCGACGGAATGCTTGGCCACCGGCAGCAGCTCAGCATTCCGTCCTTCCCCCAGGGAACGGGCGACCAGCTTGTACACCAGCGCGGCGGTCGGCGCGCCGGAGCCGGTTACAAGCGCCGTGCCGACTCCGTATCCGTCCACCGGGGCCGCCGCCAGCGCGGCGATCGAGTGCTCGTCCAGATCGCCGGTGAGCACGATCCGGGTAGCCCCGGCGCCGAGGTCGTCCAGCAGCGCCCGCACCTGCCGCGCCACCACCGGCAGGTCGCCGCTGTCGATCCGCACCGCGCCCAGGCCCGGCCCTGCGAGCTCGACGGCCGTCCGGACCGCGCTGGCCACATCGAAGGTGTCCACCAGCAGGGTGGTGCCGGTCCCCAGGACGGCAAGCTGGGTGGCGAACGCTTCCCGTTCCCTGTCGTGGACGAGCGTGAACGCGTGCGCGCTGGTGCCCGTGGTGGGCACACCGTAATCCCGTCCCGCCCGCAAGTTGGAGGTCGAGGCGAACCCGGCGATGTAGGCCGCGCGTGCGCTTGCGACGGCGGCCAGTTCGTGGGTGCGGCGGGACCCCATCTCGATCAGGGGCCGGCCGGCGGCAGCGGTGACCATCCGGGATGCGGCGGAGGCGATGGCGCAGTCGTGGTTGAGGATCGACAGGGCGAGCGTTTCCAGCACCACGGCCTCGGCGAAGGTGCCGTCGACCACCAGGATCGGTGAGCCGGGGAAGTAACAGTCGCCTTCGGCGTAACCCCAGATATCACCGGTGAAGCGGAAGTCGGTGAGGTACCGCAGCGTGGCCTCGTCGGCCACCTGGCTCTCCCGCAGGAACGCCAGTTCAGCTGGGCCGAAGCGGAACCGCTCCAGCGCGTCCAGCAGCCGGCCGGTGCCCGCCACGACACCGTAGCGCCGTCCGTGCGGCAGGTGCCGGGCGAACACCTCGAACACGGCCCGCCGCCCGGCGGCCCCGCTGCGCAGCGCAGCCGCCAGCATCGTCAGCTCATAATGGTCGGTCAGCAGGGCGGTGCTGTCCGGCCCACTGATCGCAGGGCCTGCGAGACCCGTGCCCGGCACGTCCGTTTGCTGCGTCACGTCTGGAAGACTACGGAGTCCGGCGGGTCGGTCGCCCGTTCGAGACCCGGCCCGCGCAAGAGCCCCGAACCTCGCCCGGCCTGACGTCGCCGGGCCGGCCGTGGCGGGGCCGTGCGAAGCACCCCGGGATGCTGGGAGACTGGGGACGGGGAGGAACATCGAAGGAGGTGACGACGGGATGAGTGTGGCACCAGCCGAGGTGGAACGGCCGGAAACCGCGCAGGAGGCGGTACCGGACACCCCCTGGGTGACGATCGTCTGGAACGACCCGGTCAACCTCATGTCCTACGTGACCTACGTGTTCCAGAAGGTCTTCGGGTACGCCAAGGCCAAGGCCGAGAAGCTGATGCTGGACGTGCATCACAAGGGCAGGGCCGTCGTGTCGTCCGGCACCCGTGAGGAGATGGAGCACCACGCCGAGATCTTGCACGGGTACGGTCTGTGGGCAACGGTGAGTCACGACCGATGACCGGCCCCGCGGCGCCCGGTGACCCTGATGTACCCGAGGACGACAGCGACACCGGCGTGGAGGAGAGCATGGCAGGCTTCCGCCGGAGGCAGGACGGGGTGTCCGCGCGGTTCACCGCCGCCCAGGCAGGGATCATCCGCAACCTGGTCGGCCAGGTTGCTGACCTGATCGAGGGTGAACGCACGCGGGAATCGGGAACCATGCCCGATGCCGGGGCTGACGTCGGCCCCGCGCCTGGCACCGTCCCGCCGATGGGGGAGGCGGCCGGCCCGGGAGCGCCGTTCGGGATGGAAGACCTTGCCGCGATGCTGGGCGAGGATGGCCCGACCGACCCGCCGGACGATCCTGTCCTCGCCCGGCTGCTCCCGGACGCCTACCGGGATGATCCCGCCGCCGCAGGGGAGTTCCGGTGCTTCACCGAGCCAGATCTGCGCTCGGCCAAGGTCGAAGCCGCCCAGCGGGTGCTGGGGACCCTGCCCGAGCGGGGCGGCCGGGTGCGGCTGTCCGACAGTGACGCGCAGGCCTGGCTGCGCTCTCTCAATGACGTGCGCCTCGCCCTCGGTGTCCGTATCGACATCACCGAGGATTACGGACAGCAACTGGCCCGGGTCAGCCGGGATGATCCGGCGGCCGCCTACCTCTGGGTGTACGACTGGCTGTCGGTCCTGCTGGAAACCCTCGTGCACGCGCTGGCGTGAGCCGGCGGATAGCCTCGCTGGCATGCTGACCATTTCCCCCCGGCTGCGCGACCAGATCATCGACCACGCACGCTCAGATCACCCGGACGAAGCGTGCGGTGTGATCGCCGGACCGGCCGGGAGTGACCGCCCGGAGCGGTTTATCGCGATGGTGAACGCCGAGCGCTCACCGACCTTTTACCGCTTCGACTCACTCGAGCAGTTGCGCGTCTGGCGGGAGATGGACGACCGTGACGAGGAACCGGTGGTGATCTACCATTCCCACACCGCCACGCAGGCGTACCCCTCCCGGACCGACATCTCCTACGCCAGCGAACCGGGCGCGCACTATGTGGTCGTGTCCACGCGCGACCCGGACCGGGCGGAGTTCCGTTCCTTCCGCATCGTCGATGGGGTGGTGGCCGAGGAGGAGGTCTGGGTCACGGCTGGGGAGGTGACTGGCGCTGGGGAGGGTGCTGGCGCCCGGGCCGGGGAGGCGACTCCCGCCCGGGAGGCCGCCCGTGCCGGGGAGGGTGCTCCCGCCCCGGAATGATCCACCTGTGCGCCCGGTTGGAGTTAGCGACGATCCGTCCGCCGCGTGGCGGCATGCCTCACCTCTGGAGCGACGTACATGGCCATCGAGGTCCGTATCCCGACCATCCTG
>DAHUZQ010000169.1 GCA_027306495.1 Actinomycetota bacterium | reverse complement strand
GCGCGGCCGGGCACCCCGGTGCTCACACCATGGGTCAGCCCGCCCCGCCTGGCGCCTTCCCCCCGGCGCAGGGGCACCCGGCCCACGCGTGCCCAGGGCCAGCCGGCGGCCAGCAGCCGGGCTATCCGGCCACCGGTCGGCCTCCTGCCGTTGGCCAGGGGGCGCACGGCCAGGTGGCGCACGGCCAGCCATCGATGGCACAGCAGCAGCACCCCGCCGCGGGCGCGGCGATGGCTCAGTACGGCCAGCCGGGCGCCATGCAGATGCCGCCCCCAGCGGCCGGCCGGGCTGGCCCGCAGTCACCTGCCCCCGGTCAGCCTGCTATCCCCGGGCCGGTGGCGAGTCAGGGACAGCCGGCCCAGGGTCCCGGCCGGGGCCCTGGCGTTCAGCCGTCCGGCGGCATCCCGGCCCAGCCGCCGCAGGGCGCGCGGGCGGCCATGCCACCGCAGAACCCTCAGCAGATGTACGCCGCGCCGCCACCGGCGAGGGGCGGGTTCCCCCCGGCGGGGCCGGCTGGCCAGCCGCCCACGGGTGCCCACCAGGCCGGTGGGCAGATTCCGGTCGGCCAGGCCGCCAGCAACGGCGTCGGTGGCCCAGCAGCGCCGCTCCCGCCGATGCCGCAGGCTGGGTCCCCCGGTCAGGCGCAGCCCGGGCAGTACCCGGCGGGCCCGGGCCGGTTCGGCCCAGGCTCACAGGATCAGCGCTTTCCAGGGCCGGGCGCGGCAGGGCCGGGCGCGGCAGGGCCGGGTTCGGCCCAGGACCCGGCCTATGCTCCGCCACCGGGCCCCTACAGCGGACCTCAGCCAGCCACCGGGCACGGCGCCCCCATGGCGCCGCCGGTGGCGATGGCCCTTCCGGATGCTGTACAGGCGGCCCATGGTGAGGGCTTCCAGTTCGGCCAGGTGGTGGCCCGCGACGCGCCCGCTCTGTGGCTTGAGGCGGTGCTGGCCCGCAAGCCCCGCATGCCCTCTGACCTCGAGGCGCGGCTCCTGCAGGACTCCTCCCTGCCGATCGATTCGCTGCTGCACGACGAGGTGCGGCACGCCTTGCGGCGCGGCTTCTGGGATGCGCTGGAAAGATCCCGTCACTGAGCGCGCGGGCCCGCACTACGGGTGGCATGTAACGGTCCGTCAGCGTTTGCGCTATTGCGGCAATGACTTCGGCTCGGGGTGGGTACTTTGAGTAACGTGGCCGAGCTCAGCAGTGAAGTCTTCGACGCCATCGAATTCGACGCCGCGTACACCGGCGATCACCGGAGCGCGGCGGAAGAGATGAGCTTGCTCGCGGACAGTGGCACGCAGTCAGCGACGATGCCACGCTCCGAGGCCCATGTCCGGGCCGGGGAGCAGTGGCTGCTCGCGGACGAACCATCGGCTGCCGTGCATCGCTTTCAGCGTGCGCTCGATGACGGCGGGCCGTCGTCGGTCGATCCGCGGGTGCCGCTGGCCAGGGCTCTTTTCATGCTCGGCCGGGCCGATGATGCGAACGAGATCATCGGATCGCTGGCACGTGAACCGGCCATCGATCCCCGGTTGTGCGACCAGATGGCCGAGCTCCTCATGGACCACGGTGAACTGACCGCTGCCGTCGGGTGGGCGACGGCCGGAGTCCGGTTGCTGCTCGGGGAACCCACGCACCCCATCCATCCGCCCCAGACCAACGGGCGCCCGGCACCGGCCTCAGCGGCGCCGTCGCATCACCTGGCCGATGTGGCGCGGCTGTCCGCCAGCGATCTGACCGAACTCCGGTTGCTGCTCAGCCTGCGGTTCCGGATCCGCAATGACCTCGGGCTCGCCGAGGACGCCTATGACAGGCTGCTGGACGAGTTGCCAGCGGTGCCCGCCGGCCCCGCGGCCACGGGCTGAGCCACGGCCTTAGCCGAGCGGACGGTCAGCCGGTCAGCCGCCTCGTCCAGGTCGACCACGACACGGTCGCCATCACCGATGTCCCCGGCCAGCAGGCCACGCGCCAGCTGGTCGCCGATGCTGGACTGCACGAGCCGGCGCAGCGGCCGGGCGCCGTACACCGGATCGAAGCCGGTCAGCGCGAGCCATTCGCGTGCCGCCGGGGCTACCTCCAGGGTGAGGCGGCGCTCGCGCAGCCGCCTCGCCAGCATCGTGACCTGGAGATCGACGATCTGGGCGAGTTCCTCGGTGGTCAGCGCGTCGAACAGGATCACGTCATCGAGGCGGTTGAGAAACTCCGGCTTGAACGTGGCCCGCACCACACCCATGACGGTGTCGCGCTTGGTGGCTTCATCCAGCGTGGGATCGGCCATGAACTGCGACCCGAGGTTGGAAGTGAGGATCAGGATCGCGTTGCGGAAGTCGACCGTGCGGCCCTGGCCGTCTGTGAGGCGGCCGTCGTCGAGCACCTGGAGCAGGACGTCGAAGACTTCGGCGTGGGCTTTTTCCACCTCGTCGAGCAGGATCACGCAATAGGGACGACGCCGGACAGCCTCGGTGAGCTGGCCGCCCTCCTCATAGCCCACGTAACCGGGCGGAGCGCCCACCAGCCGGGCCACCGAGTGCTTCTCGCCGTACTCGCTCATATCGATGCGCACCATCGCACGCTCGTCGTCGAACAGGAAGTCGGCGAGTGCCTTGGCCAGTTCGGTCTTCCCGACCCCGGTGGGCCCGAGGAAGAGGAAAGACCCGGTCGGGCGGTCCGGGTCGGACACCCCGGCCCGTGACCTACGGACAGCGTCCGAGACCGCCTGCACTGCCCGGGACTGCCCGACCAGGCGGCGCCCGATTTCGGGCTCCATCCGCAGCAGCTTGCCCGTCTCACCTTCGAGGAGCCGGCCTGCTGGGATCCCCGTCCAGGACGAGACGACGTCGGCGACATCGTCGGGACCCACTTCCTCCTTGACCATGGGGACCTGCCCTGGCTGGGCGGCTGCGCCCGCGCTGTCACCCTCACCGCCGCCGGCTGCCCGGACCGCTTCGGCCAGTTCGGCTTCCAGCCCCGGAATCTCCCCGTACATCAGGCGCGAGGCCGTCTCGAAGTCGGCGTCGCGCTGTGCCCGCTCGGCCCGGCCGCGCAGGTCGTCGAGGCGCTTCTTGATCTCGCCAACCTTGTTCAGGCCCGCCTGCTCCCGTTCCCACCTGGCCAGCAGCGCGGTGAGCTGCTCCTGGGTGTCGGCGAGGTCAGCGCGCAGTCGCTCCAGCCGCTCCTTGCTGGCCGGGTCCTCCTCGCGGGCAAGGGCAAGCTCCTGCATCTTCATCCTGTCCGCGGCGCGCTGCAGTTCGTCGATCTCCACCGGCCTGGAGTCGATCTCCATGCGCAGCCGTGAGGCCGCTTCGTCGATCAGGTCGATCGCCTTGTCGGGCAGGAATCTGGCGGTGATGTAGCGGTCCGACAGGGTCGCCGCGGCCACCAGGGCCGCGTCGGAAATCTGCACCTTGTGGTGGGCCTCGTACCGGCTCTTCAGCCCGCGCAGGATGGCGATCGTGTCCTCGACGGACGGTTCACCGACCATGACCTGCTGGAACCGCCGCTCCAGCGCCGGGTCCTTCTCAATCCGCTCGCGGTATTCGTCGAGCGTCGTCGCTCCCACCATGCGCAGTTCGCCGCGGGCCAGCATGGGCTTGAGCATGTTGCCGGCGTCCATCGCCCCCTCGGCGGCGCCCGCGCCCACCACCGTGTGCAATTCGTCTATGAACGTGATGACCTGGCCGACACTGCTCTAGATCTCGTTCAGGACCGCCTTGAGACGCTCCTCGAACTCGCCCCGGTACTTGGCCCCGGCAACCATGGCCCCGAGGTCCAGGGCCACCAGTCGCTTGCCCCGCAGCGACTCCGGCACGTCACCCGCGACGATCCGCTGGGCCAGCCCCTCGACGACGGCGGTCTTGCCCACGCCGGGCTCACCGATCAGGACCGGGTTGTTCTTGGTGCGGCGCGACAGCACCTGGATGACCCGCCGGATCTCCGAGTCCCGGCCGATCACCGGGTCGAGCTTGCCTTCCCGGGCGCCCTGGGTCAGGTCGACGCCGTACTTCTGAAGTGCCTGGTAGGTGTCCTCGGGAGTTTCGGACGTGACCCGCGCACTGCCGCGGATCTTGCCGAACGACTCCAGCAGCACGTCGGGCACGGCCCCGGCAGAGCGCAGCACGGTGGCCGCCTGGCCACCATCGGCGGCCAGCCCGACCAGCAGGTGCTCTGTCGAGACGTATTCATCGCCGAGTTCGGTTGCACGCTTGGCCGCGGTCGCCAGCGCCGCCTGCAGTGGCCTGGAGATGTCGGGAGCACCGACGGTCGCCCCGGCGGCCTTGGGCAGCCGGCCCAGTTGGGCGCGGGTCGCGTTCAGCACCGCGGACGGGTCCACCCCGGCTGCGCGCAGCAGCGGCGCGGCCGTCCCGCCTTCCTGCTCCAGCAGCGCCATGAGCAGATGGAGTGCGTCCACGTGGGGGTTGCCGTCCGTGCTTGCGCGGGACACCGCGTCCGACAACGCCTCCTGGCTCTTACGGGTCAGCTTGCTTTTCATCAATTGCTTTCCGGAATGGTGATAGCTGATTGACCGATGCCCGGTCCGTGCACATCGCCGCCGGGCGCGGCGCGCGCAGCGGGCCGGCTGTCATCCCCGGAATCGTGCCCGGCGCTCTCTGAAGCGCCGGGCACTCCGGCAGCCGGACGCATGTCACGGACCGGGACGAGTTCGGCGCCGCCGCCTCTGCCCCGCACCAGCCCCGCCAGCCTGGCCGCCACGGCGCGGGTTGACTCCAGTTCCATCCGCAACTGCGTGGCCTGCGCGGTCAGGTCCGCGACCAGCCGCCCGATCCGGTCGACCTCGGCCTCTAGTTCCAGGATTCGCTTGATGCCCGAGAGGTTGACGCCTTCCTCCTGCGAGAGCCGCTGCACTTCCCTCAGCACGAGAACGTCCCGCAGTGAATAGCGCCGGCCACGGCCCGCCGACCGGCCAGGAGAGACCAGCCCGAGCCGGTCATAGGCACGCAGGGTCTGCGGGTGGAGCCCCGAAAGCTGGGCGGCCACCGAGATCACGTAGACCGGTGTGTCATCGGACATCTCGAATGGGTTACTCACGGCTCCACCTCCTCTCGTTCCCCACCGAACGCATTGGGCAGGGAGCTGGGCGGCGCGCCCGCCTGTGCCCGTCCCCGCCCGGCGGCGGGGACGGGCACCGCGAGGCAGCCGCGGCCCATCAGCCCTGCCTGGCTCGCCGCAGCAGATCCTCGCGCGGATCTTCGCCCGCAGTCGCCTCGTGGAACGCCGAGAGCGCCTGCTTGGCCGACTCACTCAGGTTCTTTGGGACCTGCACGGCCACACTGACGAGCAGGTCCCCATTGGTCCCGTCAGAGCGCCGCGCACCTTTGCCGCGGATACGGAAGGTCCGGCCGTTGGGCGTCCCCGGCGGGATCCGGACGCTGACCGGCGTGCCGCGTGGGGAAGGCACCTTGATCTCCGCCCCGAGTGTGGCCTCGGTGAAGGTGACCGGCACCGTGACGGTGAGGTTGTGAGCGCTGCGCCCGAACACCGGGTGCGGGGCCACATGGACCCGCACGTACAGGTCGCCGGGTGTACCGCCGTGCTCCCCTGGCGCGCCGCGCCCTTTCAGCCTGATCCGCTGGCCGTCGGCTACCCCCGCCGGAATCCTCGCCTGGATCGTCCTGGTGCTCATGGCGCGCCCACTGCCCGAGCATTCGGGGCAGGGATCGTCCACAACCAGGCCCCGGCCACGGCATTCCCGGCATGGCTCGGAGAAAGCGAAGCTCCCGAGGTTGCGGCTGGACTGGCCGGTGCCCTGGCAGGTCGGGCAGACCCTGGGCACCGTTCCCGACTTAGCGCCCGTGCCGTGGCAGACCGGGCACGGCCCCTCGCCCGCGAGCCGCAGTGAGACGGTCGTGCCGTCGAGGGCGTCGTTGAACGACAGCGATGCTTCGGTCTCGACGTCGGCGCCTCGCCGGGGCCGGGTGGCCGTGCCGCGGCCACCCCCCCCGAATACGGTCCCGAACAGGTCACCGAGCCGGCCGCCTGCGCCGGTGGTGCCGGCGGGCCCACCGCCCTGCCCGCCACCGAACAGGTCACCAAGGTCGAAGCCGAATCCACCGCCTTGGCCGCCGGCCGGCACCCGGAAGCCGCCGCTCCCGAAAAGCGTGCGCGCTTCGTCGTACTCCTTGCGCCGCTTGACGTCCGACAGGACGCTGTAGGCCTCGGAGATCTCCTTGAACTTGGCCTCCGCTTTCGCGTCGCCCTTGTTCGCGTCGGGGTGGTGCTTGCGGGCCAGCTTCCGGTAGGCCTGCTTGATCTCCGTGGCGCTGGCGTTCTTGGACACGCCGAGGACCTTGTAGTAGTCCTTTTCCACGTAGTCCCTGGTGCTCACCTGCGTCTGCCCACCCTAGTCGTCATTGCCGGCGTTCCCTTACTGGCTGTCCGCGCCCGTGTCGCCGTCGCCGTGGCCGCCGCCGCCGTGGCCGGGTGCGTCGGCCACGGACCCGGACGGCTCCGCCATGGCTTCGTCGCTGCCCTGCGCGGCTTCTCCGGTCGGCTCGGCAACGGCGACCCGCGCCGGGCGGAGGATGCGCTCACCCACCCGGTAGCCCGGCTGCAGGATCGTGATGGCGGTGGGCTCGGAAACCTCCGCCGAATAGGAGTGCATGAGCGCCTCATGCACCCGCGGGTCGAAGGCCTCGCCCACCTCACCGAAGCTGGTGAGCCCGAGCTTGGTCACGATCGACTCCAGCGAGTCGGCGACGGACTTGAATCCGCCGACCAGTTCGCCGTGTTCGCGGGCCCTGCCGATGTCGTCCAGCACGGGCAGCAGCCCAGCCAGGACGTTCGCCAGGGCCTGCTCGCGGACGGCCAGCCGGTCGCGTTCCACGCGCTTGCGGTAGTTGGCGTACTCCGCGCTGACGCGCTGCAGGTCTGCTGTGCGCTCAGCCAGCATCGTGGCGGTCCCGGCTACCTCCGTCGCGGCCGAACCTGCCTGATCGGGCTCCGCGCCGGACGGTGCGGCCGTGGTGGTCCCGGCCGGGGCACTGCCCTGGCCGGGACCAGCTGGTGGCGCGCCTGCCCGGCCGCCGCCGCCCGGCTTGGATGCGGCGTGCTTGCCCGGCCGTGCTTTGCCGGGCAAGGACTGGGCATCCGGCGCCTGCGCCCCAGCCCCGCTGGGCTGGCCCTGCCCGGGATCCCTGACCTGGCCAGTCGCCGGGTCGATGCGCCTGCGATCGTGGATCACCGGGCCCGTGTTGGTCTCCTCGGGCGAATTCATCAGGCGGCGCCACCTTCTTCGGTCTTGTCCTCATCGACGATTTCGGCTTCCACGACCTCGTCCTCGGAACCCTGGGCGCCGGCCTGCCCGGCGGTTGTGTCCTCCTGTGCGCTGGCCTGCGTCTGCGCGTAGATCGCGGTGCCCATCTTCTGGCTCACCTGGGCGACGTTCTCGCTCGCGGTCTTGATCTCCTCGATGTCGGTGCCTTCGAGCGCCTTCTTGAGTTCGGTGACCGCCGCCTCGACCTCGGACCTGATGTCGGCCGGCACCTTCTCGGAGTTCTCCCCCAGGAACTTCTCCGTCTGGTAGGCGAGGGTGTCGGCCCGGTTGCGGACCTCCG
The DNA here is from genome assembly GCA_027306495.1 of Actinomycetota bacterium. Taxonomy (GTDB): domain Bacteria; phylum Actinomycetota; class Actinomycetes; order Streptosporangiales; family Streptosporangiaceae; genus DAHUZQ01. The sequence continues at coordinate 811 of DAHUZQ010000169.1, read as the reverse complement.
CCTCCTCCCGGCGCCGGGAGTCCTCGGCCGCGTACTTCTCGGCGTCGGCCATCATCCGCTGGATCTCGTCCTTGCCCAGCGCTGAACCACCGGTGATGGTCACCGACTGCTCCTTGCCGGTGCCGAGGTCCTTGGCAGAGACGTTGACGATGCCGTTGGCGTCGATGTCGAAGGTCACCTCGACCTGCGGGATCCCGCGGGGCGCGGGCGCGATGCCGGCCAGCTCGAACATGCCGAGCTTCTTGTTGTACGCGGCGATCTCGCGCTCGCCCTGGTAGACCTGGATCTGGACCGATGGCTGGTTGTCGTCAGCGGTGGTGAAGATCTCCGACCGCTTGGTCGGGATGGTCGTGTTCCGCTCGATCAGCTTGGTGAAGATCCCGCCCTTGGTCTCGATGCCGAGCGACAGCGGGGTCACGTCGAGCAGCAGAACGTCCTTGACCTCACCCTTGAGCACACCGGCCTGCAGGCAGGCGCCCACGGCGACGACCTCGTCCGGGTTCACGCCCTTGTTGGGCTCCTTGCCGCCGGTCAGTTCCTTGACCAGGTCCACGACGGCCGGCATGCGGGTCGACCCGCCAACCAGCACGACGTGGTCGATCTCGCTGAGCTTGACGCCAGCGTCCTTGATGACCTGCTGGAAGGGCCCCTTGCAGCGGTCGAGCAGGTCGGAGGTCATCCGCTGGAACTCCGACCGGGTCAGCTTGGCGTCCAGGTGCAGCGGCCCCTGCTCTGAGTGGGTGATGTAGGGCAGGTTGATCTGTGACTCGGACGAGCCGGACAGCTCGATCTTGGCCCGCTCGGCTGCCTC
>DAHUZQ010000167.1 GCA_027306495.1 Actinomycetota bacterium | reverse complement strand
GAGGCATACCGGGACGCGCGCCGGCGCTGCCGGGCGCGGGTGGCGCGCCAGCGCCTCCGGTCTGCCCGGGCCGCGACGTGGCCCGGGGCGGCAGGCCCATGCCGGTCGCGGTCTGGCTATAGGGGTTGTTGCCGGGCCGGGGGCCGGGACGGCCGGAGGTTCGCTGGCCGCCGGGCCGGGACCCAGGGGCGCCGGGCCCACTTGGACGTGCGCTGGGGCGCGGGCTGGGGCCCGTCCGCGACGGCGGAGGGGTTGGCCGGGGGGAGGCCGCCGGACGGGACGGCGCCTCCGGCTCGGGGCCACCGGGATGTCCCACCGGTTCGGGAGACGGCGGCACCGATGGCACCGGTGTGACCGGCGTGACCGGCACTGGGGCGGCGGCCTGCGGGGCGGCCGCAGGCTGCTCGGCACCGGGCGGCGCCTGAGCCTGGGCCTGGGCCTGGGCCGGAGCCTGGGCGCGCGGCACCGGGGCGGGGGTGCGCCCCTCCTCGCTGGGCGCTGCCACCACGGCGCGGGCACCATCAGCCTGCGCCCGGCCAGCCTGGACAACGTGGTTGCGCTGGGGGCTCGGCGCTGAGAACGCCTCCTTGAGCCTGCGGACAACCGGCGCCTCGATCGTGGAGGACGCCGAACGGACGAACTCGCCCATTTCCTGGAGCTTGGCCATCACGGCCTTGCTCTCGACACCGAACTCCTTCGCGAGCTCGTATACCCGGACCTTCGCCACTACGCTCCCTCTCGGTCCAGGAATGCCCCGGACCCTCATGGCCGGCCCGGGCCGCACGTGCTCCGGCCGGCGTCAGACTGTACTGTTCATCGCCGCGTTCTCATCGAGCGCTCATCGCAATCGGTTCCTGCTTCCCCGGCATTGCCGTTATCGTCGCTGGCCCGGCCCGCGGTCTCCTGATGAGCTGTCATCCGGCTCACCACACCTGCCCGCCAGATATTCCCCGAGCCCAGCCACGGCTGGCGTCCCCGGCACGCGCAACGCACGTCCGAAGACCCGGCGCCGAAGCGCCCGCTCGAAGCATTCCTGGCTGGGATGCAGGTAAGCACCCCGGCCCGGCAACCGCGCGCAGGGATCCGGGACGACCGTGCCGTCCTGGCTCACCACGCGCAGCAACTCAGACTTGGCCGCACGGGTCCTGCAACCAACGCACGTCCGCACCATGGGCGCAGACAGCGCCGGCCGCGGGGACCGTCTTGCCATTCCGGACGTTAGCTTACCGTGCTGGCGCGCCGGCGGCGCCGCGCCTGGTAGGTGGAACCGCCCCGGGGCCGTCGATGTTCCCCTGGGCGCCCTCGCCGCGGTCAGCGTCGCGGTCAGCGTCGCGGCTCCCGCCCCGCTCCCGCCCGGCGGCCACGCCTTCGGCGGTCTCCGCCGCCGAGGCGGTGTCTGGGCGGATGTCGATCCGCCACCCCGTGAGCCGGTGTGCCAGCCGGGCGTTCTGGCCCTCCTTGCCGATCGCCAGTGACAGCTGGTAATCGGGCACGACCACCCGGGCCACCCGCGCCTGCGGGTCCACGATGTCCACCCGCGAGACACGGGCGGGCGACAGTGCGTTGGCCACGAACAGCGCCGCGGAATCGGAGTAGTCGATGATGTCGATCTTCTCTCCGTGCAATTCGGCCATCACGTTACGGACGCGGCTGCCCATCGGGCCGATGCATGCTCCCTTGGCATTGACGCCGCCCTGGTGGGACACCACAGCGATCTTGGTCCGGTGGCCCGCCTCCCGGGCGATGGCCACGATCTCCACGGCGCCCGAGGCGATCTCCGGGACTTCGAGCGCGAACAGCTTCCTGACCAGATTGGGGTGAGTGCGGGAGAGGGTGATGGACGGGCCCCGGTAGCCCTTGCGCACCTGCACCACATAGCAGCGCAGCCGCTCACCATGGGCGTAGCGCTCCCCGGGGACCTGCTCCGATGGCGGCAGGATGGCCTCGATGCGGCCCAGGTCGACCAGCACCGCCCTGGGGTCCTTGCCCTGCTGGATGATTCCCGAGACGATGTCGCCCTCCCGCCCGGCGTACTCCCCGAAGGTGAGCTCGTCTTCGGCATCGCGCAGGCGTTGCAGGATCACCTGCCGCGCGGTCGTGGCCGCGATCCGGCCGAAGCCCTCGGGAGTGTCGTCGTACTCCCGCAGCACCTCGCCGTTCTCCGCGGTTTCCGCTGCCCAGACGGTCACATGGCCGCTCTGGCGGTCGAGTTCGACGCGGGCCGACGGCGCGGACCCACCGGAGCGCTGGTAGGCGACCAGCAGGGCATCCTCGATGGCCTTAATCGCCAGGTCCATCGAGATGTCCTTCTCGTTCTCCAGACTCCGCAGAACGCCCAGGTCAATGTCCATCGGGCTCTCCCCCGTCCGATCCGCCCGGCTCCGGTTCCATGTGCCCGAATTCCACCTGAACCCGGCCCGGCCCGAGATCTCCGTAGCGGTAATCCTGCCGGGATCCGGCGAGGTCGAGGGTCACCCCGTCGGCGGTCACGGCGACCACCCGTCCCTCGACCGGATCCGGTCCGGCTGCCACCGGCACCCGGACCAGGCGGCCGACGGCGCGCCGCCAGTGCCTCGGCTCGGTCAGCGGGCGGTCAATCCCCGGCGAGGACACCTCCAGCGTGTAGGCGAGATCGTCGAGGGCGCCGTCGGAATCGAGTGCGGCGGAGAGGTCGCGGCTCAGGCTGGCGATGTCATCGAGTGCCACACCAGCATCGGAGTCGACGACCACGCGCACCAGCACCCGGCGGCCGACGCCGCGTGCCCGCAGCGACTCCAGATCCAACCCGGCGGCCCCGACCACCGGGCCGACAACCCGCGTGAGGTGTTCCTGGTCCAGCGCGCGCGCGCTGACCGGCCTGGCCTCACCCACCCGCCGCTGCGGCGAACCGCCCGCTTGTTCGGGACGTGACGGCCTGTGACGGGAGTTACCCTGCATCACGCCCTCCTCGCCCGCGGCCTGTGCTGTTGTGGGATCCCGCACCCCAAGAGTAGCCCGGCGACGGAGTGGTGGCAGCCGTGCGCGCCGGCCCCGTCTCAGCCATGGCATGCTGGCCCGGTGGACTCACCAGGCGAGGCCGCCCCGCCGCCCGCACCGTCGCGGCGGCGCCTGCTTGCCGGCGCCGCCGCGCTGGGCCTGCTCGTGACCGGCTGCAAAGGGATCGGCGCGCTCGGCACGCCACCGCGCCCGCTGCCGGATGTCTCGGTACTCCGGGACGCGATCACCTCCGAACGGCTCATGATCGCCAGATACCAGTGGGCGCTGGCCCACCTGCCCAGCATGGAAAGCGCGCTGGCCCCGGTGCTGAGCCAGCACCGGGCACACCTGGCCAGCTTGCGCGCCCGGCTCATCGACCCCCATCCGGTCAGGCAGCAGCCGGTCACCGCCCCGGCCCCGCCGACGCCGGCGACCGCCGGGGTGGCGATCGAATATCTGAAAGCGGCGGAAGCGGCGGCCGCACGGGCGCTGGCCACGGGTCTGGCGGCGGTCCCACCCTCACTGGCCCAGTTGATGGCGAGCATCGCCGCCTCCGAGGCCAGCCACGCTGCCCTGCTGGGCGTTCCGGGAGGAATCGCGTGAGCGAGGCTGAGAGATGACCCGCGCCGACGCGGCACGTGGCAGCAGGGCTCTGGTCGGCGCCCTCCAGACGGCGCTGGCCGCCGAGAATGCCGCTATCTACGGATACGGCGTGGCGGGCGCCCACTTCACGGGCAGCTTGCTGGCACAGGCGCAGCGCGACTGGGATGCTCATCAGGCTGCGCGGGACACTCTCACCGCACTCGTGAGCGGCCTCGGCGCCCAGCCCGTGGCCGCGGCCGTCAGCTACCACCTGCCGGTGCGGGTGTCTGACCCGGCCACCGCCATGGCGCTGCTGGCCCTGCTCGAAGACCGGGTCGCGGCCGCTTACCTGCCGCTGGTAGCGCTGACACCCAACCGCTGGCGATCGCTGGGGACACGGTCGGTAGAAACCGCCGCCATCCGGGCGGCGCAGTGGCGGGGCAGCACCGTTGCCTTCCCCGGGCTGCCGGAGCCATCATCGGCCCACGCGCGAAACAGCCACTAGCGGTTCGCGTGGCAGCAGGAGGCGCGTGAAAGGCGGGACTGGGGTCCGGCGAGCACCCGGAGCACCTGCTGCCGGGGCCGCGGCGGCCGGCTCGGCTTCAGAGTGTCGGACCCGGCTCGTCCGGCTCGGCTTCAGAACGTCGGACCCGGCTCGTCCGGCTCGGCTTCAGAGCACCGGACCCGGCCCGTCCGGCTCGGCTTCAGAGCACCGGACCGGCCCGTCTGG
>DAHUZQ010000165.1 GCA_027306495.1 Actinomycetota bacterium | reverse complement strand
TGTCGGCCCGCACCCCATAACCACCCCCAGGTGCCGCGACTGTCCCCGGCCGCCCGGCTGCGGCTCGCCCGGGACGCTGAAACCGGGGCCAAGGTTTCGCGGCCGGGCGGCGAAGGCGGCGTCTTTATCCGGCCGGGGTAGCGCGGGGGCGAATCGGCATGCCCGGATAGGGCGTAGTTGAGGCTGGAATCCCGCCACGTCGGCGAATCACGCCACGTCCGGGGTCCATTCGCGCCGGGCGGCCCGGCTGCCCCGGGCCGCCCGGCCACGCCACTTCGGCCCCGGCTGCCCCGGCGGTGTGGGCCCCCTCGATTCAGGCCCAGTCACAGCCGTAACGGAAATGCCCCGCAATTACCTCTTGACGTTCTGGCCACGACCCTTAGCATGTCTAGTATCCTGACGACGGTATACAATTTGGACTACCTGTGCAGAAGAGACCCAGGGTCCCGGCCTGCGGCGCCACGTTCCCCCCGGCGCTAGCGTCGCGAGCACCCCCAGCTAGCGACGGCACCGCGCCGACCGCCTCCGGCGGCCAGCGGGGCGCTGAAAACCAACCTCCTGGCGGCACGCCTCACGCAGAGGCGGCCATCCACGCAGGGATCGATACCAAGAACCGGCGCACCCCGCCATTAGGGCGGGACGCGCCAGGACAAAAGGCCCATTCGGGCCGGAAACACGAGTCAGAGACGTCTCGTATGAGAGGTATCGGTGTCGACCGATGAGCGTTACGTCCGAAGCGAGTTACCGAGAGATAACCAATGAGACCGGCCGGGTATTCCGTATAGGCGAGGATCCGAAGCAGATCCTCGGCTACGGCCGGTGGGTACCCATCATCGCAGGCTGGGTGGTCATGATGCTGGCCGGCCTGCTTGAGTACACCTGGGGAGCGCTGTCCGGCTCGCTCCAGGCAGCGAACCACTGGAACACAGCCTGGACCTTCTGGCTGTTCTCCTTCTTCGTGATCTTCGAGTCATTCATCCAGCCGCTGACCGGCCTGCTGCGCAACCGCGGCATCCTCCCAGTCCGGCAGGCCGTGATCATCGGCGGGATCGTCTGTGGAATCCTGGGGTACGGCCTGCTGGCAGTGTCCAGCAACCTGGCGCTGAACTACCTCGGCTACGCCGTCCTGGGCGGCATCGGCTCGGGGATGTGCTACTCCAGCGCTATCAATATCGTCCTCAAGTGGTACCCGGAGAAGAAGGGGTGGCGCACCGGGTTCCTCAACGGCGGCTGGGCCTACGGCGCCGTTCCCTTCATCCTCGTCATCGGCGGGTTCAACACCGGTGGCGGCGCAGTGGGCACCATGACCGCTGGGCAGGTGAGGACCTTCATCGTCTGGCAGGGCATCATCATGACCGTCGGCATCGTCATCGCCGCCTTCTTCATGAAGGACCCGCCGAAGAACTGGTGGCCGAAGGAAGTGGATCCGCTCGCCCCGGCCACGTTCATGGCCCGCGCCCGCGACCTGGTCGCCAACCCGCCCTCCCTGCGCCACTACAGCGCCGGCGAGATGTGGCGTACCCCCCAGGCCAAATGGCTCGGCCTGCAGTTCGCGTGCTACGTCGGATGCTCCCTGTTCGGCGTCGCTTTCTACTTCCCCTTCGCCTCAGCAATGCATCTGGGGTATTGGGGAGCGGCGGGAGGTGCGGCCGGCTTCGCTCTTTGCGACGGCATCGGCAGACCGATCTACGGCTGGATCTCCTCCTACATCGGCCGCCGGAAGACAATGGTCTACGCCTACTCGGTCAACGTGGTGTTCCAGCTGCTGGCCTACGTGTTCGGCGCCAGCCACCAGGCGGTGCTGTTCGGCATCTGCGCGATCATCTCGGGCGCGGTGTCCGGCGCCAACTTCCCGATGACGGCGGCGATCGTGTCGGACTACTACGGCGAGACCAACAACCCGCTCAACTACGGCACGGTGTACGCGTGGAAGGCACTCGGTGGCAGCTTCGCCGGCGGCCTGGCGGCGTTCATCATGACCGGGACCTTGTACGGGACGCCGCACTTCCACTGGCTGTCCGGGTTCGTCTTCGGTGCCTGTCTGGGGGCACTGGCGGCACTCATCGTCTACTTCGGGTGCAAACGTCCGACAGTGGCACAGATGGAGCGTGCCGTCGCGGGCAAATCCGCGCCTGAAACGGCGAAACCCGCCATCGCCTGACCGTAGGGAGGAAGGCACAGAACACCGTGGTGCGCCCGGGCGTGCATGCGCCCGGGTGCACCACCGTCATGAGAGGGGGAAACGGTGCCGATGCGGCAGCGCCACCACAGTCATCTGCGAGTGCCGCGCCGACAGCGCCTTCCACATCCCGTTCAGGCGGGGGCAGGCCGAACCGGTCGGCCTAGGGTCATCGGCGCGCCGTCCGGGCGATGGTAGGCGGTGCGGGTGCGCTCGGTGTGCGCGCGGGCGGCGGCTGCGGCCCGGTCGGCATCCCCAGCTTTGATCGCGTCGATGAGTTCCATGTGCTCGGCGCAGGAGTCGTGCTCGCGCCGTGGCGCGACCAGCCGGTAGTACCAGCGGACCCGCCGGCTCACGATCTGGCCTAGCTGGGCGAGCACGGCGTTGCCCGCGACCTCCGCGAGGGCGGCGTGGAATTCGTTGTTCACCGCGATGAAGCGGTCGGTGTCCCCGTCGGTCACCGCGGCCTCGCCGGCCCGGCAGATGGCGCGGAGCCGGGCGACCGCCCCCGCGCTGGCCGACTTCGCGGCGAGCCGGGCGGTTTCCATCTCCAGCAGTTCGCGCACGTCGAGCAGTTGATCGACCTCATGGTCGGTGGGCTCATGTACGAAGGCACCCTGATTGGGGCGCAGGTCCACCCAGCCCTCGGCCTGCAGTCGGTGCAGCGCCTCCCGCACCGGCTGGCGGCTGACCCCGAGCTGGCGGGCCAAGTCGGTCTCCACCAGGTGCTCGCCAGGGCTGAGCCCACCGCTCACTACCAGTTCGACCATCGACTCGTAGACAGCCTGGCGCAACGGGACGGGCCGCTGCACTGGGCGGATCAGGTGATCTTCCCCAGCGTCCTGCGTGTCCACGCTCATGTCTCGCTCCCCAACGACGAACCCCGGATCACAGTCCATTGTATCCAAAATACACCCACTAGGAAATACCGCTTTGCCGGCCCCCTTGTGATCGGACTTGGAACACCGAGCCAAGGCACGCCGCGGGTATCCCCTGGCCCGCAGGTGGCGAGCCGGAAGCGTGTCAGCCGCCCGTGACTGCCTCGATCTGCTCGCGCAGGATGTCGGCGTGCCAGGTGTGGCGGGCGTAGCCCATGTGCACGTAGATCCAGCGCGGGTCGATGGTCATGACAGTGGAGTCACGCCTGACAAGCTCGCACGTCTCGTCCTCCGGAATCGGGTGGGCCGAACAGCCGGCGATCAGGCCCAATGGCGGCCAGTGGAGCGAAGAACCCCCGGAGACGGCGCGCGGAAGTCACCCGGAGACGGCGCGCGGAAGTCAACGGCTACCCATCGCGATTCTGCTAGCCCCCTGCCCGTGGCAGCCGCTGTTTGGCCTGCTCATACACCTGTGATGGCAGCGGACCTTTCCCGGCAATGGCCAGATTGGCACGCAGGTGCTCGATGTCCGATGTGCCGACGATTGTCGTGGACAGGTCCGGGTGGCTGAGGGTGAACCGGAGCATGAACTCCTGGCCGCTCATGTCATCGAGGATGTCCCGCACCCCCGAGGCTTCCCACCGGCGCTGGCCTTCGCCCTGGGGCAGCCCGAGCGGGCCCTGGCGCCACTGTTTGTCGAGCGCGGCACCGCCGCGCGCCGCACCGCCCCGGATCAACGTCCCCGCCCCGGTGGCGGCCGCGGCGCTGATGAGGTCTTCGTGCTCACGCTGGACCGCCGAGTAGGGGATCTGGAACACCTCGAACAGGTCCATCGCGATGTGGTCGGGCAGGTTGGGCAGGATCCCGGACATTCCGATGAACCGGACCTTGCCCTCCTCACGCAAGCTGAGCAGCGTCTCGACGGTCTGATCGGATTCCAGTTGGGCGCGGCTCGGGGACATATGGACCTGCACGAGGTCGAGCCGGTCGGTCCGCAGCCGGCGCAGACTCTGTTCGACACCAGCCCGCACGTTTGCGGCGCTGTAGTCGTGCGGGAACGGAGGAGCCGCATCGGCCGGTGTTTCCAGCAGGCACCCGCACTTGGATGCCAGGAAGAACTCCTCCCGGCGGTGCCCGACGTAATGGCCGATCAATTCCTCGCTGCGGCCATAGTCGATGGAGGTGTCGATCAGGTTGATCCCGCTGTCGAGCACGGCGTTGAGCAACCGGCCGGCATCCTCGTCGGCGATCGCGGGCCCGCGTGGCTGGCCGCGCAGTTCCATGGCCCCATAGCTGAGAATGGTCACGTCCGTGCCGGTGCGCCCGAGCGGGCGGGTCGCGAGGGTCATGGCTGAAACCGTACCGGGCCACCCACAGTGGGAGTGGCACGGGGCCGGTCCGCCGGGTGGGCCGCGCGCGGGGGTAAGGCTTTAGTTGGGGCTGTAGGGGGAGTCGCGCAGGTCCGGCGCCGGGGCGGACGCCAGGGTGTGCAGCATCGTCGTCTCGCGAGACAGCAGGGCGCGCTCGGCCGTCAGTCGGCGGGCCGCGGTCGGCTGGCTGAGCAGGGACTGCTTCACGGGCAGTTCGATGATCATCGACGCGGCGACCAGGTAGGAGAGCAGGACCGGCTCGGAGGGCAGATCCGGCACGCTGACCCGGACATCGCCCTGGATGGTCAGGGCGTCCAGGTAGATCTGGAACGCCTCCTGGACCGCCTTGACGGTGACCTCCAGGTCCGGCGCGTCCCCGACCTCCTCCTCCAGCAGGCGCACCTCCGCCCGCCGGTAGGCGGCAGATTCGTCGACCTCGATCAGCCGGAACCGCTGCCCGCCCACAGTCACCAGGTCGAAGCGGCCATCGGAGTGCGGGTTCGCCTCCCGGATGGTGGCCGTGCAGCCGATCTGGTGCAGCGACCGCACACCGTCCACCCCGGTCTCCCGGCCCTGCCGGATCGCGATGACACCGAACGAGTGGGGCTCGGGCCCGGCCAGCAGGTCGTTGACCATCTGCCGGTACCGGTCCTCGAAGACGTGCAGCGGCATGACCAGTCCCGGGAAGAGCACGGTCCCGAGCGGGAACAGCGGCAGCGTCTGCCTCATGATCAGACCTTACGTGTCCGGTGCCGGGCTGCAACCTCCGGCGGGCATTGACCTGGCTGGTGGCTCTGCCTCGCGTCTTGCGGACCGCCTCGCGTCTTGCGGACCGCCTCGCGTCTTGCGGACCGTCTCGCGTCTTGCGGACCGCCCTGCCCGGAGGCGACTATGCGGGCACCGTATCCTTCTGGATCTAAGCTCAGCCCTCCGCCCCATTGGGAGGCCGCGTGACCCACCCGACGTCGCTGGCGCCGGAGTCCCTGCTCGCCCTCCTGCGGGAGGATGACCACGTCCCAGCCCTGATATGCCCCGACGACGGCACCCGCGTGAGCCATGCGGACCTGGCACGGATCGTGCCCGATCTCGCAGGGACACTGGCTCGCATCGGCGTCGGGCGGGGAGACCGGGTGGCCATCATGCTCCCGAACGGCCCGGAAGTCGTGGAACTGCTCCTGGCCGTGGCGGCGCTCGGGGCGGTGGCGGCGCCGCTCAACCCCGCCTACACCCACGCGGAGTTCGCGTTCTACCTCGACGACCTCGACCCGGGGCTGCTGCTGGTGCCGGCCGGTCACGGGGAGGAGGTGCGGGCCGCCGCGGCCGGCCGGACGGTAGCCGACGTCGTGCTGCATGCCCCGGGGCCGCCGGTGCTGTCGGTGGCGGGGATACCAGCGGCACCGGGCGGCCCGTTCGATCCGGCAAACCCGCAGGACACCGCGCTGCTGCTGCACACCAGCGGCACCACCAAGCGGCCCAAGCAGGTGCCGTTGCTGCACCGCAACCTGATGGCCTCGGCACGCGCCATCGGTGCGCATTACCGGCTCAGCGCGCGGGACGTGTCCTACTGCGCGATGCCGCTCTTCCACGTGCACGGGCTGGTCGCCTCCACCCTCGCGCAACTGGCGGTGGGCGGCACGGTGATCACGCCCCGCCGGCTGAGCCCGAGCCGCTACTGGCGGCACGTCAGCGAGTACGCGGTGAGCTGGGTGTCGGCCAGCCCGACCACCCATCAGCAACTCATCGAGCACGGTGTACCGGCGGGCGGGATCGGGCTGCGGTTCGTGCGGTCGTGCAGTTCCGCGCTCCCGCCGGCCCTGATGGCCCGGCTGGAGTCTGTCTACCAGGCGCCCGTGCTGGAGGCATACGGCATGACGGAGGCCAGCCATCAGATGACGTCCAACCCGCTGCCGCCCGCCGGGCACCTGGCGGGATCGGTGGGGATCGAGGCGGGCGCCCACGTCCGGATCGTGGATCGGCAGGGCCGGGATGTGCCGACCGGGCAGAGCGGCGAGGTGGCCATCACGGGGCCCGGGCTGACGCCCGGCTACCTGAATGATCCGCAGGCGAACGCGGAGTCGTTCTTCGACGGCTGGTTCCGGACCGGCGACTGGGGCCGGCTGGCGGACGGCTACCTGATCCTGGAGGACCGGATCAAGGAGCTGATCAACCGGGGCGGTGAGAAGATCTCCCCGCCGGAGATCGAGGACGTCCTCAAGGCCCATCCGGCGGTGGCCGACGCCGTGTGCTTCGGCGTGGACGACGAGAAGTACGGCCAGGTGGTCGGCGCCGCGGTGGTGCTGGCGGGAGAGGCCACCGTGGCGGGGCTGCGGGAGCACTGCCGGGGCTCGCTGGCGGACTTCAAGATCCCCAAGGTGGTGCACATCCTCGACGCGATCCCGCGCACGGCGACCGGCAAGCTCCAGCGGGCCAGGATCGCCGACTCGCTCGCGGAGGGCGGGCTGTGAAGATCGCGGTCGCCGGGGCCGGGGCCATCGGGGCTTACGTCGGGGCGTGCCTTGCCCGCTCCGGCAGCGAGGTGACGCTGATAGCCCGCGGCGCCCACCTGGCCGCCATGCGCGAGCACGGGGTCCGGGTGCTGAGCCCGGAGGGGGACTTCACATCGCGCCCGGAGGCGACCGACGACTTCGCCGCCGTGGCCGGCGCCGATGTGGTCTTCCTCGGCCTCAAGGCCTACAGCCTGCCGGGGATCGCGCCGGCGCTCGGCGCCGCGCTGCGGCCGGGGACGCCGGTCATCGCCGGGCAGAACGGCATCCCGTGGTGGTACTTCCAGGGACACCCGGGGCCGCACCAGGACGTGATCATCGACAGCGTCGACCCCGGCGGCGTGGTGACCAGGGCGTTCGAGGCGGCCAGCGTCGTCGGGTGTGTCGTCTACTGCGCCACCGAGGTGGTCGAGCCCGGCGTGATCCGGCATGTGGAGGGCAAGCGGTTCTCCCTCGGTGAGCCGGACGAGAGCATGTCGGAGCGGTGCCGCGCGATCTCCCGGGAGTTCCAGGCCGGCGGGCTGAAGGCCCCGGTCAGCAGCCAGTTGCGCAGTCAGATCTGGCTCAAGCTGCTCGGCAACGTCTCCTTCAACCCGGTGACCACGCTGCTCGGCTGCACGCTCGGCCAACTCGGTCAGTCCCCGGCGGCGCTGCGGTTGGTCCGCTCGATGATGGAGGAGTGCGCCGCGGTCGCCACCGCGCTCGGCGTGCAATTCCCCATCACGCTGGACCGGCGGCTGGCGGCCGGGATCGAGGTGGGGGACCACCGGACCTCCATGCTCCAGGACCGGATCGCCGGCAAGCCGCTCGAACTGGACTGCCTGACCGGCGCCGTCTGCGAGATCGCCGGCATGGTCGGCATCGACGTGCCGCAGATGCGCGCGGTGCACGACCTGCTGACGGCCGCCGGGGACCTCGGGGATCCGTGGCGGCTCGCCTCCGGCTGACGTGCGGGCGGCGCCCCGGGCAGCGGTGTGCTGGCAAGGCTCAGCGACGTGGTCGCGTGTGCTCCCGGCCGCGTGTGCTCCCGGCCGCGCGGCGCCGCTGTTTGTGGTGGATCAGGCGGCATTTTCCCGGCCCAATCAACCACGATCATGAAAGTCAGCGCGATGCGCGCGCGACCTGCCCTTCTCCCGGCCCGAGCCGGAATGGGCGGACGGCGTGGCGCAGCGGTGCCGGCGCGAGGCTGACATTCGGCGCCGGCAACGGTCGAGCCTATTCCACGACGGACCCCTTACGCCGGTGACGAGGTGCGCGGGATCGCCGGCCGGATATGACACCGTCAGTCCTCACCTGGACGTCCTGTACACCCGCGTCACTTTTGGCACACGAAGTCGCCTATTGCCGACGGCGGCACGCCATTTTACATTCGGTGTAATCGCGGCTACGGACAGTCGCAATAGGTGAAAGGACACCCCCCATGCACATGCGTCCCACAAGGACACTGGCCCGCTGGCTGCTGGCGGGCGTGCCGACCTTAAGCCTGGCCCTCGCATTCCTCCCGGCCGGGCCAGCCAATGCCGCCACGTCCTCGGCGTCCGCCAGCGCCCGGGCCGCGGCGATCGCCCGCGCGTTCCTGCGGCAGGTCTCGGTCGGCCAGCACGCCGCCGACCACCGGGTGCTTGGCTACGCCCGGCGCATCCGGGGCCTTACCCAGGTCCAGAGCACCAACTGGTCCGGTTACGCGAACGACAACAGTTCTGGAAACACCTACAGCGCGGTCTCCGCGAGTTGGACCGAACCCTCGGCGAGCTGCACCCGCCAGACCTCGCTGGCCGCCTTCTGGGTGGGCATCGACGGCTACAGCAGCGGCAGCGTCGAGCAGGACGGCACGCTCATCGAGTGCTACCACGGGAAGCCCTACCAGTACAGCTGGTGGGAGATGTACCCGACCAACGCCATCCAGGTGGTAGGCAGCTCGGTCAGCGCCGGGGACAGCATCAGTGCGTCGGTGGTCAGGAGCGGCAGCAACTACACACTTTCGGTGACCGACTCCAGTAATTCGGCCAACAGCTTCTCCACCGTCCAGAGCTGCTCGGGCTGTGCCAACTCCAGCGCCGAATGGATCGCGGAGGCACCGAGCGGGTCGCGGGGTATCTACCCGCTGGCCGACTTCAATTCCTGGACCGCCTCCGGCGCGTCGGTGACGTCCGGTTCCACCTCCGGCGTCATCTCGACGTTCCCCGACGATGAGATCACCATGGTTGACAGTTCCGGTCTGGTGAAGGCACAGCCGGGCCCGCTGAACGGCAGCGGCAACGGCTTCACCGTCAGATGGGTCCGCAGTTCCTGATGTCAGGGTGGCCGGCCGGTCCGCGGACCGGCCGGCCCGCCGGCGCCGGTTGGCCGGTTCGCTGGCGAGCCCGGTTGGGTCGCTGGCGAGCCCCGGTTGGCGAGCCCGGTTGGGTCGCTAGCGCCGGCGCCGTCCCGCCGCACCATGACGGTCGGCACCCGGTGCCAGCTCACAGCCCGGCCCGGTCAGTGCCCGAAGGGGATATCGCTGCCAGCCACATGGACGACGACGCCCTGACTGGTGACCGACACGCCGTGGATGGTGAGCCCGAGCGGCAGGGACGGGACGTGCACCGTGAAGCTGTGCAGCGCAGACAGGTAGGCGGCCGGTCCCCCGCCGGACGAGATGAGGTGGATGCGGAAGGAATCCGGTCCGCTCTGGCGGATCGCCGCCACCGCCGACACGGTGGCGACCTGCAGGTTCAGGGTCAGCCTGACCCGGTGCGTTCCATCGGGGGTAAGCCGCAGCCCGGCGATGCCCGCGCCCGCCGCCATGGATGAGATCCCGGCGAACGGGATGAGCCCCGTGCCGGTCACGTGGGATATGACGCCGCTGCGGTAATCGGAGCCGAGCCGGATGTTGGTCGCGTTGGCCGCGACGTCCATCATGAGCGGGCCCTCGTGCACATGCCGGGCCGAGATCCGGACGTCCCGGATGTCCCGGGCGGCCACTTGGGTGAGGAACGGGAATCCCTCGATCGTCACCTGCGGCCGGGACGGGAACCCGTGCTGCTGCAACTGCGCCGCCACCTGCCGGTCCGCGTAAGCGACGGCCACCCGGTCGGCGGCCACCAGCAGACCCAGCAGGACAAGCAGGGTGAGAACGATGATCAGGGCGCGCCTGCCGCCCTTGCGCCGGCGCCGGAGCGTCCGCGAGGTGGGCATCGTCAGGGTCGGGCCGTTGCTCACGCCACCGCCATCGTGCTCGACGTCACGTGGGCCGATAGTACGTCATGCATGTCAGCGCCGGTGCCCGGTGGCAGGCAGCGCGGTGTGATCGAGAGGGGACCGATTGCGGCCGAACCGGGACTTTGGGCCCTCGCAGGCCAGCTCTGCCAACCGCTGGAGTAAGGGGGTGTTCATCGATCACGTTGTTGTCATCGAGGCGGGGCTGAGCGCGGCCCGATCGCGTCTGCTCGGCCCGGCTCACCGGGACTGGCTGCGGGACGCCTGCGGCGAGGCGTACGTGACCGGCATGACCGGCACTCGACGGCTGAGCCCTGCCGGTGCGGCGGGGGAGCACGCCGGTGGGCTGGCACGGGTGGTGCTGCTTGCGCCGGTGGAGAGCGATGACACCGTGACACTGCCGGTGCGGTGGGAAGCCCTGGGCGTTATGGGTCACCTGTACCCGGTCTTCGAGGCCAGCCTGACGCTGACCAGCCTCGGCGAGACCCGCACGGCACTGCGGCTCTCCGGTGCCTTCCGCCTGCCGCTGGGGGACCCGTGGGAGCCGAACGACGCCACCCTGCTGCACCGGGCTGCGACGGCGACAGTCCGGCTGCTGGCCAGCGCCCTGTCCACCAGGCTCTGCGGCACCTGTCCGGTCGCGGCAGTGGCGTAGCCGGCCGGGCCCGGTGCCAGGCTGGCCGTGCTCAGCGTGCGAGTGGCCGGGACCGTCGCCTCGATGGTGTGGCCCGGTCACGGTGCGCCCGGCTGAGCCTTCGTGGCTGCTGCTCACACGGCCGCGGCCACCGCCGCCAGAGGGGCGGGCGCGTGGACGGCGTGCCGCCAGGCGGCGGCGAAGATCACCGTTGTCACTGCCGCCGCGGCGGCCAGGCTGAGCGGTTCACCGGCGCCGATGCCGTGCTGGATCATTTCCACGTCGATGAACCGGCCCAGGAAGGCGACGGTGGCGAGCCCGGCCAGGACCGTGCCCAGGGCCTGTGCGGTGCCCGTGGGCAGCGCCGTGCGGGTGGCCCGGTCCTGCCAGCGGCCGCGCAGGAACAGGAACAGCGCCAGCCCCAGCACCCCGAGCACTCCCGCCGCGGCCGCTTCCAGCAGGAAGTCACCGACGTGGTCGGACAGCATCGCGGTGACACACGATCCCGCATGCGGGTCGCCGGCCAGCCAGCGCGCGCAGTCGGCCCGCGTGTAGGTCCCCTCGGGCCACGGCGCGGTCATGAACAGGTTCCCCTGCAGGGCATCGAGCCACCAGGCGATCAGGCCGCCAGCGCCGACCGTGAGCAGCCCGGCGCCGCCGACGAGCGCACCGGTGAGTGCGACCCGCCGCAGCATTGCCGACGACGGCCGGGCGAGCAGCGCGGAACGCCCGGTCACGGTGGCCGGCGGCCCGAGGCGCGTGAGTGCCTGCCGCTCGGCTTCCACCTCGCTCAGGCCGGCCGCCAGGCCGTCGGCGACCGAGTCGCGCAGATGAGCTTCCACTTCCGCCAGCGTGTGCCTGACCTGGCGCGGGCTGCCGCGCAGGCAGACCAGCAGTCTGTCCAGATAGGCTTCGCTGAGGTCGCCGGACTGCCCGGCGGCGACCCCCCCGGTCATGCCGCGCCGCCCGTGCCCGGGGCGCACCGCCGGGAGG
>DAHUZQ010000162.1 GCA_027306495.1 Actinomycetota bacterium | reverse complement strand
CAGGCCATGGGCCTGGCCTGGTACTACGCCGACAGCAATCCCGTCATGAGCCGGCTGGGCCGGACCACCCTGGGCCGGATCATGGCAGCGTCCGAAGTCTTACCCGGGCTACTCCGCGCTATGGCTGCCGAAAATGCCTGCCTGAGGCAGGAACCAGGACCCAGGGGACAGCCCGGGGTTCCTGAACGCCGCGAGTTAGGGTCCGGTCACTGATGAGATTGAGGCTGCTGCCGGGAACGCTGTGCGCCGCCGCGGCGTTCCTGGCAGCCTGCTCCAGCCAGCCCCCGGTCGGCCCACTGGGAAACGGCGGCACAGGTGGCCAGCAGTGCATGGTCGGCCACACGGGCCAGCCGCTGACACTGGGGATTTACGAGCTGCAAAACAAGGGCACCACATAACAGTTCCCCGGGTGGGCCGGACTGCGGCCCACCCGGGGAACTGTGTCACAGCCCGCAGGCTGCGGCGACGGCGTTCGCGGCGCCTTCGCGGTTCGCGGCGGCGGGCAGGCCAGGACGCTCGAAATCATTCATGTAGATATCGGCAGCCTGGGTCGCATTGGTCGCGGCGTTGAGCGCGGGGATGTACTGGGACCACTGCTGGTTGTAGGCCAGCAGGGCATTCAGCTGAGTCTGCAGGTCAGCGGCCGGGTTCCCGGTGACATAACCGGGCGGCAGCGGCGTCCAGCCGATCAGCCCGCCCCCGCCGGTTCCCACAGACTCGGGGTTCCCGCCCGACTCCTGGTAGATGTTGCCGGCGATGCCAGCCCCGGCCAGTGCGGTGTAGCCGTGGTTGACGAGGAAGTTGACGATAGCCGCGTAGTTCTGCGGGAGCATCGGACCCGAAGCGGTGCCTGAACAGGCCACCTTCGCCTGGGCCGGTGCCGGGCTGGCGGGCTTGGGAGCCGGCGCGTGGGCGACGTGGCGGGCCGGGCGGCGGTGGGCGATGACGTGGTGGTGGGTGTGCTGGCCGCTATGGTGCGTAGCGCTATGGATGACTGGAACGTGAGTGACCACGGCCAGCGGTGCGCTGTGTGCCGTCCGCACCTTCGGATAGAGATTCGGGTCGACGGAGGCCGCCTGGAGCGCTGCCGGCGACGTCGCGTTCGACACGATCCGGTACACCTGTGGTCCGACCGCCACCGCGCCGAGGACGGCAACCACGGCGATGGCTTTGCCGGAGTGCCGGGTCACCGCCCGCAGGGGTGATGGGAACGTGTGCCGTCCGCGATGGGTCTTCGACTTCCTGTCATGTCCGTCAGTTCTCATAGGCCTGCCTCATGTCGGACCACGCCCGGCTACTCGGCACCCCACGCCTCTCACCAGGCCTGACTGTTGCCCCCACGGGGGAGCATGGCAGGACACTCGGCGCACCGCAGACGAATAACAGCAGATAGTTCGATAAGGCTATGAACCGGACAAACAACTAGTTATCGCAGGTAGTAGCCGGTGTGCTGAGGGGTGGTAAGGCCGACCGGCTAGCGGGGCCGCCGTCTGGACGGGTCACCAGTCGCCTGCCGGTGGTGCATGGGGTGTGGGCCGGACGGGTCCGCACTCGCTACCGTGCTGGGATGAGCATGCCGCGCACCACCACGGCGGCGGGCCGGCTGGCCCGGCTGGGTTTCGCCGACCCGGACCGCGCGCAGCGGCTGATCACCAGGGAACTCGCGCTCGACAGCGACGGCGCCGACGCGGACCTGGTCTCCGCCTTCGGTGCGTCCGCCGACCCCGATCTGGCGCTGGCCGGGCTGGCGCGGATGGCGCCAGGGTCAGACCTGCGTGCCGCGCTGCGCGCGGACCAAGGCCTGCGCTGCCGCCTCGTCGCGGTGCTGGGAGCGAGTGCCGCGCTGGCCGACCATCTCGCCCGGCATCCAGAGGACTGGCGGATACTGGCCGGCACCGGGGCGCCGGCCGCCGCTGCCATGCGCGCGGACCTGCTCGCGTCCGTGGGCGCTGACCCGGACGCCGCAGACCCGGTCGCGGTGGCAGCCGGGGGAAGCGACCCAGCCTCGAATCTGCGGGTGGCCTACCGGCGATGGCTGCTGCGGATCGCGGCCCGGGACCTGACCGGCGAGGCGGCGCTGGATGACGTGGCGGCGAGCCTGGCCGACCTGGCTGGAGCCGCCCTGGAGGCGGCCCTGGCGGTCGCGCGACTGCAGCAGGGCGCCGGTGCCCGCCTGGCTGTGATCGCCATGGGCAAGTGCGGCGCCCGCGAACTGAACTATGCCAGCGACGTGGACGTCATCTTCGTGGCCGAACCCGGTCCCGCCGCCGACGAGGCCGCCGATCTGCAGGGCGCGACAGCGCTTGCGGCGGCCATGATCCGGGTGTGCTCACAGACCACCCCGGAAGGGCACCTGTTCCCCGTCGACCCGAACCTGCGGCCCGAGGGCCGGTCCGGGCCGCTGGTCCGGACCCTCGCGAGTCAGCTTGCCTATTACCGGCGCTGGGCCAAGACCTGGGAGTTCCAGGCACTGCTGAAGGCACGGCCGGCCGCCGGCGATCCGGCGGCCGGCCGTGCCTACACCGAGGCTCTCGCCCCCATGGTCTGGCAGGCGGCTGGCCGTGAGAACTTCGTGGCCGATGTGCAGGCGATGCGCAGGCGCGTGGTGGAGACGCTGCCGGCCGGCGAGGCCGGCCGGCAGCTCAAGCTGGGACCCGGTGGCCTGCGCGACATCGAGTTCGCCGTGCAGTTGCTCCAGCTTGTGCATGGCCGCTCGGACTCCTCGCTGCGTGAGCCCGCGACATTGCCGGCGCTTGCGGCGCTGGCGCGCGGCGGCTACGTGGGCCGGGCTGACGCGGCCCGGCTGGCCAGCGCATACCGGTTCCTGCGGACCGTGGAACACCTGCTGCAACTGCGCAACCTGCGCCGGACCCACACCCTTCCCGAGGATCCACAGGTGCTGCGGGCGCTCGGGCGGGCGCTGCGCACGATGGCAGCCGGCCCTGCCTACGACAGTGCCACCGCGCCGCTGCCCGGACTGGGTCCCGGCAGCCTGGCCGACCCGGCGGAGGCGCTGCTCACGCAGTGGCGCCAGCATGCCGCCGAAGTCCGCCGCCTGCACGAGAAGCTCTTCTACCGGCCGTTGCTGGAGGCGGTGGCGCGACTTGGTGGCGATGTCGGCCGGCTGAGCCCCGAGGCGGCCCGCAGCAGGCTGGAGGCACTCGGGTACCGGGACCCGGCCGGTGCGCTGCGCCACCTGGAGGCGCTGACATCCGGGGTCTCCCGGCGGGCCACCATCCAGCGCACGCTGCTGCCGCTCATGCTCGGCTGGTTCGGGGATGCCGCCGATCCCGACGCGGGCCTGCTCGCCTTCCACCGGGTGAGCGACGCGCTGGGGACCACCCCCTGGTATCTGCGGCTGCTCCGTGACGACATGACCGTCGCCCAGCGGATGGCGCGGGTGCTCGCCTCCAGCCGCTATGCCACCGACCTGCTGCTGCGCCAGCCCGAGATGGTGGCCATGCTGGGGGAGGACGCTCAGCTCACACCGCGTCCGCCGGAAGCCCTGCGAGCAGAGGCGGAGGCGGTGGTGCGCCGGCACGACAGCCCGGCGGGCGCCGTCGCCGCGCTCCGGGCAGTGCGGCGCCGGGAACTCCTCCGGACTGCCACCGCCGACCTGCTGAACCGCTCGACGATCGAGCAGACGGGGGAGTCCCTCACGTCGATCACGGCGGTGACCATCGGGGCGGCGCTGGACCTGGCGATCAGGACCGTGGAGGACTCCTGCGGACCGCTGCCGACCCGGATGTGCGTGGTCGCCATGGGCCGCTTCGGTGGTCATGAGACGGGTTACGGCAGCGATGCCGACGTGATGTTCGTCCATGACCCAGCCGGCGGCGTCGCGGATGAGGCCGCCACCAGGGCCGCCCACGCGGTCGCCGAAGAACTGCGCGCGTGCCTGGCCAGGCCTGCGCCCGACCCGCCGCTGGAGATCGATCCGGGCCTGCGGCCAGAGGGGCGGCAGGGACCGCTGGTGCGTACGATCGCGTCCTACGCCGCGTACTACCGTCGCTGGTCGCTGCCCTGGGAAGCACAGGCGCTGCTGCGCGCGGAACCTGTCGCCGGTGACGCCGGGCTCGGCGAGCGGTTCCGTGCCCTGGCTGACGAGTTCCGGTACCCGGCTGGCGGCCTGAACGAGGCAGCCGTTCGGGAAATACGGCGGCTGAAGGCGCGGATGGAGGCCGAACGGATGCCCCGCGGGGTGGACCCGGCGCTGCACCTCAAGCTTGGCCCCGGCGGGCTCTCGGACGTCGAATGGGTGGTTCAGCTCCTCCAGCTACGGCACGCCCACGCCGTTCCCGGCCTGCGCACCACCGGGACGCTCGGGGCGCTCGGCGCGGCGGTGGAGGCGGGTCTGGCCGGCGAGCAGGACATGTGGGTGCTCTCCACCGCGTGGCGGCTGGCCACCGGCATCCGCAACGCGATCATGCTGGTCCGCGGCCGCGCCGCCGACGTCCTGCCCAGCGACGCGACCGGCCTGGCCGCCGTCGCGTCGGTGCTGGGCTACCCGCCCGGTTCCCACCAGGAACTCACCGAAGATCATCTCCGTGCCTCGCGCCGCGCCCGGGCAGTTATGGAACGGCTGTTCTACGGATGACCCGCGCCACCAGTGACGGGCGCTGCCGGGCAGCGTCCGTAGGCCCGCAGGGTCAGCAGGGCTTCCACCGTGACGGCACCGCGCCACTCCCGCTCGGCGGCGGGTGACCAGGCGGGCCAGTTGAACATCCAGCCGCCGTCCTCCCGCTGCGCGCCGGCGAGATGGTCCAGGTGCGCCGCGATGACCTCGGCTCCGAACACCTCGTGCGCCAGCGAGGACGGCCGGGGAGCGAAGTCCAGTGGTGAGTGCGTTTCACCGGCTGCATGTGGATCGAGGGTGGCCGCGCCGGCGATCAGCGGCTCCAGTCGCAGCACTGCCTCGCGGGCACGGACCCGGTCGGGGACGTGGTCCAGGAACCGCAGCGCGGCCCGCAGATCGTAGGGGCCGGCCTGGGTGAGGGTGCCGATCCGCTCCCACAGCAGGTCCGTCGCCCGGTCCAGCCACGGATGGGCGATCTGGCGCGCGTGCAAAGTCCCCGCGATGAGCCCGGTGGTGATGAGCGAGGCTGGCTGTCCGGGTTCGGGCACCCACCACGGGGCATGCGGCCAGCCCTCGATGCTGGCCTCCACGAAGGTGACGCCCCCATCCAGTGGCGCGCGGGCGGCCAGCCAGTCGCAGGCATCGCTGACCAGCCCGGTGTCGAACGCGTCAGCCTCGTGCATCGTGCGCAGCGCCAGTTCGGCAGCCAGTGGCTGGCTGTCCGGGCAGCGGCCGTCCGGCTCCAGGGCATGGCCGAATCCGCCGTCGCAGTTGCGGTAGGCGGCGATGGCGTCGCGCACCGGCGCGGGCCCGGCACCGGTGAACACGCGCTCGAACACCCGCCGTTCCAGCACGCGGCCGTTCGCGGCCAGGAAGTTGGCGGCCGCGTCGAGATCTGGTGAGGTCATGTGCGCCAGCACAGCACGTCCGCGTGGCCCATGTCTTGAATGGAACGGACATGCGGGTGCGAAACTGATCGGGTGGACTTCAGCCCCGGCTACCGGGAATGGGCACCGCCCGCAGCGCTGGCGGGCTCGTTCACCTGCCTGTGGTCGAGGGTGGCGGGGCCCCAGGCCGCAGCGGCCGGGCCAACCGCCTCGGTGCTCCCGGACGCTTGCGCGGACCTGATCTGGCAGCGTGGCCGGGGGGTTTTCGTCGCGGGGCCGGACACCGGGCCAGTGCGCAGTGCGCTGCCGGCGGGGACGGTGCTGGTCGGCGCCCGGTTCGCGCCCGGGGCCGGGGGCCCGGCACTCGGCCTGCCACTGAGCGCCGTTCTGAACCAGCGGGTCGATGCCGCTGATCTTTCGGTCGCGGCCGGTCACACGCTGGCGCGGCGGGTGCCCGGCTGGCTTGACCCACCAGCCGCGCTTTCGGCGCTGACGGCGGTCGCCCGCGACCTCGCCGCCGCCGGGCCCGCCGACATGCTGGCGACGGGTGTGGTCGCGCGGCTGGCCCAGCCGCTCGCCGCCGCCCGAGACATAGCCGCGGCGCTCGGGGTCAGCGACCGCCAGTTGCGCCGCCGCTGCCACGCGGCGGTCGGCTACGGCCCGGCGACCTTGCGGCAGGTGCTGCGGTTCCGCCGGTTCGTCGACTGGGCCGACACCGGCAGGCTGCGCGGCGAGGCGCGAACCGGCGCCGTGCCTGGCCGGGCAGACGCTGGCGGCGCCGCAGGGGCGGGCAGCGAGGGGGAGGACGGTTCGGCGCTTGCCCGCGCCGCCGCCTGGGCAGGTTACGCGGACCAGGCTCATCTGAGCCGTGATTGCGCGCGGTTCGCCGGCCTGACCCCGGCCGCGCTGGTGAGGGCGCGGCGGGGGTAGCGCGGACCGCGGCACGGGTAGGGCGACAGTGATGTGTGCCCGGCCGAGCGAGCGGGCACCCTGCCCGCGGGTGGCAGGGGACAGACGGTGGCCCGTGCGGGCCGCGCGGACAGATGCTGGTCACGGAGAAGGAGGGCGCGGTGGAGGTGACGGGTGCCGGAGCGCGGCGCAGTTCGCACGGCCCGGCGGAGTGGTTCACCGGCGAGGTCTGGATCGACGAAGTCGGCAACATGCCCACGGCTGATCCGGTACGGGCGCTGCATGTGCACTTCACGCCCGGTGCCCGCACGGCCTGGCATACCCACCCGGGTGGCCAGGTCCTCTACATCGTCGATGGGGTGGGCCGGGTGCAGGCTGAAGGCGAACCGGTGCGGGAAGTCCGGCCCGGGGACACGGTCCATATCGGCGCGGGCGAACGGCACTGGCACGGTGCGTCGCCGGAACGGCTGATGAGTCATATCGCCATGTCCGGTGGCGAAACGACGATCTGGCACGAGCACGTACCCGACGAGCAGT
This sequence comes from Actinomycetota bacterium, assembly GCA_027306495.1. Lineage (GTDB taxonomy): Bacteria > Actinomycetota > Actinomycetes > Streptosporangiales > Streptosporangiaceae > DAHUZQ01. The sequence continues at coordinate 14,010 of DAHUZQ010000162.1, read as the reverse complement.
ATCTCGCCGAGGCCACCTGACCGGCGCGGGGCGGCTGAGCGGTGCTACGCGGCCAGGATCCGCAGCCGCTTGGGGTCATAGAGCGGGCCGGGTTGCAGCCGCACGGGCACCTGCCGGTCGTGCGTGCGCACAGTGAATTCGGTGCTCGCGAGCCAGCCGCCGGTCACCCCGTCCACCCGGGAAACCTGCGCCAGGCCGACGGCGCCCCCCAGGGTGTGCCCGTAGGCGGTGGCCCGCACGTACCCCGCCCACTGGTCGCCCGCGAAGACGGGCTCGTTCCCGAACAGGTCGGCCGAAGGGTCCAGCGCCAGCAGGCTGACGACACGGTGCTGCGGCGGTCCTTGCTCGCGCGCCACCAGGAGCGCGTCCCGGCCGATGAAGCCACCGGGCTTGTCCCAGGCGACCGCGAACGCCAGCCCCGCCTCCAGCGGGTTGTCGGTGTTGTCGATGTCGACGCCCATGTCCCGGTAGCCCTTTTCCAGCCGCAGACCGGACATCGCCGCCAGGCCCACCGGCCGGCACCCCAGGTCGCGGCCGGCCGCCATGAGGTCGTCGTAGACGCCGAGGGCGTATTCGGTGGGGACGTGCAGTTCCCAGCCCAGTTCGCCGACGTAGGTGACCCGGATCGCGAGCACAGGTGCGTAACCGGTGAAGATCTGGCGGGCGGTCAGGTACGGGAACGCCTCGTTCGACAGGTCCGCATCGGTCAGGCGCCCGATCAGTTCCCGCGACGCCGGGCCCTGGACCGTGAGCAGGGTTGTGCCAGATGTGATGTCGGTGACGGTCACGATCTCGCCGGGCCTGGTCGCACGCCTGATGAGTGGCTCGATGCGGCGGTGGATGATGTCGCTGGCCACGACCAGGAATCTGTCCGGCTCGAGCCGGGTGACCGTGACGTCCGCGACGATCCCGCCCGCCTCGTTCAGCCACTGGGTGTAGACGATGTGGCCCAGGCCGGCTGCCACGTCGTTGGCGGACAGCCTGCTGAGCACGGTGACCGAGTCCGGGCCCTGCACGGAGAACTTGGCCATCAGGCTCATGTCGATCACGCCCACGGCCTCGCGCACGGCCGCGTGCTCGCGGGCGATGACCGCGTGCGCGGCTGGGCGCCGGAAGTGCGGGCCCGCCTGCGGCGACTCGCCCGCCCCGGCGAACCACTCCGGGTACTCCCAGCCCGCTGACACACCGAAATGCGCGCCTGCGGCGGCGAGCCGTTCATGCAGGACCGAGCGCCGTACATTGCGGGCGGTGGTGGGCTTCTAGTCCGGCCACACCGCGTCCCCGAACAGCACGCCGAGTTGCTCGACCGTCCGCTCGGCCCGGAACCGGCGGGAGGTCTCGTAGCTCGCGGTCCGGTCTATCGCGATCCCGGTCGCGTCGACCGGCGGCACTCCGTCCACGATCCACTGCGCGACCACGTTGCCGACGCCGCCGCCGGACAGGATGCCGAGCGAGTTCAGGCCCGCCGCCACGAAGTAGCCGTCCAGTTCGGGGGCGGGGCCGAGCAGGGGCCGTACGTCGGAGGTGAAGGACTCCGGGCCACAGAAGAAGGTGCGCACCCCGATCTCGGCCAGGGACGGAATCCGGTCCATCGCGGGGCCGAGGTAGGGGGTCATGCGTTCCCAGTCGGGGGGCAGTTTGCCGAACGCGAAGCCGGGGGGGACGCCGTCCAGCGACCACGGTGCGCCCACCGGCTCGAACAGGCCGACCAGCATCCCGTCTCCCTCGGGCCGGTAGTACCCGTAGTTGTCGGGATCCTCGATGACCGGCAGGTCGGGATCCATGCCGGGCACCGTGTCGGTGAGCAGGTAATAGTGCTCAGCCGCCTGCAGCGGGACGCTCACGCCAGCCAGCGCACCGAACTGGCGCGCCCACATCCCCGCGGCGTTCACCACCACCTCGGTCTCGATCGTCCCCTGGTCGGTGAGCACGGCGCGGACCCGCCGCCCGTGCGTTGCCACCCCCGTGGCCCGCACTCCCTCGATCACGGCCACGCCGAGCTGGCGGGCGCCCTTGGCCAGCGACGTGGCGACGCCCACCGGGTCGGCCCTTCCCTCATCGGCTACGTAGAAGGCCGAGAGCACGTCGTCGGTCCGGGCGAGCGGCCACATCCGGGCGAGTTCTCCGGGGGAGATCTCGGTGTCCTCGACCCCGAATCCATGCATCCACGCCGCTTCCCGGCGGAGCGCCGCCTGCCGGGCGGCGGTGGTTGCCACCGAGATGTGCCCGACGGGACGGAACCCCGTCGAATGCCCGGTCTCCTGTTCGAGGCGCGCGTAAAGATCACGTGAGTACCGGCTGAAGAACAGCAGTGTCTCGTCGGTCATGCCGGCCGAGGTGATCAATCCGGCGGCGTGCCAGGTCGTCCCGGCGGTGAGCCTGTGCTGCTCCAGTAGCACCACGTCCGTCCATCCAAGGTGCGCAAGGTGATATGCGATGCTGCAGCCGGTAACCCCCCCTCCGACGATGACCACCCGCGCCCGGTCCGGCAGCGCAGGCCCCCCTGGGCCCACCTCGTTTGTCATGCCACGCCCTTCTGGCTGGCGGCGTCGCCGCTCCACCCCGGGCGACGAACGGGTCGCGACGTCGCCTCATACTCCCCTCATGGTTCCGGCCGAGACCGGAGGAAACAAGACATCCCCGGCAAAGGCGCATCAAAGTCCGGGGCGCGGCACTTGCCCGGGCCACCCCGGGCGCACCGGGCACGGTCCGCTGAGCTCGCCCGGCCACCCCGGGCACCGTCTGCTGAGCAGGGCGAATGTGCTCCGGCCATCGGCTAAGGTGCTGGTCAGAGGGGGATGGTGCAGGTGTCGCGGACCCGGCCGGTGAGTCGGCTGTCGGCCATCATGAGTGGTGCCTTCGGCCGCGCATGGCGGCTGCCGCCCAAGCGCAATCCAGTACTGCTGACCCGAGGGCTCGGCGTGCCGATGCGGGACGGTGTCACGCTCATCGCCGACCATTACGCCCCGATCACCACTGACCCGCGTCCGACGCTGCTGATGCGCTCGCCTTACGGCAGGGGCTTCGCCTTCGGCCTGCTGGCCGCGCAACTCTACGCCGAGCGTGGCTACCACGTGCTGCTGCAGAGCACCCGCGGGACCTTCGGTTCGGGAGGCGCCTTCGTCCCGGTGATCCACGAGGCGGTCGATGGCCAGGACACCGTTGCCTGGCTCCGCCAGCAGAAGTGGTTCGATGGCAGGCTGGCCACCCTCGGGCCGAGCTATCTCGGGTGGGTGCAGTGGGCGCTGGCCCTCGACCCGCCGCCCGAACTCAAGGCGATGGTCGTCCATGTCGGCCCGCACGACATGGCCCGCCTCGCCTACGGTCATGGGCCTTTCCAGCTGTACTTCCTGCTGACCTGGAGCGAGATGATCGCGCATCAGGAGCAGTTCGGGGCGTTGCGGGCGGCCACCAGGCTCATGCGGGCGGAACGGCGGCTTGCCCCGGTGCTGAACTCACTGCCGCTCGAGTCGGCCGCGGACAACCTCGGTGGGACAGGGGCGCCCTGGTTCCGCGAATGGGTCGCGGGGCCCGACCCCGACGGCCCGCACTGGGAGCCTTACCGCGCCAGTGAGGCACTGTCGCGCACCACTGTCCCGACGCTGCTCGTCGGCGGCTTTCAGGACCCGTTCCTCGACCAGACCATCGAGCAGTACCACACTCTCCGGCAGCGTGGCGTGGACGTCGGCCTGACCCTCGGCCCCTGGACACATCTCGGGGTGGACCAGAGCGTCGTCATCCCCGAGAGCCTGTCCTGGCTGGACGCGCACCTTGCCGGGAGCGCTGCGGCACCGCGTCCGCAGCCCGTGCGGGTGTGGGTGGGCGGCAGCAGCCGCTGGCGTGAGATCCCGCAGTGGCCGCCGCCCACGGTGCCGCAAACCTGGCATGCCCAGCCCGGAGGACGGCTGTCACAGGCCGCACCCGACGGGGGTGGCCAGATCTGCACGAACTTCCGGTACGACCCGGCCGACCCGACGCCCTCGGTGGGGGGCCGGGTCTTGTCCGTAAACGCCGGGTCGCGGGACAACACCAGGCTGGAGGCCCGCGCCGACGTGCTGACCTTCACAAGCGCCCCACTCGAGGAGCCGGTCGAGATGTATGGCGCGCCGCTGGTGGAACTATGGGTCAGCGCCGACAACCCCCACATCGACGTGTTCGCCCGGCTATGCGATGTGGATCCCAGCGGGCGATCACGCAATATCACCGATCAGATAACCAGGGTCGCGCCCGGCGTGGATGAAGCCGGCCGGGCGCGAGAGGTCACCCTGACGCTCGATGACACCGCACACACGTTCCTGGCCGGCCACCGGATCAGGCTGCAGGTCTCCGGCGGCGCGCATCCCCGCTACGCGCGCAACCTCGGCACCGGCGAGCCCCCCGGCATCGGGACGCGGATGGTGGCCACCACGATCAGTGTCCACCACAGCCCGCTCCACAGCTCGGCTGTCACGCTGCAGGTGCAGCACCGCCCGTCCGCCGGCCTGCGGTAACCCGCCGGCGCACTCCCGCCGCTTACACCGGCGGGAGCACCTGATCCCCGGCCAGCACCAGGTGGAACAGGTCACCCAGCCGGGCCAGCCGGCCGGGCACGTCCGCGATGGTGAAGCGGTCCGGTCCCAGCGCGGGATCGTCGAGTTCGTCCCAGGAGATGGGCGCGGATACCGGTGCGCCGGCGGCAGCGCGCGGGCTGTAGGGCGCGACGAGCGTCTTGTTCACGGCGTTCTGGGTGTAATCGAGACGGGCCCTCCCTGCCCGGCCCGCGACGTCCCACTTCCAGCTCACCAGATCGGGCACCACCTGCCCGATCGACCGGGACACCCGCTCGGCCCAGGCGCGGGTGTCGGCGAAGCCCGGTCCCTCGGCAATGGGCACCCAGATCTGGATGCCGTGCCGGCCGGTGACCTTGGCTGCGGCGCGCACGCCGAGGTGGGAAAAGGCGGCCCGGTGCAGCCGGGCGAGGATCAGCACTTCCTCCCAGGTCGTAGCGGACCCGGGATCGATGTCGAACAGCACATAGGTCGGCCGGTCCGGCCGGTGAGTCCGGGAGGTCCAGGCGTGCCACTCCAGCGCGCCGAAGTTTGCGGCCCACACGAGCGCTGCGGGCTCGTCCACGACCAGGTAGGTCCTCGTCTCGCCCAGGCCGGCCTCCGGATTGGCCCAGCGGGGCAGCCAGTCCGGTGCGTGGTCCGGCAACTGCTTGTGCCAGAACCCGGGCTCGCCAGCCCCGGCCGGGAAGCGGTGCATGTTGAGCGCGCGCCCGGCGAGGTAGGGGAGAACGGCAGGCGCGACCAGCGCGGAGTAGCGCAGGAAATCCCGCTTGGTGACCGGCCGCTGCCGCCCCCGGGCGGGGAAGAGCACCTTCTCCAGATTGGTCACCCGCAATCGCCTGCCGAACACCGGCCATGTCCCGCTTCCGCCGAGCCCGTCCAGGGCGGCGAGATCCTCCTCGTCGGGCAGGGCCGGAACGGGTGGCCGCAGGCTGACGCTGGCCTGCCCGGGAGGCAGGTCCGAGCGCCAGATACGGTCAGGGTCGGCGGCCACCTCTTCGTTGGTGCGGCCACTGACCACCGAGCGCGGGTGATCCTCCGGATCCCACCCGGGCTCGGCGTGCTCGTCGCGCTTATGCATCAGCAGCCACTGCCCGTCTTGCTCCCCGGCAGTCCGCACCAGCACCAGCCGGCCCCGGAGCTTGCTGCCGTGGACGTCGGCATGGAGTTCTCCCCGGGCCACCGCATCGGCGGGATCGTCGCAGTCGTGCGGTTCCCATGTCCCCCGGTCCCAGACGATGACGTCGCCGGCGCCGTACTCACCCCGGGGGATGACCCCCTCGAAGTCGAGGTACTCGATCGGGTGGTCTTCGACGTGCACGGCCATCCGCCTGACCGCGGGGTCGAGCGTCGGGCCCTTGGGGACGGCCCAGCTCACCAGCACCCCGTCGATCTCGAAGCGCAGGTCGTAGTGGAGGCGGCGGGCACGGTGCCGCTGTACGACGAACCGGCGAGCGCCCCCAGCCGGAGATGCGGGCGCGCCGGGGTCACCGGCGGGTTCGGGGGTGCGGGCGAAGTCGCGCTTGCGCCGGTACGGGCCCAGCCCCGGGCCGGCCGTTCCGGTCATGTGCGGGTCGTGGGGGCGGCCCGGCCGCTACCACCGGTACCAGCGGCGGCGGCCCCGGCCGGATGGTGCGGCGGCACGGAAGGCGAAGCCGAGCAGCCACAGCACGAGCATGGCGAGTGCTACCCACCAGAGCAGATGCAGCAAGAACCCGAGCCCGCCCAGGATCAGGACCAGGATCAGGACCACGAAGATGAGGGCCATCACTGGCTCCTTTCGTAATCAGGCCCGTACTGCCCGGTAGCTGGCGGACCCAAACGTTCTCACTCAGCCGGAACGTCACCATGAGTAACGGCATGGGTCGCAATGCACGATAGCGGTTGACGCCCGGCACCACTTCTGACCATGCTGACCTGCTGTTACTCCAAACCTGGCAAATTCCCCCCCCAAGGTCAGCAGAGGTTGTGGCAAAGTCATCCCCGCTGCGCGCCCTGGTGCGCGCCATCTCCGTCACCCATAGGATCGCCGCCGCGGCAGCCGTACTCGCGCTGGGCGGCACCGTCTACAGTTCGGCTTCGGCCGACCCCAACCGGGCCCAGGCGGCCCAGCGGGTGGTCAGGGCAGTGTGGACGCCGGCCGCCGCGCGGCAGGATGCAGCCGCGGCAGCCGCGGCCCTGCAATCGCGCTACAACGGGCGCGCGTATGCCGCTACGCAATGGTGGCAGTCGGCGACCGCCCTGTCCGCCGCCATCGGCTACATGCAGGTCTCCGGCAGCCGTGCCTACCTCGCTGACCTCCAGCACACCTACCAGGCGTTCCACGGCACCAACCACTTCCTGAATCACTATTACGACGATGAGGGGTGGTGGGCGCTCACCTGGATCGCCGCTTACAACCTGACCCATGACCGGCGCTACCTGGCGCAGGCCCAGAGCATCTTCGCGGATATGACCGGCGGGTGGGACCGCACGTGCGGCGGTGGCATCTGGTGGAGCAAGTACAAGACGTACAAGAACTCGATCGCCAACGAGATCTTCCTCGATGTTGCCGCATCGCTGCACAACCTGATACCCGGTGACCACACCTACCAGCAGTGGGCGCTGCGCGAGTGGCACTGGTTCCGCTCCAGCGGCCTGATCACCGGGGGCCACCTTGTGGTGGACGGCTTGCAGAATTGCCGGCCGAACCTGTCGTCCCCGACCTGGACCTACAACCAGGGAGTGCTTATCGCAGGCCTGGTCCAACTCAGCCGTGCCGGTGGTGGCAAGGCCGCGCTGTCGGTGGCACGGCAAGTGGCTCACGCCGTGATCCGCAGCCCCGCGCTCAGCCCACATGGCATCCTGACTGAGGCTTGTGAGCCCTCCTCCTGCGACGGGGACGAGGCGATGTTCAAGGGCATCTTCATAGCGGCGCTGGGCTCCCTGCAAGAAGCGGACCCGCGGCCGACGTATGCGGCGTACCTGCGGGCGAACGCGGCGTCGGTGTGGGACCAGAACCGGCGCGGCGTCCAGTTCGGGCTGTGCTGGTCGGGCCCGTTCGACGGTAGCGACACAGCCAGCCAGGCTTCCGCGCTCGATGCGCTCACGGCTGCGCTGGGTGCGCGGGTGGGCCTGCCCTAGCACGTATGCACGCTGGGTGGGCCTGCCCCAGCACACGTGCACGCTGGGTGGGCCTGCCCCAGCACACGTGCACGCTGGGCAGGCAGGCCCCTCCCCGCGCTCGCGTCGCGACTCACACGTCCCGGGCCAGCAGGGCCTGCCTGGCACGCCTGGGGAGTTCTCGGGGCCGCTGCTGTGTGTGGCGCCCCGCCCGGTACCTCAGGCGCCGCCGGGCGTGATACCGAGTTGCTCGGACAGGTCAGCTTGATCGAAGTACAGGTGGTAGCTGATCTCCTTGCCCTCCTCGAACTCATAGACAGCGCAGCAGCGTGCGTTCAGTGACCTGCCCGTGGCCGGGATCTCCCCGCTGGGGCCGCGCAGCGTGCCGGTGTGGGTGCCGATGAAGCGACCCTCCCACACCCCGCCCCGCGAGTCCGCGTGGATGGCGGCGGTCTGGAGCCGGTTGTCCGGGAACGCCTCGAGCCAGGCCCATCCGGCCTCGGCCGCTTCCCGCCCGAGAAGCCTCGGTCCGCCCGGCATCTCAACCTCATACCGGTGGAGGTCGGTCGAGGCCAGCATCGCCTCCCGGTCCCTTGCGTTCCACATCTCGATGTCGCGCTCGATCAGGCTCCTGGTGTCGCCCTCACGTACTGAGGAGAACTCGAGCCGGTACTCCTCAACGGAGCGGAGTTGCGCGTGTGTCACCGCCAAGATGCTGGCCCGCAGCGCCGCAGACGGCGCTCTGCTGGCCCTCAGTGCTTCGGTGTCCTCCCAGGTGATCACGGACGTGCACCGGCCCGAGGTCGGGTCGGCCATGAGCTGAGCGCTGCACAGGCCCGGCGTCTCCATCAGCGAGGGCACGGCGGTGTTGCGGAACTCGTCTACGAGCGCTCCCACATTGTCCGGGCTGACCTCGACCCCGGTGACCCGCGCGCCAGCCCCCGGATTCGGGCGGGCCCGCCGGACGAAGACCGGCACCTGGAAGTGCTCGACCGTGGCGGTGCCCCGGATCAGCTCGGTCAGTTCCTTGCGGGAAACCTGCACCGCCTGCTCACTGGCGGTCATCGTGTCAGCCGAGTCCCAGTAGCTGGCGATGATGCAGGTACCGAGTTCGGAATTGGTGAGGTATGCCAAGCCCCGGTTGCCGTGCTGTGCTTCCACGTGCGGACGCACGGTCCCTGTCAGGTAGCGCGTGCCTTCGTTCAGCCGAGCCGGGTCCCCGGCCAGCATGTTCACCCGTACGTACATGGATCCGCCCCTTCCCCCGTCAGACCCTTGCGGTGTGCCTGCCCTTTAGGCGTGCTTGCCCCGCTCTGAGGCGCCTCACTCGCGGAAGCGGCGAAGTCTGGTGGCCTCCCGGACATCAGCTACGGGGAGTGCGGCGTCAACGGGCAGGAAAGAGGATGAGGGCGAACTTCCTGAGTCGGCTCAATGGGGTGCCACGGACCGTGGCAGACACGACCGGAGAGCCGGAGGGCGCTCGCGTCGCGAGCGCCCTCCGGCCGCCGCCAGAGCCCGGCCGCAGCCGTATTCATAGCAGTGCCCAAGCCGAAGTCATTCGCTGACGCGGCGAGGTGGCGTGTCCCTGTCTGGACGCCAGCCGCGGCGGACGGTGTCAGCGGGAGGAGAGCACGTCGGCGATCTTGGCGGCAGCCGAGGACGGGTCATCAGCGTCGTGCAGAAGTTCGCCCCATGACCAGCGGTAGTACCAGTGAAGCCTGCCCTGGTCGTCGGTGGACGGTGTGCAGTCGATGCTCTCGGCCAGCATCGCCGCACCGGGGATGAAGATGTGCAGCGCTGCCGGGTAGGCGGTGGTCAGCGTGGCGTGCAGGCCCCGCCGGTCCAACGCGGTTGCCAGCCGGTGCAGGTGATAGGCGCGCGCATGATCCCGGGGGTGATTCACTGCTACCTGCTTCGCGTCGCCGCCGGCCCATCGGCCGGTCATCAGTCATCAGCCTTGGGCAGGGTATCCCCCATAGCCATCCGCCGGGTAGGGGTCGGGGTAGGCGGATTGGCCGTAACCACTGGGATCATACGCAGGCGCGGGTGGAACGGATTGGGGCCCATATGTCGGCTCGGCCTGATGACTGATCGGCGGGGCGCCAGGCGGGTCGCCAGCACCGGTCACCAAGCCGCTCTGGTACGGATAACCCGCCCCGGGCGCGGGGAGCGGCTCTGCGTATCCCGCGGGTGGGTAGCCAGTGGGCGCATGTTCGCTGGCGTAACCGTTATAGGGGTCCGGGCCGGGCCCGCTCCCATAGGGAGAGTGACTTGCCGGGTAGGTACTGGCCGCGGGTGCCGTGTCCGGGTAGCCGCCGTAGGGATGGGCGAGTGCCGGAGCGGGGTGTGGAGCGGGTGGCGGCGGCTCCGGAGCCCCGTACCAGGGACCGGCGGCGGGGGAGTACACGGGCGGCGGGTAGTCCGCGGCGGGATAGGACGGGTAACCGTCCAGCCCTGCCTCCTGGCGGGGCACGGGAAAGCCGCCGTGACCATCGGTCATGCCGTTGCCGCTTGGTGGGGTGCCCAGCGGGTACCGGGCGTCTGACCGCTCATCCTGCCGAGGGCTCGCGTGGTAGGAACGGCTGTCGAAGGCTTCGATCGCTTTGCGGGAAAAGGAAGGGCTGGTCAGCGGGTCATCATCGTAGAGCGGTGGCTGGCCAGCCGAGCCATTGCCAAGGCTCGCCAGCATTGCCAGGTTCGGGTCATGCGTGGCCGAAGCGACTGGCGTGGGCACTGTCCTGGGCGGCATGGGAAGGGATGTGGGCGCCGCCACCGGATAGGGGCCGGACGCCGGCCCACTGTCGCGCCGTTCCCGGCCCCTGACGGGCAGGCGCTCGGTCTTGGCGTCCCGTTCGCCGCTGCGCGCCGGCCGGGCACCTCGCGACCCGGTTCCGGGGTCGGGGCCGGCCACCGCTGACGCGGCCCGCGGTGCGGCATCGGCCGACCGGGGTCTGGCCGTCTCGGCCCGGTTCGCGGGCCGCTGGTCCGGCACGCTGCGGGCGGATGAGGCGTCCGCAGCGGCAGCGGGTCTGGCCGTGGTCGCCGCCAAGGGCTTGTCGGCGGACAGCTCCGCCCAGTACTGCTCGTCGGAGAGCTTGTCCCACTCGGCATGCGACCACTGGCTGGTGTCCTCCCGCTTTCCCCGTTGCTGACGGGACCGGGACCTGCCCTCCTGGCGGGATGCTTCGGCCGGCCGGGATGCTTCGGCGGGCCGGGATGTGTCTGCGGGCCTGGGCGGGTCGGCGGGCCGGGACGCCTCGGCCGACCGGGAGGTTTCGGCGGTGTGGCGCGGGCGGGCGCGATCCGCCTCTCCCGCGGCGGACCGCCGGGCGGAGTTCCGGGACTGCGGACGGACGGCCGGGATCTGGAGTGAGTCGGCGTCGGCCACGGCCGTGAGCTCACGTGAGTTGTAGTCGGGCGAGCGGAACTCGCCGGAGTTGAAGTCGGGAACCGCGTCGAACTCTGCCGACGCGAACTCCGACGATGGGTAGTCGGCCTGTTCCAATCGACCGGCCGGATAATCTCCCCTGTGGTAGTCCGGGGCAGCGAATTCCCCCGAGGGGAACTCCGCTGCGGCGAACTCCATGGACGGGAATTCCGCCGAGGGGAAATCATCAGCGGGGAACTGCCCGGAGGCGTAATCATGACCGGCTGCGTGCGCTCCAGTCGGCGGGTCATAGGTCTTCGGTCCGGCTCCGTAGCGGCCCCTGCCGCCCGATCCACCGATTGACCCACGTCCGGCCCCGTCTACCGCCCGCCTGCCCGAAGCCCGCCGGCCGTGCCCAGTCTCGTAATCATCCGCACGGTCGGCGTCGTCGTAGTCGCCTGAGCGGTGCCTGCTGTCGCCGCGCGAGCGGCCGCCGCGCTCCGGCCGTCCTTCCTCCCGGGCCTTCGGGCCGCGCCCGCCGCCCGAAGCGGGCCGGCCGCCGTGACTCGACGCCGCGGCGCCAACGCGGGTGCGTTGTCCGCGCTCTTCTCGCTCTTCCCAGCGCGAGTCCTCATCACGGGACTCGCGGGAACGGCCGCGTGGTCGCTCCGTCACACTCTCGCCCTCATCGTCGCCCCGTCCGAGCCGGATGCTCAGAACGGCCGCGATGACGATCACGATGATGACGGCGACCAGGCCGACGACGAGAAAGTACATCGCACCACCCAACAACCCTATGGCCATGTGGGTGACGCTAGCGAGGCGCACGCGGCCATCGGCGCGGCCTTCCCCCGGTTCGCTAGCGCCTCGGAACTGTCCAAGGCTAGCCTTGCGGGGTGATTCTTGCCGACTTCTCTGGCCCGTGTCACGCGTTTAGCGAAGTTTTACGCCTGATGTTTACGCAGCGCGACGTAGCGATTACGGGTTGGCGGTGATGTAGAGCGTGCCACGGGCGATGGCGGCCTGCGCAATGGCTGTCCAGGTGGCCTTCAGGCCCGCGCCACTTTTCAGGTTAAGTGTCCGTGAGAGGGCGTAAACGGTGAGACGGTATGAGTGGGGAGCATTCGTCGGGCATGGCGCGTCGTAACCGATTAGGCCCTTGCTGTTGTGGGCCTGACGCGCCCCCGGGGGGATCTCTCCCGGCTGGATCGCGGTCCGCTGCGCGCTAATATTGAAGAGGATCCAGTAAATGTAGGGCGTTATGGGTGCGGCCTTATCGTCCAGGATGACCGCGAACGACTTTGTTGCTTTCGTCGGCGCACCAGACCAATGAAAGCCCGGGAACTCACGGCGGCCATAACAGGTGAAGGCTGCGCCTATGACAGCTTTGGGGCTGACATCGGGGCTGGTCACGGTGATCACGTCGGGGACGTCAGCATGAAACGTGCCCTGCCCGACCAGTCCGCATCCGGCCAGCCCACTCGTGCCGGCGAGCAGGGCGACCGCAGCGGCCCGCCGCCACCGGCGGGTACCCGCACTCCAGCCCACCCGATCCCCTCCTGTCAGCGCCGGATCTATCCTGCCGGCTGTCCTGTGTCGCTGCTGGCCACCGGCCGCTGAACGGCCCGTCCCGGCCGCGGCGAGCGCGGTACCAGGACCTCAGGCCTCGTCGGATTGGCGCGATGTGCCGAACATGATCTCATCCCAGGTTGGGACCGAGGATCGGCGGGACCGGCCGCGGGCAGCCTTGCGCGGCGGTTGCTCGCTGCCGGGCTGTGCCGTTGGCGGCCCGTCAGCGGGAGGGTCCTGCGCCATTCCCGAACGGCTGGCGGCGGTGGCCGGCTCGGCATGGGGGCGGTGGGCCGGGTCGGGCGAGGGCGCCCTGACCTCGGTGCCGGTGGCCGCGGTCCGCGGCGTCCAATTTTCGGTCCGCGGCGGTGGCTGACCGGGCGCGGGAAGCCGGCGTGCGATAGGGGTCACGGTGGCCCTGCTGGCGGCGGGCAGCCGAGGTGCCTCCGGAAGGTCAGCACCGGGGAAGGAAAGCACGGCCGCGGTGTCATCAGCCGGGCTGACATGTCGGCGGCGGGGGTCGAAAGTCCACTCCGCGAACCGCGCCTGACCGCTAGCGGTGAAGGTGAGATCGACCTGCCAGTTGCCGTCCGCACGCTTGCGGGAGTCCCACTCCACGCTGTCGGCGTCGGCTCGCAGAGCGGCCAGTCGTTCCGTGACGACATCGCCAAGTGTGCGGCCCGGACCGGAATCACCCGGCTGCCTTATGGCGGCCCCCTGCGCTTCCTGAGCACGGTACGCACGCTCAGCGAGGACAGGCCCCTCGAACCTGCGTACCCGGTCGATGGGCACCCCTGCGGCGTCGGCGATCTCCTCCGCCGTTTCTCCGGCACGGATCCGGTCCTGGATCTCCTTGGGTCGCAAGGGCCTCTCCACTTCGATCTCGTACTGGGCGAGCCGGGAGAACTGCCCGCGCGCCACGATCCGCAGCCGGTCATCGATCGGCAGTGCGAACCGCCCGCTCTGCCCGGGCGTCAGCAGGACAGCGTAGGTGCCGTCCTCGCTGACCGCGACCAGGCGCAGTTCCTGCATCGGCGTCCCTTCCGCCGCCGGGTGCACCGACGTTCGCTGCCGCGCGGGTGTGTGGGCCGGGTATCCCCTCAGGCGAGTGTGACGGTAGACGTCACTCCTGGCCAGCACCGGCACGGCATGTCCGGCAGATCGACCAAGTATTCCGCACCATGGCCAGCGGCGCTGCCAGACCCCGCTGTGCCTGCCCCTGCGGGCTTGCCGCCCCCCCCGTGCGCACATAATGACGTAACCCTCGTATGATGGGCCGCATATGTTCGGTAACAGAAGTATCTTGAGCGAGCCGCCGCGCCCGGCGGCGATCAGGGAGCACCCCCGTGCGCCCTGGCTGGCAGTGGGCGTGGTGTGCTTCGGCGCGTTCATGGGTCAGCTCGATGCCAGCATCGTGACCCTCAC
>DAHUZQ010000159.1 GCA_027306495.1 Actinomycetota bacterium | reverse complement strand
GGCCGAAGTGATCGCTGAGGACGAGACGGCTGACGGCGCCGAGGACGGCGCGACGCTGGACTGGGACGGCGATGACGAGGTCGATGAGAGCGAAGACGCGCTGGAGGAGGCTGAGGAGGACGGGTCGCGTGCCCGGCCGAGTGTGGCCGACCTCGAGCAGGAGGGCGAGATCGCCGCGGACTACGTCGAGGGACTGCTGGACGCGGCGGATCTCGATGGGGACATCGACATGGACGTCGATGGCGAACGGCCTGTCGTGTCGGTGGTCGGGGCCACCCTCGACGAACTCGTGGGCAGGCGCGGAGAGGTGCTCGAAGCGCTCCAGGAACTGACCCGGCTGGCGGTGCACCGGCAGACCGGTTCCCGTTCGCGGATCATGCTCGATGTCAGTGGCTACCGGGCACGGCGACGGGAGGAACTCACCTCACTGGGCCGTGACGCCGCTGAAGAGGTGGGCCGGACAGGTGTGGCGCGGCGGTTGTCGGCGATGACGCCGTTCGAGCGCAAGGTGGTGCACGACGCTGTGGCCGCGGCGGGGCTGCGGAGCGAGTCGGAGGGCGAGGAGCCCAACCGCCGGGTGGTTGTGCTCCCTGTCGGCTGAGACTGGGCCCGGCGGGTTGCTCCCACCGGCGCCGGGTGCGGCCGAGCAGGTGTTCGGCGCTGTTCTTCCCCTGATCCGCCGGTATGCGGCGTTGCTCGCTGGCCCGAGTGTCGAGCGGGGGCTGATCGGGCCGTCTGAAGTGCCCCGGCTGTGGGAGCGGCATCTGCTCAACAGCGGTGTGGTCGCGGAATTGGTTCCCCACCCCAGCGAACTTATCGATCTGGGCTCAGGCGCCGGGCTGCCCGGCATCGTCCTGGCCCTGCTCATGCCCGACGTCCGGGTGACACTGCTGGAACCGATGCTGCGCCGGACGGCTTTCCTGACGCAATGCCTGGAAACGCTGGGTATCACGAGCGCCCGGGTGATCCGGGGGCGTGCCGAGGACTGCGCCGGTGAACTCCAGGCAGACGTGGTCACGGCGCGGGCTGTGGCCCCGCTCACCCGCCTGGCCCCGCTGGCCCTCGGCCTGGTACGGCCCGGGGGTACGGTGCTGGCGATCAAAGGGTCGCGTGCTGCGGAGGAAGTGGTGGCGGCCAGGCCGGTATTGCGGCGGCTTGGCGTGCGGAGTGTCGATGTGGTCCGGCCCGGGAGCGGTAAGGTCGATCAGGCTGCGACAGTGGTCCGGATCACAGCGGGGCCGTGAGGTCACTATGGCGAGGTGGCAGCGAAGGGAGCGCGGTGATGGGTTCCGCCAAGGGGGTCGGCTGGCCGGGCCGGTCCCGGGCCGCCGGAGTCTGTGCGCCCGTGGCGGCCGCGCCGGTCCGCGGGCCCGCGCCGAGCGGCCTGGGCTGGCCGCGGGCGGGTGAGGCAGCCGTCCTCGCTGACGCCCTCGGTGACAGCGAGGACGTCAGGGTCAGTACCACCGTCGGCCTGGCCGCAGGACCCGGACCCGCAGGACCGGGTGAGGGTGTGAACGGCGCCCTGTCCGCGCAGGCTCCAGCGAGAGTGCGGAGGGCACTGGCGGCGGCGGTTTCACGTGAATCCTCCATGGGGACGGGAGTTGCCGGCTCGGCGGCGCCGATGGCGGGCAATGGCCGGGCCGGGGCCCCAGCGGCATCAGGGATGAGCGCGGCGGAGGCCGCACTGGCTGGGCTCACCGGCGAACAGGCGCGGTGGCCGCGCCCTGCGTCGTGCCGGGTCATCACCATCGCGAACCAGAAGGGTGGTGTGGGCAAGACCACCACGGCGGTGAACCTGGCCGCCAGCCTGGCACTGCATGGTGCGCGGGTCCTGGTGGTCGATCTCGATCCGCAGGGCAACGCCTCCACGGCGTTCGATGTGGAGCACCGGTCCGGCACGCCATCGGTGTACAACGTCCTGGTGGAGGACCAGCCCTTGGTGGGCATCGTGAAGGAGGTCAGCGGGATCGGGGACCTGTACTGCGCACCCGCCACGATCGACCTCGCGGGCGCTGAGATCGAACTGGTCCCGCTGGTGGCGCGCGAGTCGCGGCTCGGCCGGGCGCTCAACGGGTACGACACCTCCGAACTGGACTACGTCTTCATCGACTGCCCACCCTCCCTTGGCCTGCTCACAGTCAACGCGCTCGTCGCCGCGGCCGAGGTGCTGATCCCGATCCAGTGTGAGTACTACGCGCTCGAAGGCCTGGAACAGTTGCTGCGGACCGTGGATCTGGTGCGCGGCCACCTGAATCCCCGGCTGAGCGTGTCGACCATCCTCCTCACGATGTACGACGGGCGGACGCGGCTGGCTTCCCAGGTGGCGGAAGAGGTGCGTGAGCACTTCGGGGATGTGGTGATCGGCACGGTGATCCCGCGCAGCGTGCGGGTCTCCGAGGCGCCGAGTTACGGGCAGTCAGTCATCACCTACGATCCCGGCTCGAGCGGTGCCCAGGCCTATCTGGAGGCCGCCCATGAGGTGGCGCAGCGGAACGTGACGGCCAGTCAGCCGAACTGACCGGAGCCAGACCAGGTCCGGCCTTGGCCGGTCAGCGACCGCGGGGTTATCTGGTTCCTCCGTGGGCCGGGATCAGTTCTGGGCAGGGCACTGCCCGGCTTTGACCCGCAACTGGGCAGGTGGGGGGGTTGGCGCGCCACCCTCACCGCTCGTGACATCGCAGCGGCCAGCCTCGCCAGCGAGCAGGGCTCACTGCCTCTGGGGGGCAGGCGGGACGTGACAGGTGGGGGTTGCCGCTGTCATGGCCGGGCGCGTGCATAGGCGGCGGCGAGCGCGCCGAAGACCTTTTTCGGCTCCCAGGGCATGTCCGGGTAGGTGGTGCCTCGTCGGTTGTCGAGGACCGCGACGATTCCGTAGGAAGCGAGGTCGAAGTCGCGATGCGGGTCGGTAGGGTGCCGGGGAAACTCGAATCCGGCGAAAGTGTGCCAGAACGCTGAGTCGACGCCGTCGGCTTCGTAGATGGCGAGCATGTCGTGCAGGTGGCGGACCTGCTCCTCCTCATCGCGCTCGTAGGTACCCGGGATAATGGGCGGGCCAGCTTTCTCCTCGACGATCATCCAGCCCATGCCGCCGCGGTCGGCCGCGCCGCGGTAGGTGCAGCAGCCGAACTCGGTGACGGCGACCGGTTTGCCGAAACGCTGGTAGGCGCGCAGCGCCTTCCGGTAGCCGGCGGCGTTGTCCGCGTCGCGGTAGGCATCCACGGAGACCAGGTCGAAAAGTCCCCAGTCGACGGTTTCCCACGGCGCGGCCGCGTAGGTGATCGGCCCGGCGAAATTTTCCCTGGCTGCGCGCACGATGTCCCGAAGCGTGTGCCGGGCCCGCTCCAGCCCGCTGGCCAGCGCTGCCATGATGTCCGGTTTGCGTGACAGGTCCGGGTCGATCACCGTGGCGATGCGATCGGCGACATTGTCGCCGCCGGGGAAGTACCCGGCGCACCACAGTGAGATCTCGCACCCAGCCACGAGCACCACCCGGCCCACATGTGCCCGCCGGAGCCGTTCGGCCTCGCCTGCGCAGTCGGCGAAGTATCCGGGCAGCGCGCCGGATTCCAGGCCTACCGGGACTGGCGAGAACCACAGCTCCAGCCCGGCGGCAAGCGCGTGCTCGCCGGCCTGCGCCAGCCGCTGCGGGTCGTTGCCGGTCACCCGCACCGCGGTCGCGTGCAGGTCGGTGGCGATGATCTGCAGCTCGCGTCGCACCACGGCATCCTCGAACCGCTTGCGGGTGCAGTCCCCGTCGGCGGTGATTCCGGTGTCGTAGTTGATGCCGTAGTTCCGCATGGACAGGCACCCTACCACAGGAAGGCATACTCGATATGATGTCTTATCGGGTATGATTAATGCATGGTTGCTGATGGCCGTCCCGGCGTCCCGGCGGGCCCGCATCCCGGGCGGCGGGAACGCAAGAAGGCGGAGATTCGCCAGCGCATCTCGGATGCGGCCACGGCGCTGTTCCGGGACCGCGGGTTCGACCAGGTATCGGTGTCGGAGATCGCCGAGGCTGCGGATGTGGCCCGGCCAACAGTCTTCGCCCACTTCCCGCGCAAGGAGGACCTGTTTTTCGATCGCTACCCAGAGGTGGCCGGCCAGCTCACCCGGGCCATCGCCGAGCGCGCAGCTGGGCACTCAGCGGTCAGTGCGCTCCGTGACGCCCTCGTGGCCGCTGCCGAGGCCGGCCAGGCACCCTACGGCATGCAGGCCGACATGATCGGCTGGTGGCGTACGGTTGCGGGCTCGCGCGCGCTGCAGGCACGGGCCCGGGAGCTTGCCGACCAGCTGACAACCGAGCTGGCGCAGGCGATGGCCGCGACGGGCACCGCCGAACCCGAGCTTGCCGCAGCACTCGCCGTCACGGCCTGGCGCACCGTCCACCTGCAGGCCATCCGCACCATCCTCGCGGGCGAAGACGCCGCAACGGTCGCGGCACAGTACCCGCGCCGGATCAGGTCGGCCCTCAGCGCGGTGGACCAGATCACCTCATGAGCCGCGGTGGAGGTCTGGTCCATCACTGCCGGCCACGGCTCACTGTTCAGCCTCCAACTGCCGACCGCGAGAGACCCGGCGCTACTGCACGGGTCCTGCCCCATGTTGCGGCTCTCGCGGGTCCGGGCGGAATCGGCTCATGGAGCAAGTTGGCAGAGCCACGCCCGGCCGCCCGGCGGGGTAGATAGGCGACTCTCCGTGCTGACCGCGGCGCTGGCTGCGTAGTGGGCCCCGGGACAGGCTCTGATAGCGGCACCACAGTGCAGCCGATCTGCGGCTCAGATGAACTCACCAACGATAGGCTCACCAACGCCGACCTGGAGCGAATGTCCCAGTCGGCTGTGACCGGTGGTGGCTGAGGCGGAGGAGGTGCGCAGTGGCACCGCAGAAGCGCGGGCTGGGCAAAGGGCTGGGCGCTCTCATCCCCACCGCACCGGCATCGGTGGGGTGGCCCGGTGCCCCGGCAAGCCCGGACGGCGGCGGGCAAACTGACGCCGGACCAGTGGGAAATGGATACGCCACGGCGGCGGGGCCGGCGATGCCCGAGGCGGCGGCAGGTGGCACCTATTTCGACGAGGTGCCGATCGAGTCGGTTACCCCGAATCCCCGGCAGCCGCGGCAGGCCTTCGATGAGGCGGCACTGGAGGAGTTGGCAGCCTCCATCGTTCAGGTCGGTCTCCTTCAGCCGGTGGTGGTAAGGCTGGTCATGCCCGGCCGGTACGAACTCATCATGGGTGAGCGCCGGTGGCGGGCCTGCCAGCGGGCCGGGCTCACACGGATCCCGGCGATCATCCGCGGCACGTCCGATGAGGACCTGCTGCGGGACGCCCTCATGGAGAATCTGCACCGGGAGCAGCTCAATCCACTGGAGGAAGCAGCCGCTTATCAGCAACTGCTGGATGACTTCGGGGCAACCCATGATGAGCTTGCGCGGAAGGTGGGCCGCTCCCGGCCTCATATCTCGAACACGATCAGGCTCTTGCAGTTGCCCCCTACTGTTCAGCGCCGGGTGGCAGCGGGTGTGCTCAGTGCCGGTCATGCGCGGGCACTGCTGACCCTGGACAGCGCCGCCGCCCAGGACCGTCTCGCCCACCGGATCGTGGCGGAGGGCCTGTCGGTGCGCGCGGTGGAAGAGATCGTGGCCCTGGGCGGTGAAGACACCCCCCGCGAGCGCCGCAGCACGGCCAGGCCGGACGTCCCGGCTTCCATGACAGCGCTCGCTGACCGCCTGTCCGATGCGTTCGACACGCGTGTAAAGGTCGAACTGGGACGGAACAAGGGCAAGATCATAGTCGAGTTCGTGTCCATGGAGGACTTGCAGCGGATCGTCGGAGCTATGTCATCCCTTCGGCAGACGGGGCAGGAGTCCCTGTAGCCCGTACGTTGCCCCGCCACCCGCCACCCGCGGCGCCCCGCCACCCGCGGCCGCATCTCTGGGCGTGCGCGCTATGAGCCGCCATCCGAAGCGTGCCTTGTTTCACGTGAAACCAGTGCCCCACGCGACTGTGAGGCAGTCAGGATCAGCAGTAGCCACCCGTGAACTGACACTGGACGTCCTTACGCAGCCCATGGCCGCGCAAGGCTCATCCCCGGCCCGCACCCGCCCCGGTCACCGCCTGCCGTATGGCGAGGACGAACTGATCGACGTCGGCCTCCGTGGTGTCGTAGGCGGTCATCCAGCGCACGACATGAGCGGCCTCATCCCAGACATGGAAGCTCCAGTCCTGCTGCAATTCTTCGATCAAGACGGGATCCAGCGTGGCGAAGACGGCATTGGACTGCACCGGTTGCCATAGCTCCACGCCCGGGAGCCCGGCGATTTCCTCCCCGAGCCTGGCTGCCATCTCGTTCGCGTGGCCGGCATTGCGGAGCCATAGGTCGTCCGACAGCAAAGCGATGAACTGGGCGGCGAGGTACCGCATCTTGGAGGCCAACTGCATCTGCTGCTTTCTCAGGTACGGCGCACTCGCTGTCAGTTGCGCATCCATAACCAGCACAGCCTCGGCTCCGACGGCGCCGTTCTTGGTACCGCCGACACTCAGGATGTCCACCTGGCTGGATAGGTCGCGCAGTTCACAGCCGAGCGAAGCGGCGGCATTTGCCAGGCGCGCGCCGTCCATGTAGACCCGCAATCCCTCCTGGCGGCAGAATCGAGCGAGTTCGGCGAGTTCCTCAATCGAGTAGCAGGTGCCGAGTTCGGTTGCCTGGGTGATGGCGACTGCGGCCGGCTGAACCCGGTGCTCATCATGGCGCCCGCCGAGGCGGCTTGCGATGGCCCGCGGCGTGAGCTTGCCGTCCGGGACCGGCACGGGCAGCAGTTTAGTGCCCAGCACCCGTTCAGCCGCCCCGCATTCGTCGATGTTCAGATGCGCGCTCTCCGCGCATATCACCCCTTCGAATGGGCGCACCAGCAGACTGATACCAAGGACATTCGCGGCTGTCCCAGTGAAGACGAACAACACTTCCTGGGCGCCGGAGAGATCCCGCAACTCGGCGCTCGCTCGCTCGGTCAATGGATCATCGCCATAGGCATGGGCATCGCCCACGCTGGCATCTGTCAGCATGCGCAGGACAGACTCATGTGCGGGCGCGTGATTGTCGCTGCCGAAGCTCTTACGTGAAGTCACCCACCGAGCCTAATGGTGGGCCACCATCCCGTTCGCAGGGCCGGCCGACCGCCGGTGAACCACGCCGGTTCCGGCCGTCGCCCTTGACGTGAGGGACGCGGCGGTTGGCAGGCGGAACTTGGCCCATGTGCCCGCTGCGGAGCCCACGGCCATGGTGCTGGACGGGCCCGCCGGGGACCGGGAGGTGATGGCAGCCCGCCCCGCCGGGAACCGGGAGGTGATAGCAGCCCGCCCCGCCGGGAACCGGGAGGTGATAGCAGCCCGCCCCGCCGGCAACCGGGGTAGTGCGGCCGGATCCGACTGCGGGGCAGCACCCCGAGCAAGCCGAATCACCGGGTCGCCCAAGGTGCCCGCTGGATAGAGCGACGGTGGCGGGTACGATACCGGCAGGCATAAGTGACCACCGGGGAAGGCCGGGCCAGTTGCTGGCCAGTCGCCATGCACCCCGGGGGAGCAACCGACGTCAACGCAGAGCGCCACAGCCGGAGGGATGCCAGGTGCCGCGCCGCCTCGCCAATATCACTCTGGACAATCTTGATGACCTCCCGCACCGCTGCCGAAGGTGTGCTTTCTGGGAATTGGACCCGGTCGCCCAGTCCAGAGCACAGGACGCCGGCGATCCGGCCCTGGAAAAGGAGGCGTGGATCTCCTCCACGCTGCTGGAATGGGGAAGCTGCGGCAAGATCGCCTATGTGGACGGCGTGCCCGCTGGGTACGTGCTATACGCGCCTCCGATGTACGTCCCCCGCTCGGCCGCCTTCCCCACCAGCCCCGTCAGCGCCGATGCCGTGCTGCTGATGGCAGCGAGGATCATCGACGAGTTCTCAGGCGGCGGGCTGGGCAGGGTGCTGATCCAGACAGTGGCCAAGGATCTGACCCGGCGCGGCGTGAAAGCGGTGGAGGCATTCGGGGACCTGCGCAAGCAGGAAGGCACCTCATGCGTACTGCCTGCGGAATACCTGCTGGCGGTGGGCTTCAAGACCGTCCGTCCGCACCACCGCTATCCGCGTTTGCGGCTGGAGTTGAAGACGGCGGTGTCCTGGCGGGAAGACGTCGAAGTGGCGCTGGAACGGTTGCTCGGCTCCATGAGCCCCGAGCGCGCGCTGCGTCTGGCCTGACTGCGGCCCCGCACTCGGGTGACCCAGGCAAGTCTGTGTGCTCCCCACCGGAGGCCCGTGGAGAGCACACACACACTTGAGTAGCCGGAAGCCTCCGGTCAGATGAAGTCAGCCAGCTCGCGCAGGAGCGCTGACTTCGACCGTGCGCCCACCAGTTCCTTGACTACCTGCCCGTTCTGGAACACACCGAGGGTGGGAATGTTGAGAATGTTGTACCGGCGGGTGACTTCCGGGTTATCGTCCACATTCAGCTTCACGATCTCGAGCTTGTCACCGTGCTCTGCCGCGATGGCCTCGAGCACCGGCGCGACCAGCCGGCAAGGGCCGCACCACTCGGCCCAGTAATCTACGAGCACCGGCTTCGTGCTGTTGAGAACCTCTTTTTCGAAGCTCTGATCGGTTACCGCCCTGGTCGCGCCCACAACTGGCCTTCCTCTCTCGCCGTCTGTCACGGCCTATTGTCACGGTCAGGTCATCCACGCCGGCGCTAGGCCGGTACGCCCGGATCCCGGGTCAGCTTCCGTAGTCGGCGAGGTAGCGTTCCGCGTCCAAGGCGGCGGCGCAGCCGGTTCCAGCAGCCGTCACCGCCTGACGGTAGTGCCGGTCCACCACATCACCGCATGCGAACACGCCGGGAATGGCGGTGCGGGTAGAGGGCTGATCGACCAGCAGGTAACCCTCGGAGTCGCTGCTGAGTTGGTCCGCGAACAGTTCGCTCCGCGGATCGTGGCCGATCGCTACGAAGACCCCGCTGACGTCCAGCACGCTCTCCTCGCCGGACTTGGCATCGCGCAGCCGCACTCCGCTGACCTTGCCGTCACCGACAATCTCGGTGACGATGCTGTCCCAGCGGAACTTGATCTTGGGGTTGGCAAGTGCCCGGTCAGCCATGATCCTGGACGCCCGGAGGGTGTCGCGCCGGTGGACCACCGTCACCGAGCGGGCGAAGCGGGTCAGGAAGGTGGCCTCCTCCATGGCCGAGTCACCTCCGCCGATCACCGCGATGTCCTGGTCGCGGAAGAAGAATCCGTCACAGGTGGCACACCAGGACACGCCATGACCGGACAGCAGCTTCTCGCCGGGTACGCCGAGTTCCCGGTACCGCGAACCGGTCGCGATGATCACGGTCAGGGCCAGATAGCTCCCGCTGTCGGCCGTGACACGCATCGGCACGTCGGTCAGATCCACACCGGTCACGTCTTCGGCGACCAGTTCGGCGCCGAAGCGCTCAGCCTGCTTGCGCATCGAGTCCATGAGATCCGGGCCCATGACTCCGTCCGGGAATCCTGGGAAGTTCTCCACATCCGTGGTGTTCATCAGGGCGCCGCCGGACGTGACGGACCCCTCGAAGACCAGCGGCTTGAGCTGGGCACGTGCCGCATACAGCGCCGCGGTGTACCCCGCGGGGCCGGATCCGATGATGATGACGTTCCGGATGTCGGTCACGGCTCTTGCCTTTCCTTGACGGGCACCGGAGTCAACCGATCCGGGACCAAGGAGATTCCCAGCGGACGGTCATGCCGGCCCGGCCCGCGGACCTGGCCCGGCCGGCTCAGCCAGGGCTGGCCAAGGGGGCACGAGCGATCACCTGCCCCGAGTGTGCCGAGCACCCCCTCCCGACCACCAGCACGGTCCGCTGGCGGCCGTTGGACACCACGATTATGGTGGCGGGCCGGCCACGGTAGCGAGCGAAGTCCACCATGCTCACGTGCTGGCCCGGAGCCACCCGGCCCAGGCAGCCGGGCAAGCTCCTCGCCGCGGTCGGCGTAAGGCCCGCGAGCTTGTGCAATCCGTTCGCGCTGGGCAAGGCGGAGTGGTCCAAGCGGCCAGCCAGCACAGCCGCGGCCTGCTTCCCGAGCGTGCCGGGCTGATAGTTGGTGCCGCTGGCCAATGTCGAGGGATTCAGCCCAATGACCGACGTGCCGCCGTTGGGTGCATGGGCAGGCTGACCCGCCGTGCCATTCACCGGGCTGGAACCGGCCGCGGTGGACGCCGGGCCAGCGGTGCCGAGCGGGGACTGACTCAAGGCATAACCACCACCGGCGAACAGCGCGGCCAATGCCACGGCCACGGCCGCTGGCCGTGCCCACCGAGGGGGACGCCGGGCCGGACGGGCTCTCCCACCCTGGACCGGGGTCTGCGTGGGGACGCCTGGCGTCCGGCGGCTTCCACGCTGATCCCCGTCGCTCCGGGCCAGCGCACCCCGGCTGACATCTTGTGGCGCAGTTCCGACGGCCAACCCGGCCTCGGCGGCGAGCGCGGCCGTAAGCCGGTCAGCGATGGACGGTGGCATCGGGGGCTGCGGCACAGCCGCCAGCGCGGCAGTCACACCCGCCAGGTCCGCCTTGACCGCCGCGCAGTGCTGGCAGGTGGCCAGGTGAGCGCCGATCCGCTTACGCCGGCCGCGGCGCAGCAGGCCCTCCCGGTATGCCGCCAGGGTCCGCGCGCCGTAATGGTGGCTCATGGTTCCCGCTCACCCCCTCCCTGCTCAGGTGAGACGCGGCCCGCGACCGGCAGGTTCCGCTCCGGCGCTCTCTGCGCACCCTGGCCCGGCCGCCCGGGTCCGGGGACTTCACCCGCTGCCGGCGGTGCCGGTCCATCTACCCGGCCACCACCTCGGCCGCGGCGCAGGTGCGCCAGATGTGGCAGCAGCCGCGCTCGTCCGCGGGCACAGCGGCTCTTCACCGTGCCGACCGACACCCCCAGCACATCAGCGGCGTCGGCCACCGGATATCCGAGCATGTCGACGAGCAGCAGCGCCATCTGCTGTTGCGCGGGCAGCAGCCGCAGGGCGGTGGCCACTTCCAGCGCAAGGTCGCTATCCGCCTGCGCATCCGGTCCCCAGGGCCGGCGCGCCAGTGAGTCCAGAGCCTGCTGGTCCATGACTGAAGCCGGCCGGGCAGCCTTGCGCCGCAACCGGTCCAGGCAGGCGTTCACGACAATGCGGTGCAGCCAGGTCGTGACGGCCGAATCGCCCCGGAAGCCGGCGGCTTGCCGGAAGGCGGAGATCATCGCCTCCTGCAGGGCGTCGGCCGCGTCATCGGGGTCACCCAGCGTTCTGAGCGCGACCGCCCAGAGCCTGTCGCGGTGCCTGGTGAACAGCGCCCCGAAGGCCTCATGATCACCGTTCACATGCTGCCGGAGCAGATCCGCGTCGGAGGGCTGCGCGCCGAGCATTTCCAGTCCCTGCCGACGGGTCAGCCGTAACCGCGCACGATGACGTTGAACACCTCGGCCATGTAACGGTTCGCCGAGCCCGCCATCGGCGGCAGCTTGGTGAACCAGATCAGGACGTACCGCCCCGAGGCGTTGCCGTGAGCGGTGAAGGTGTAGGTGCCCGCGAGGTTGCTGCCGGTCGCCACGGTGGTGAATGTTGACAAGGTCGACGGTGAGCGCGTGTTGCTGTTGCCGACCTCGATCTGCACGTTCGCACCGGGAATGTGGCCGAAGGTGACCGTGAGCGAGGCCAGCCGTACCGGCTTGCCCATATCCAGCATGAGCCCGGTCCCCTTCTTCAGGCCGCCGAAGACCGGGTTGTTGAAGTAGAACTGGGTCTTCCACGCTGTATGCGGATTCCCGTCGATGGCCCTGTACGCCAAGTTGCTGTTCTCGTTCGACGGGTCGTCCTTGGGAGGGCTCAGCGGATCGAATCCCGCCGCCTGCTTGGGGGTCAGCACCTGCACGGCCGCCGACGGATGGGTCTTGGGGTGAGTCACATGGGTGCCACCGGTGCTCCCGGACTGCCCACCCCCGTTGTTCATCGACCACGCACCGACCGCGATGGCCCCAGCGACGAGGACCACCACCGCGATCACCGCCACCCGGGTACGGAATGGCCTGCCTCCCCGGCTACCGCGGCGCGACTGGCGGGCCGCTGAGCTGGCCGTGCCACTCCAGGGGGGAACGGTGTCTCCGGTGGGGAACTCTGCCCCCCACGTCCTGTCCCGGTCGGTGGCCATTGGCGCGGGCAGTGGTGCGACCGGGGCCGGCAGCACAGGCGCGAGGGCGCTGGCAAACATGGCGGGCGTCCGGATCGCCGGGCCGTGGCCATCCCGCTGGTACAGCGCCCGGCAGGCGACATCGTCAATGCCCATCGGGATGCCTGCCCGGACCTGGCGGGGGCTGCGCGGGTAGCCATCCGGAGTGGTGGGCGCGGCGGGCAGTCCGAACCAGTTCCCAGTGGGCGACAGCCCGGTAAGGGTCGCGTACAGCAGGTGTGCCAGGCCGATCGTGTCCGTGAGCGCCGGATCCTCGGCCGTCACCCCCGCCAGCACGGAGTCGATGCCGACTCCGCTGATCTTCACGCCCCCGCCCACCGTCCAGTGCAGCGACCCAGGTGTCAGGCAGAGGTGGGCGATCCCAGCCGCATGCGCCACCGCGATCGCCTCGGCCGCCTGGGCGATGATGCGGGCACCGTGCCCGGGGTCGAGCGGCCCCTCGGCCAGCAGGTCGGTGAGAGTGTCACCGGCCACCCACTCCATCACCACGTAGGAGCGGTCCCAGTCTTCCTCGACGTCGAATACCTGGGCCATCCGGGAATCTGTGAGCCTGCTCGCGGCGCGCGCGGCGGCGACCGTGTCGCTCACCCGCGGGAAGCCCGCCGTGAACGTCAGGACAGTCACTGGGCGCGCGAGGGTTTCGTCGATGGCCCTCCACATGGCCCAGCCGGTGCTGGCGGCGACCCGGTCCTCAAGCCGGTAGCGACCGCCGAGGCGGCCTCCCGGTTCACAGGTGAAGGTGCTCATGGGTGTATCCAGGGCGATATCAGCCCTCGGCCCTCCTTCCGGGTGCCCGGGACGCCAGCCAGTTCGCGGTCGGGGCACGGTGGTGCCGGACACCATGGTAGGCGGACTGGGCCACCATGCCGGGTCCGCCGGGGCGCTGGAGGCAAACCGTTACCTCAGGGTGACCCAGGGTCTCGCGCAGCCCGCGGCACCACTGGCCCGTTCCCTGCCGGTGTGCCCGGCTTCAATGCCGCAGTCTGCCCCGCAGGCCAGCCATGAGGTCAGTGACCTCGGTGACCGACAGGGCACGCGCGAACAGCAAGTAAAACAGCAGCCCGCCACAGCCACCGATGACGACCGTGAGGATGCCGAGGATCGGCCCGGGGGAGAAGACCACACCCACGGTGAAGGTCACCGCCAGGGCGAACAGGGCGGCCGGGATGGCAGCGACATGCATCCGGATCATGCTGCGGGCAATGCGTGGCCCCCCCAGGCCGTGCAGGCGCCGGGAGAGGATCCACCAGGAGGCGACCGTCCCGACCACGTTGGAAAGCCCGAACGCGCCCGCGATGCCCTCCACCACGTGGCCCGCCGGCAGCAGTGCGAGCGCGGCCAGGCTGGCGCCGATGTTGGTCAGCATCACCGCGACACCGATGAACATGGGGGTGCGGCTGTCATACAGCGCGTAGAAGACCCGCAATATCAACTGGAACAACATGTAGGGGACCAGGCCGAGCGAGAAGACGCCAAACACCACGCCGATATAGGCGGCTTCGGTGGGCTTGGTGCTGCCGTAGCCGAACAGTGCTTCGGCGAAGGGGGACCCCAGCACGAACAGCAGCAGCGAGGCCGGCACGACGATGACCGAAGACAGCCGCACACCACTGGAGAAGTCGGACTTCACCTCCCGGTACCGCCCCTCGGCGGCGTGTGCGCTCATCCGCGGCAGCAGAGCCGTGATCACCGAGATGCCGACGATTGCGTAGGGCATCTGGAAAAGTTGCCAGGCGTAGGTGTAGGTGCCGACCCCGTCGTAACTCACCTGGTTCGACGCCTTGCTCGCCACGTTCATCACCACCAGCAGGGCGACCTGGGTGGTCACGATGTAGCCCGCCAGTGGGCCGCCCATCCGCCACATCTCGGCGATCTCGGCCCGGCGGAAATCGAACCGGGGACGCCACCGGAAGCCGACCCGGCGCAGCGCCGGGATGAGCGCGATGGTCTGCGCGATGATGCCGAGGGTGGTGCCGAACCCGAGCAGTTGCACCTGGCTGGCCGAGATCGTGGCCGGGGTCACCCCGATACCGCCCGTGCCGACGAACATCAGCAGCACCGCGATCACCACGATGTTGTTGACCACGGGGGTCCACATGGGCGCAGCGAAGTGGCCGCGGGCGTTGAGCACGGCCCCCACCAGTGAACTCATCCCGTAGAAGAAGATCTGCGGGACGAAGAAATAGGCGAGGATCACCATGAGGTGACGTTCGGCGCCCGTGATCGCGCTCGCGTAGATCCCCACAAGGATGCTCGCCATGAGGGTCGCGACCGCGGTCACGGCGAACAGGGCCAGCGTGGTGAGAGTGAAGATCCGCTGGTCGTAGGCCCTGCCACGGTCGCGATCCCGCTTGGCGGCATTGACCAGCAGTGGCACCATGATGCTGGTGAGAATGCCGCCCAGCATCAGGTCGTAGACCGTGTTGGGCAGGGTGTTCGCGGTGTTGTAGGCATTGGCCGTGAAGGAGTCCCCGAGTGCGTAGGCGAGCACCAGGGTCCGCAGGAACCCGGTGCCGCGCGAGGCGAGGGTGCCCAGTGCCATGACACTGCTGGACCGGACGACGCTGGCGGTGCCCTCGTCAACGGGTGCCTGTCGTCCCGGCCTGCGCCGGCCATCGGGGGGGATCGGGGTGGCAGATGGTGGCCGCAGCCGCCGGTCACCGGGGGGGCGTCCGGCCCGACCGGTCCGTGGCGCTGGGGTGGTCATCGGTCTCCTTCGGTGCCCGGCCAGCATCTGCCCGCTCAGGGGCTGCCCGCTCAGGGTCTGCCCGCTCAGCCTCGACGGTATCCGTTTGCCCGTCCGGCGTAAGCAGGGTGCCCTCATCAGGGTGCGGGGCCCCGTGGTCGGCGGCGGCGCCCTGACCAGTGGGTCCGCCACCTCCGGGTCCGGCCTGTGGTCCGGGGGCGCGTCCCCCCATGCCGCCGCGCCGCAGTGCTCGCGCGACAGCGGTGACCACGAAGACCAGCAGTGCGATGCCTATGATCACGATGGCCATGGTGCCGAAGTGGGTTGCCTGCACCGTCACGGTCGCCGCCGGCCCGGGCAGCGGTATCCCGTTGGGCGCCGTGAGCTGCAATGTGAGGGTTGTCGAGCCAGCGGTCGCCGTCTGAACCGGGATCTTGACCGTGCGGGAAGTCGGGGTGTGCGAGGACCCCGCCGCCACCTGCACCGCGCGTGGCACGGATCCGATCGTCACGCCCACCCCGTCCGGGACCGTGACCCGCAGGCCCACCGTCACGGGATAGGGAAGCCGGTTGGTGATGGAAACCGGGACGTCGCCCGACTTGCCGCCGAGCGTGATCCGGCCTGAATCGATGATCTTCACTTGCGCGAACCGGTGCAGGACATACGCCTGGACCTGCTCCAGCAAGGCACGGGCATGTGCCTGGTTGGCACGGTCGCCACGCCATGCCGACGATTCCACCGCCGCGAGGGCGGTGCTCAGGTAAGTGGCCTTGGGCGGGGTGATGATGCTCGCCTGCAAGCCCACCAACCCCGCCAGTCGCCGGACCCGTCGCAACAGCGACGGGCGGAGTTCGTTGCCGCTTATCCGGAGCTGTCTGGGGGCCTCCAGCAGACCAGGGCTGGTGGTGGGACCGGAGTGGACGAGCGTGCCCAGGGTCTCGGGCTGGATCCAGGGTGCCTGGACGGTGTCTGCCAGCAGCGATGCCGCGAGCCCGGCTGACGGGTCCCAGCGGCGTGGTGGCGCCACCACCAGTGCCCGTGCCTGCCGTGGTGCCTGCGCGGCGATCATGGCGGTCTGTGCCAGGAACCACTGTGCTTCGGCGAAGTCGGAGGCGCGGGCCACGACACCGCCCCCGATCGGCGTCCTGGCGGCGCCACCGGGCGCTCCGGCACCGACGCCGGATACCGTTCCGGGCACATCCGCCGTGGCGGGGGTGGACAGCAAGCGCGTGAGGTTGTCGTCGGCCAGCAGCACATGCAACTCCCCGGCGATGCCGTTCGGCGTGCTGGTCACCGCGCTGGGCGTAACCGTGGTCGTCGTGGCGGGCGGCATCATGGAACTGTCCAGCACCACCGTCCCGATCTGGTTGACCGCCAGGCTCTCCAGCACCGCGTAATCGGCGATGCCGTCGGGCGGCCAGGCGATGTAACCGGTGCTGGCAAGCCCGCGCTTGGCGCTGCCCTGCACGACCGTCCGCTGCACCGCGCCGAGGAACTGGTGAGCAGCGGTGCGCGCATCGGTGAACGCCGCCTGCAACTGGCCGGACAGGCCGGGCCGGTGGGCGAGGGCGGCCACGTCGACGTCGTCGTAGGGGGTCGTGAAGTAGTCCTGCTGCGCCGCGGCATGCCTTACCGCCGCGAGCCAGTCCCGCGCCCGCGTGCTGGCGGGCCTGCTCACGCCGCCACAGCCGGCGGTGGCGGCGGTCCGGTACGGAGCCATCATGACGGCGACGTCGGAAAGCATGGCCGGATCTATGGCCCAGGTGAGGTGCGCCCGCAGTGCCGTGCCCGTAGTTCCGGCCGCCAGCAGCACTCCCAGGCGCCCGGACGGGCTTATGGCGGCCGCGAGGCTGTTGGACAGCAGTGCCCGCGGGCACGCGGTGCGCTCGGGCGTGGCGATGAGCGGCCAGATCCACCCGACCCGCAGCTTCGCCTGGCCCCGCCGCTGCGCGGCGGCCGGCCAGAATGGGAGGAAGGTGTGGGCAGTGGCGATCTGCTCCACCCCGCCGGCCCCGACGAGTTGGGCGGCCAGCGGGTACGCGCCGAACGTCCGCAGCCCGAGTTCCGACACCGGGACGGTCAGCGACCAGTCCACTGCGGCGCCCGCTCCCACCTGCGGCAGGACCACTGTGGCGCCAGCGATCTGTGTCTGTGGGGTGATACCGCCCGGCGAGTCCATGTAGGCAGAGAGCTGGGAAGCGCTGGTAAGTGCGGAGTTGGCGGACCAGAGCTGAACCGTCAGGGGGCCCGCGACCGGGTTAGCGGTGGTGTTGACGACAGATCCGGACACAGTGATCTTGCCGCCGGGCTTGGCGATGTCCGGATTGACCGAGGTGATGACGATCGACACGCTCCCCGCATCGGGCAGCACATGACGGCCAGCTACGGCAGGCCCGGCTTGCGCCGCCCACGCGCGTCCAGTTGCCGCGGGCACCGCCAGGCAGAACAGGGCGGCCAGGATGCCGCCCAGCGCGGCGATGCGCGCTCGGTGAGTGGGCCGGATCAGCAATCCGCCCACGCCCGGAGCGGAGCCGTCCATAGCTGGCCGGACCTGTCGTAGTGACGGGGCACGCGCAAAATGCTATTGCCGTCGCGCCGCTGGTGGTCGCACTGGCCCGATTCCGCCACCCCGGATGGCGGTTCCACGGCCCCGATTCCGCCACCCGGCGTTGGCTGCGGCGGCGTTCACGCTCTACCCTCAATGCCCGTGCCGGATGACAACGAACTGACCCCGGAGCAGCGCCGCGCCGCAGTGGCGCTGCTGCGCCGGCCGGCTGCGGCCGTGGCCGAACTCGGGCGGGCCTTCGCCCGTAACGGCTTTGAGCTGTCCCTGGTCGGGGGATCGGTACGGGACGTATTTCTGAGCCGCGCTCACCAGGACCTCGACCTGGCCACCGATGCCAGGCCGGAGCAGGTCAAGCAGATCGCCGGAAGCTGGGCCGACACGGTGTGGGACACCGGCATCGAATTCGGGACCGTCGGGCTCCGCAAGGGTGCCACCATCTGCGAGATCACCACCTACCGGAGTGAGCGGTACCTGCCGCACTCGCGCAAGCCCGGCGTGGAGTACGGGACCTCGCTGGAGGCCGACCTGTCCCGGCGCGATTTCACCGTCAACGCCATGGCGGCGCGGCTGCCCTCACTCGATCTGGTGGACCCGTTCGGGGGCTTGCTCGACCTGCGCCACCGCGTCCTGCGCACGCCCGGGCTGCCGGAGGATTCCTTCACCGACGACCCGCTGCGGATGATGCGCGCCGCCCGGCTGGCCGCCCAGCTCGGGTTCTCGGTGGCACCGCAGGCGCTGGCGGCGATGAGCGCCCTCGCGCCACGGCTGAGTGTGGTCTCACCCGAGCGGGTCAAGGATGAGATCACCAAGCTCATGCTGTCCCCCGGGCCGGACGGGCCGGTGCGCGGGATCGAGTTGCTGGTGGACTCCGGGCTCGCCGGCGAGGTGCTGCCCGAGATCCCCCGGCTCAGGCTGGAGGTTGATGAGCACTTCCGGCACAAGGACGTCTACGACCATTCACTTACCGTGCTCAAGCAGGCGATCGCGCTCGAAGAGGAGTACGGGCTGACCGGGGACCTGGTGCTGCGCCTGGCGGCGCTGCTGCACGACATCGGCAAGCCAAAGACCCGGCGGCGGCTGCCCGATGGGCGGGTGGCCTTCCATCATCACGAGGTCGCGGGTGCGGCCCTGGCACGTGCCCGGCTGGCGAAACTGCGGTTCCCGGCCGCGGTGGTGCACGACGTGAGCGAACTCATCGGGTTGCACCTGCGGTTCCACGGCTACGGCGACGCCCAGTGGACCGATGCGGCGGTCCGCCGCTACGTCCGGGACACCGGCCCGCTGCTGACCCGCCTGCACGCGCTTACCCGGGCGGACTGCACAACCCGCAACCGGCAGAAGGCCGCCCGGCTCGACCGCGCCTACCGCAGCCTCGAAGCTCGCATCGCCGAACTGGCGCAGCGCGAGGAACTCGACCGGATCCGGCCGGACCTCGACGGGAACCAGATCATGCGCATCCTGGGCATCGGCCCCGGGCCGCTGGTGGGGCGCGCCTACCGGCACATGCTCGACCTGCGGTTGGACCTGGGCCCGCTCGATCACGGGCAGGCCACTCAGGAACTGCTCGCCTGGGCCGCCCGAGAAGGACTGGCGGACGAGGGTGATGGGGGCTCGCCGCCGAGGTCGTGACGGCTCGCCAGCCCGTATAGGAGCGCCGTGGCCAGATACCCCGCCGCCGCGGCGAGGATGAGCCGCAGCGACTTGCCGTTCGCCGGAACGACCAGCGCCGCGATCACCGCGCCGAGCACGAACGGCACGTTGAAGAGCATGTCGTAGAGAGCGAACACCCGCCCCCGGTACCCGTCGTCCATCCGCTGCTGGATGATCGTGGTGGTGCAGATCGCCACACCTTGCGCCACCAGTCCCAGGCTGAGCCCGATCACCACGAAGGCGGCCTGCGAGAAGGCCGGGCCAGCCAGCCCTGTGACCAGGCCGCCCGCTGTGAGCAGGATGGCGATCCAGGCTGGCTTGCTGACCAGGCGGGTCACCATCGGGGTCACGACGGCGGCGGCGCCGTACCCGAACGCGGATGCGACCAGCACGATGGTGAAGCCGGCCAGCGAGGCGTTAGCACTGGCGTGGGCATAGAAGTAGTTGCGGTACAGCAGGATCGTGGTCAGCGAGAGGATCCCGTAGATGACCCGCTGGCCGGCGGTCGCCCCGAGAGCGGCGCTGACCGGCCGCCGCCGCCACGCTTCCCGTGCCCCGCTCACCAGCCCCTTGACGACGATGGCCAGTTCGGTGACGATTCGCGCGCGCCGTGCTCCCGGTGGCGGGGGTGGCGGGCCGAGCAGGTCGCGCCGCATGGTCGCCGCCACAGTGCCGGACAGCAGGTAGCAGGCCCCCGCGGCCAGCAGGGTCACGGCCGATCCGCCGCGACCGCCGCCGGTCAGGAAGTGCAGGGCCAGCCCGGCGAAGCCGCCGGCGAAGGTCGCGAGCGTGCCGGTGGTCGGGGCGACCGCGTTCGCCATGACCAGTGTGTCCTCGGCGACGACGTGCGGAAGGGCGGCGGACAGCGATGCGAGGAAGAAGCGGTTCACCCCGAGTGCCGCAAGCACGCTCACGTACAAAGGGATCCCGAGCTGCCCGGATCCGATCAGCGCCGCGGTCAGGACCAGCAGCGCCGCCCGCAG
Organism: Actinomycetota bacterium; assembly: GCA_027306495.1. Taxonomy (GTDB): domain Bacteria; phylum Actinomycetota; class Actinomycetes; order Streptosporangiales; family Streptosporangiaceae; genus DAHUZQ01. The sequence goes on along the minus strand of DAHUZQ010000159.1, from coordinate 16,067 downwards.
CAACGCCGACCAGAGCAGGATCTGCCGCCTTGACCAGCGATCGATGAAGACGCCGGCGAAGGGCCCGATCAGCGAGTAGGGGAGATAGAGCACCGCCAGGGCGGCGGCTCCCGCCCCGGGGTTGGGGAAGGTCTTGGCGTTGAAGAAGACGTAGGTCCCCAGGCCCGCTGTGAAGACGCCGTCCCCCGCCTGGGAGATGAGCCTGGTCGCGAAAAGGCGCCGGAAGTCCCGCTCGGCCAGGACGCGGCGCAGGTCGTTCCAGAAGGTGGCGATCGCGGCGGGGCGCCCGCCTGTCATCGCGCCACCCCGGTCACGTCAGGTCCGGACGGCGCGGGCTGATCCTCGGCAGGAGCACCACGCCAGCCTATCCACGCGCTCAGCCGGCGGCCTGCCCCCGGGAGTTCTCCGCGGGTGCGAAAACCACCAGCACGGCGAGGTCCTCGCTGATGCCACTGAAGCGGTGCCGCTCCCCGGCCGGCACGTACAGCACCGACCCCGGTCCCACGCGCACGCTCCGGTCATCGGCCTCGAATACCGCCCGCCCGGATGTGACCACGTAGATCTCGTCCTCGGTGTGTGGCTGCTGGCTGTCCTCACCGCCGCGGGGTATCGAGTAGGTGCCCACGCTCAGGTCGGGCACGCTCAGGTGCTCGGCCCAGTTCACGGCCTCGCCGCCGGCCGGGGCGGTGAACACCCCGGCACCGGCCAGTTCCCGCACCGCCGGCCTCAGCGCGGGTTGTCGCCGCGGATGAACCTCTCGACCGCCTCGCGCGCCACGTCGTCGGCGTACTGCTCGGGGGGTGACTTCATGAAGTAGGAGGCCGCGGACAGGACCGGCCCGCCGATTCCCCGGTCCAGGGCGATCTTGGCGGCGCGGACGGCGTCGATGATGACGCCGGCCGAGTTCGGTGAGTCCCACACCTCAAGCTTGTACTCCATGTTGAGCGGCACGTCACCGAAGGCCCGGCCCTCCAGCCGCACATAGGCCCACTTGCGGTCATCGAGCCAGGGCACGTGGTCGGAGGGACCGATATGCACGGCCGCCCGCTCCATCTCATGCGGGATCTGCGAGGTGACGGACTGGGTCTTGGAGATCTTCTTCGACACCAGCCGGCTGCGCTCCAGCATGTTCATGAAGTCCATGTTGCCGCCGAAGTTGAGCTGGTAGGTGCGCAGCAGTTCCACCCCGCGGTCCTCGAACAGCTTCGCCAGGACCCGGTGCGTGATGGTGGCGCCCACCTGCGACTTGATGTCGTCACCGATGATCGGCACGCCCGCCTCGGTGAACTTGCGTGCCCACTCCGGATCGGAGGCGATGAACACCGGCAGCGCATTCACGAACGCCACGCCCGCGTCCAGGGCGCACTGGGCGTAGTAGCGGTCGGCCTGCTCGGATCCGACCGGCAGGTAGGAGACCAGCACGTCGGCCCGGGAGGCGCGCAGGACCTGCACCACATCGACGTGCGGCTCGTCGGACTCGCTGATCATCTGCTGGTAGTACTCGCCGAGGCCGTCCAGGGTCGGGCCACGCTGCACCGTCAGACCGGTCGGTGGCACATCGCAGATCTTGATCGTGTTGTTCTCGCTGGCCGTGATGGCTTCCGCAAGGTCGCGGCCGACCTTCTTGGCATCGACGTCGAAGGCGGCGACGAACTCCACATCGCTGACGTGGTAGGGGCCGAACTTGACGTGCATCAAGCCGGGCACGCGGCTCTCGGGGTCGGCGTGCCTGTAGTACTCCACCCCCTGGACCAGCGAACTCGCGCAGTTGCCCACCCCGACGATGGCTACCCGTATCGAACCCATGAGGCTTGCTCCTGTTCTCCGCGCCGCTCGCGAGCGGCGCTCGCGGTCTTAGCTGACGGCTGTCCCTGCAGACGTGCCGGTATCTGTGTGCCGCGGTGACTTCAGCCCCGGCGTGGGCTCGGACCGCCGCTCCGAGTCGATCAGCTCGTTGAGCCAGCGGACCTCGCGCTCCACTGATTCGAGTCCGTGCCGGTGCAATTCCAGCGTGTAACTGTCGAGCCGTTCCCTGGTGCGCGCCATAGCGGCGCGGACGTTGTCCAGTCGCTCCTCGAGCCTGGACCGCCGGCCCTCCAGGATCCGCAACCGGATGTCCGCCCTGGTCTGGCTGAAGAAGGCGAAATGCACCCCGAACCCGTCGTCATCCCAGGCGGCGGGGCCGGACTCGGCGAGCAGATCCTGCAGGCGCTCCTTGCCCTCCGCCGTCAGCCGGTAGACGATCTTGGACCGCCGGCCCGCCAGTGGCTTGGTGACACTGCCCGGTTGCTCCTCGGCGATGAGGCCCTGCGTGAGCAAGTCCTTCAGGCATGGGTAGAGCGACCCGTACCCGAACGCACGGAACGCCCCGAGCAGGGCGTTGAGCCGCTTCCGGAGCTCGTAGCCATGCATGGGCGACTCGTGCAGCAACCCGAGTATCGCAAGCTCGAGTACCCGCGACCGCTGACCGCTCACAGCTTGCACTTCCCTGCGGGACAGGTGATATTCATCTTCGGTCCGGGCTGCAGCGCCCGGACAACACAATCGATGTATCGAACCGATACATTGCCAGGATAGGTCATTACGGATGACCACGCAACCGCCGGGGGGCCCGCCCGCAGCGGGGACGGGCAGGTCCGGGCGGGATCTGGGTCGGGCCGTGATCACGTCGTACGCTGTCGGAGATGGGACCGAGGCGATCTGTGGTCGATTACGGGCTTGCCCGCCGGGCAACGCTCGCGTCTGTCCTCGCCGGCCACACGACAGTCGCCGATGTCTGCGACGCCCACCCTTACCTGCTGCGCGCCGCGAAGTTCCATGGGGAAGCCACCGACACCGGATGCCCGATCTGCCGCCGCAACAAGCTCACCCATGTCACCTACGTGTACGGAGACGAACTCGGGCCTTATACGGGCCGGGTAAAGCAGGGGTCAGAACTCGCGGAGATGGCCGCTGAATATGGCGAGTTCCGGGTGTACGTGGTGGAGGTCTGCCAAAGTTGTGGCTGGAACCACCTCGCGTCGTCCTACGTTCTCGGCACGGGAGAGCCCCACAGCCGGCGGGGCCGCCGGGCACGGGCGGGAGAGTGAGCGCGTAGCGATCATTGCCGCTGTGCCCACTATCCGTAGCGGCGCGTGCGCGGAGTGAGTGAATACGACCGCGACCGAGATCAGCAGCCGGGAACGGTGCCGCCAGGTACCGTGAAGCGCGGCGCGCGGCGCCCAGCCGCGAATGCCCCACCCATACCAGCGAGGACGCGTGAGTTACCAAGACCCCCCCCCAGATCGGCCTGACCCGTACCGGAGTGGCCGGGCAGGCCGCCAGCGCGGTGCCCGGCCGGGCGTTCCGGACGATTCCTGGACCGACCCCACCGGAGGTGGCAGGAGACGCGCGGGCCGCCCATGGTCGGCCGCCGCGGACGGCGGGAACGGCCATGGGCGCCCGGCCCGCGATCCGGGCTATGGCCAGGGTTCCGGCCAGCGGCGGGGCGGAGACGGCGGCCGCGGTGGAGGGGCCGGACGAGGCCGGTCCGCCGCGGAAGGCGGCCGGGATGGTGACAGCGGCGGAGCACCCGGCTGGGGGGGCGGTCGCGAGGGCCCGGACTTTCCGCGACGTGCTGAGCGCGTCGGCTCGGGTGGCCGCGGGGGGATGCCTGGCCGCGGTTCGTCAGGCCGCGATGGAGCCGGCAGGAACGGCAGGGGCGGGAACGAGCCCGCGGGCGCGGATGCCCGTGGGCGGTCCTGGCCGGGGGATCGGGCGGCCGGGCGGGGAATGCCCGCTGACCGGGCCGGCCGACCGGGAAGCGGCCGGGATTTCTGGTCGGAGGCGGATGAGGCGGCGAGCCGTTCCTGGCGGCGCGGGCCGCGGGACCGGCCGGAGGCCGGGGATTCCGTCGGCCGGCACGGGGCGACTGGCCTGCGTGAACGTTACCGGGACGCCACGGACTGGCGTCGGCGTCGACCGGAGGATGGCCCGGAACGTCGTCTTGAGGATGGCCCCGAACGTCGTCTTGAGGATGGCCCGGAACGTCCCCGCGGCCTGGCCGGCCTGCTGGCCAGGGTGAGGCACCCGCGCGGCGGCGGTTCCGGCGGATGGGATGACGGCGGCGGTCACCAGCCGCACGGCAAGGGCGACTGGTGGCGCCGGTGGACCTGGAAGAAGGTGCTCGCCGTGCTGGCGGCCGGCTTCGGCTCGCTGGTCCTGCTGGGGTCGGTCATTGTCGGCATCGCCTACGCCAACACCAAGATCCCGAGCATGCGGCAACTGGTGAACCAGTCCAGCGTTGCCTCCACCGTGTACTTCAGCAACGGCAAGCCGGTGGCGTCCTTCGGGCAGACCAGCCACATCGTCCTGAACGGCAACCAGATCCCGCAGACCATGCGGGAGGCGATGGTGGCCGCCGAAGACAAGAACTTCTACCACGAGGGCGGGGTGTCGATCACCGGCATCATCCGCGCCGCCCTCTCCGACCTGACCAGTTCCGGCGGCAACCTGCAGGGTGCCTCCACGATCACCGAGCAACTGGTGAAGCAGGGCTATGAGGGCCTGTCCACCCAGGCGACCAATTCCAGCACGCTGACGTCGGGGCTTGCGAACAAGTTCAAGGAAATCCTCATCGCCGAGAAGCTCGCGCGAGAGAAGTCGAAGTCCTGGATCCTCACCGAGTACCTCAACACGGTGTACTTCGGCGCCGGCTCAACCGGCGTGGGAGCCGCGTCGGAGGCCTACTTCGGCATCCCCGCCTCCCAGATGAACGTGGCGCAGTCGGCGATGCTCGCCTCGATGGTCCAGTTGCCCGGCTACTACAGCCCGCTTCCCAATGCGGGCGCTGCCTACAAGGCCTTGGTCTGGCGCTGGCGGTACCACACACTCGCCACCATGGTGCAGATGGGTGACCTGTCCGCGCAGGCGGCCGCCAAGCTCAAGTTCCCCACGGTCGCCCACAACACGAACGCGAACTGGGGCGGCTACCGCGGTTACATCATGCAGCGGGTGCTCTACGAACTCCAGAACTACTGGCACCTCAACACCGCCCAGCAGGCGATGGCCCGCGCCACGACCGCCGGGCTCAAGATCTACACCTCCTACAACCAGAAGCTGATGAACGCGCTGTACGCGACGGTGGCGCAGAATCAGAAGCTGATGAGGGAGTGTGCCCCGCCGGCGGTGGCACTGGTCGGAGGGGGGGATCCGAGCAATTACGGGTTTACGTGCAATCATCTGCCGAAGTGGGTAGACACCGGCGCCGTGCTCATCCAGCCGAGCACCGGTGACATCCTGGCAGAGTACGGTGGTCAGAACTACAACCAGCACCCATTCGACTACGCGATGGAGTCCTACAACCAGGTGGGATCCTCCTTCAAGCCCTACGTGCTCGCGACCGCCCTTAAGCAGGGCATGAACGCGATGACCAGCGTCATGAACGGGTTCTCGCCGCTGTGGATCCCGCCGGTCGGATCGGGCACGACCGTCTACCCCAAGTACCAGGGCGCAGGCGGCGGCACCACTCCGGGAGCGGGCTGGTTTGAGGTCATCAACGACGACACTCCCGCCAGCGTCGGCCCCGTGAGCGTGCAGAAGGCGATGGCCGCGTCCCTCAACACCGCCTATACCTCGCTCTATTCGCGGGTGGGCGGGGCGGCGGTCATGCAGACCGCGCAGGATTTCGGCGTCTACACCGGGACGGGAACTGCCCTGGCGAGCAACGAAAACGGTGTCGGCGAGGCGCTGGGACAGGGCTCCCTGACGGTGCTCGAGCAGGCGACCATGGTCGCCACCATCGCCGACAACGGCGTGTACCACGCTTCGCACGCGATCGTGAAGATCGTGGCCGGCTCGCACGTCATAAGGCCGCCCGTCGCCACCCACGCCGTGCTGACGGCGCCGCAGGCGGCCGAAATGGACTGGGCCATGTCCCAGGACCTCTACCCAGGCGGCACCGCCCCGGGTGACAACCTGCCGAACGGGCAGGTCGCCATCGCCAAGACGGGGACGACCAACCTGGCCCAGTCCGGGTTCTTCCTGGGGGCCACCCCCGATTACGCCATGGCGGTCGGGATGTTCGTGGCGCACCCGGGCTGCCCCCCACGACTGCAGGTGAAGTGCGGGGCGAAAACCTCTCTGCAGTACGCTCCGCCAGCCGGCATCCAGACCCTGTTTCGCGTCGGCGGGCTGGCCGGGTACGGCGGCGGGTGGCCCGCCACCATCTGGCACGACTACTTCACCAGCCAGTTCAGCAACGAACCGGTGACGGCCTGGCCGACGCCGCCGGCCAACCTGGGCACGACCTGGAACCTGGTGGGCAAGCTCCCCAAGCGCAAGCCCAGGCACCACCGGCCGGGCCCCAGCCCTTCCCCGACCCCCAGCTGCCACGGCCAGGGCAACCCCCACTGCTCGCCGTCACCCTCGCCGTCACCCTCGCCGTCGTCATGTCCGCCCCTGCCGACCCCGTGCTCGCCATCACCGACGATCACTTCTCCCGGCGGGGGGCCGGGACAATCGGGCACGTCGACCTCCATGGCCGGGACCGCGGTCGTCGGCACCGTGCTGTTCGGTGGCATCGCGGTGGTCGCGCTGCCGTCCAGACGCCGCCGCAGGCCCGGTAGACGAGGCTGACCGGCGAGGCCGGCGCCTGCCCGGTGCCGTGCCGCGCGTGGTATGGATGAACCGATGACGCAGCGCCGGGCCAGCGGCCCGCCAGCCGGGGACGTGGTGCCGCCCCAGGGGCGGCGGCCGGGTGGCCCGGTGTGGGCCGGGCGAGTGGCTCTGCTGGCCGGCTCGGGTGCCGCCCTGGCCGGGGCGAGCCTGCTCGGCAGCCTGCTCGGGTTCGTCAACAAGGCCGCCTGCCGGAGCGGGGACTGGAACTTCTACCTCAAGCAGTTCCAGGCCCACTGCTACACCGACATCTACCCGCTCTACTTCGGCGAGGGGCTGTCCGCCGGCAAGGTGCCCTACCTCGGCCACCCTGTTGAGTACCCCGTTCTGATCGGCGGTGCGATGCAGGCGGCCGCGTGGGTGGTGCGGCCAATCAGCGACCCGTACGTGCGCGGCCGGGAGTTCTTCGATGTCACGGTCGTGCTGCTGGCGGTGTTCTCACTCGCCGGGACGCTAGCCACCGCCTACCTGGCGGGGCGGTCGCGACGGTGGACCGCGCTAGGCGTCGCGCTTGCGCCGGCGCTGATCCTGGGCGCGTTCATCAACTGGGACCTGCTCGCCATGGGGCTGGCCACCATGGGGCTGGCGGCCTGGGCCGGCCGGCGCCATGTGCTGGCGGGGATCCTGCTCGGGCTCGCGGTCGCCACCAAGTTCTACCCTGTGCTGTTCTTCGGCCCGTTGCTGCTGTTGTGCCTGCGCGCGGGCCGTCTGCGGGCGTTCGCGGTCATGGCGGGGTCCGCGGCGCTGACCTGGCTGGCCGTGAACCTCCCCGTCGCGATCGCCGCCCCCACCGGGTGGCTGCGCTTCTACCAGCTCAATGACATCCGGCCCGCCGATTGGGGCTCGATCTGGTACTTCTTCCAGGCGGAGCACTGGCCGTTGCTGGGTGGCCTGTCGGTCACGGGGGTCAACACAGCCTCGCTGCTGCTGTTCGCGATCGGCTGCGTGCTGATCGCGCTCCTCATCCTGGCGGCGCCGCGCAGGCCGAGGGTGGCCCAGGTCTGCTTCCTGGTGCTGGCCGTCTTCCTGCTGGTGAACAAGGTCTGGTCACCGCAATACGTGATCTGGCTGGCCCCGCTCGTGGTGCTCGCCAGACCCCGGTTCTGGTCGTGGGGCCTGTGGCAGGTGGCCGAAGTGGGCTACTTCTTCGCCATCTGGGCCTACCTGATCACGGTCGAGGTCGGCCGGGCGACGGACGGCGGCATCGGGACGGGCCTCTACTTCGCCGCGCTGCTGGCGCGGTTCCTGACGGTAGCGCTGCTTGCCGCCCTCGTCACCCGGGACATCCTGAATCCGGAGACGGACATCGTGCGGGCCGGCGGCGAGGACGATCCGGCGGGTGGGGTGCTGGCGGGTGCCCCGGACCAGGTGACACTGCGCAACTGGCGGTCGTGGGGGAGCGCCCGCCGTGCGGCGGCCCCGGCAGGGTAGATACCGGCTTGCCCGATCTTGTCCACCACATTCTCCAGGTCGTCGCCCCCTGCATGAGCGTGACAGGTGTCGAGGCAGAAGCCGGCCTCCCCACCACCCCCGCCGCCGTCACCGATGACCTCCCACAGGCGGGCGATGGCATCGACGCCGCGTGCCGTGGCGTGGTCTCCGCCCGCGGTGTTCTCGATCAGCAGCGGCACCGGGCGCGGGAGGCGTTCGATGGCCTTGCGCCAGTTCTCGTAGCCGGCCTGGTCGGGGGCGTCCCCGGTGACGTGGCCACCATGCACGACCAGGCCCTTCGCCCCCACCTCGGCGGCGGCCCGCAGGTGCTGGCCGAGCAGCTTACGGCTCGGTATCCGGATGCGGTTGTTGGTGCTGGCAACGTTGATGCCGTAGGGCGCGTGGATGTAGACGTCCACGTCCATGGCCGCAAACGCCGCACGAAGGGCAGCGGGATCCCCACCCGGGACAACGGGGCCGTTCCAGCCCTGGGGGTCGCCCAGGAAGAACTGGATGGCCTGGGCACGGGTGGCCCGAGCCACGGCAAGCGGGTCACCCTCGCGGTCATGGGCACCGACCCGGACCATGGCCCGAGCCCAATGCGGCCCGCCACGGGGTCAGGGCAGGAACGCCCCGTGTGCCAGGCCCAGGGCCAGCCCGACGAATGCCGCCACCAGGCCGGTCACGATCACCATCCGCTCAGCGCGGGTCGCCGAGATCAACTGGCTGTACAGGCCCACCAGCAGCGCGGCCAGCCCGGCCCATGAGGCGACCACATGCAGCGACCGCATCCAGCCGGTCGCGAATGCCACCAGGCCGACTACCAGAGTGAAAACGGCCAGGCCGTTCTCCAAGGGGTGATCGTTGGTCACCCGGAAGTGTGGCCGGACTGGACGTACTCGGCTGGCTTGCGACATGGCCGCCCCTTCGTGAACTCCGGCTCGCCTTCGGATATCCCCCGATGGGTACATCACCGGATATTCCCGCTTGGGCCGCGGCGAAATCATTGGTTAGCGCCGTCTGCCGATGCTGGTAAGCTGTTCCGGCTGTGACCGAGTGGCGTCGCTCTGGCGGCCCGGCGCAGTACCTCCTGTCACGGAGAGACCGTGACCGCGTGAGTCCAGAGGAGGCTGTTCAGGCCATGCGCCATTACGAAATGATGATCATTCTCGACGCAGGGCTCGAGGAGAGCACGGTCGGGCCGTCGCTGGAGCAGTTCCTCGGGGTCGTGGGCGCCGAAGGCGGCCAGGTCGACAAGGTCGATGTGTGGGGCCGGCGCCGCCTGGCCTACGACATCGAGAAGAAGTCAGAGGGCATCTACGCCGTGGTTGATATGCACGCGGAACCCGCCACGGTCGCCGAGCTCGACCGTCAGCTCGGGCTGAATGAGGCCGTCCTGCGCACCAAGGTGCTCAGGCTGGAAAACCGCTAGCGGTACCTGCCCGGACCTCAGGTCCGCGGGCCGCCGCTCACCCTGAACCCGACTGACCGGGAGCAATCCGATGGCAGCAGGCGACACCCAGATCACGATCGTGGGCAACCTGGTCGACGATCCAGAGTTGCGTTACACCCCTACGGGCCAGGCCGTCGCGAAATTCCGCGTCGCATCCACGCCCCGTTTCCGTGATAACGCCAGCGGGGAGTGGAAAGACGGCGACAGCCTCTTCCTCACGTGCAACGTGTGGCGGCAGGCAGCCGAAAATGTTGCCGAGAGCCTGCAGCGTGGCATGCGGGTGATCGTGAATGGCCGGCTCCGGCAGCGGTCGTACGAGACCCGCGAGGGTGAGAAGCGGACCGTCTACGAGGTGGAGGTGGACGATGTCGGACCGTCGCTGCGCAACGCCTCCGCCAAGGTCGCCAAGTCCAGTCGTTCCACCGGCGGCTCCGCGGGCGGCCCCGTGGGCGCGGGCGGACAGAGTGCGAGTTCCGGCGCCCGCTCCGAGGACCCCTGGTCCGGCGACAGCAGTTTCACCGACAGCCCTTCCGACGACCCGCCCTTCTAGTCCCTGACCAGCCACCATCCCCGCCGCGAGCGGGGCTCTCGCGAGGAGCACCACGATGGCAAAAGCACCCATCCGCAAGCCCAGGAAGAAAGTCTGCCTGTTCTGCCAGGAAAAGATCGGCTACGTCGATTACAAGGACACCGGCTTGCTGCGCAAGTTCATCTCCGACCGTGGCAAGATCCGGGCACGGCGGGTCACCGGCAACTGCACGCAGCATCAGCGCGATGTCGCCACGGCGATCAAGAACGCGCGCGAGATGGCGATGCTGCCGTACACGAGCACGCCGCGGTAAGGCCGAGGGGAACGGACCGATGAGTCGCACACCGATGAAGCTCATTTTGACCCAGGAGGTCACCGGCCTCGGCGCGCCCGGAGACGTGGTCGAGGTGGCAGGCGGATATGGCCGCAACTACCTCATGCCACGCGGCCTGGCCATGCGGTGGACGCGGGGCGGGGAGAAGCAGATCGAACTGATCAAGCGCGCGCGGGCGGCGCGGGAGATCCGCAGCCTCGATGACGCCAAGGAGGCCGCCGGCCGCCTGTCCGGGCTGAAGGTGCGGTTGCGGACCCGCGCCGGGCAGTCCGGACGGCTGTTCGGGTCTGTTGGCCCGGCCGACATCGCCGAAGCCGTCCGTGCCGCCGGTGGGCCGGCGCTGGACAAGCGCCGGATAGAGGTGGGTAATCCCATCAAGACCCTGGGATCACATCAGGTAAGGGTCCGCCTGCATCCCGAGGTGAGCGCCACGGTCGACGTGGAGGTCATCGGCGCCTGACCGCGCCTTTCGGCCTGACCGGGCATGGGTGCTGCGGTGCTCCGACCGCCTGCGGTGCCGGTGCAGGCGTGAGTGTGCGTGATTGTGGTGGATCGGGCGGCAAAAACGCCCCCTGATCCACCACAATCGTGTGATCCACCACGATCATGAACTGGGCGGTCAGTCGCGCCTCGCGTCATCTGGCCACGCCTCGCGTCCGGGGGCACTTGGCCCTCCGTCGCCGGACCCGGCGCCGCACCTGGCGTCGGCTGGACCGGTGGGAGTTGGCCCTCCGTCACCGGACGCGGCGCCGCACTGGGCGTTGGCTGGGCCGGTCCCGCCGTCGCTCGCGCTGCGGGGCGCGGGCCCGTCCGGGTCCGGGGCGTAGCCGTTCAGCGTGGCCGCGAGCCCCGGATCCAGTTCCGCGACCATCGCCCAGATCCCGGCCAGCCTGCTGGTCACGGTGGCCAGCGACGGGCTGCCACCCGCGTCGACGGCCGTGGCCGCCACCTCATCGATCGCCTCGCCAATCCTGGCGAGGCGCGAGTCCGCCGTCGAACACATGATCGATAGCATAGGCGTTCATCGCCGGGGTCGGCTCACTTTCGCGGGGAGCGGACCGGCCATCTCGAACGGGTCCCAGATGGGCGCAGCCTTTTTTCTGTCCACACCGTGTGGACAGAGTTTGTGCAGGTGACGGGTCTATCGCCCAGTAGCCGTTCCGGATAATACACAGCGCCATCCCCAGGCGGCACACAGGTTCCGGCGGGGGTACGCACAGGCTGTCCACGTACCTGTGCACAGGACGGGTGGACGATCCCGCGATCCGGGCCCAAACTGTCGTAGCCGCCCGCTACAACTAGATCGCCGCGACCATTCCCGCGAGCGGCCTTCTGGCGGTGGAGGGGGCAATCCGGATGAGCGTCGCCGAACTCATCCCTTCCGGCGGGGAGTTTGACCGGACCCCGCCGCACGACGTCGCAGCCGAGCAGTGCGTGCTCGGCGGCATGCTGATGTCCAAGGACGCCATCTCCGATGTGATGGAGGTCATCCGTTCCGGAGATCATTACCGTCCCGCCCACCAGCTCATTCACGAGGCCATCCTGGACCTGTACGGCCGGGGGGAGCCTGCGGATCCGGTCACCGTGCGCGACCTGCTGACCAAGCGCGGGGAGCTGGCCCGGGCGGGCGGTGCGCCATATCTGCACACCCTGATCGCCGCCGTGCCGACCGCGGCCAACGCCGGCTATTACGCGCGGATCGTGCGTGAGCGGGCCATCCTGCGCCGGCTGGTTGAGGTCGGCACCCGCATCGTCCAGCTCGGCTATGCCGGCGACGGGGACGCTGACGAACTCGTGGACCGTGCCCAGGCCGAGGTCTACGCCGTGACCGAGCGGCGGATCACCGAGGACTTCCTGCCGTTGTCGGAGATCATGCCGGGCACGCTGGACGAGATCGAGGCGATCGGTTCGCACGGCGGGCGGATGACCGGTGTCCCCACCGGCTTCGCCGACCTGGACGCTTTGACCAACGGGCTGCACGCGGGCCAGATGGTGGTCATCGCCGCGCGGCCCGCCATCGGCAAGGCGCTGGCGCTGGACACTCCGCTGCCGACCCCGACGGGCTGGACGACGATGGGGGAGGCGGCTGTCGGGGACGAGCTGCTCGGCCCGGACGGCCGCCCAGCCAGGGTCGTAGCGGCCACTGCCGTGATGGAGGGCCGGCCGTGTTATGAGGTCGAGTTCTGCGATGGCGAGGTCATCGTGGCCGACGCCGGGCACCGATGGGTGACCTGGCCGGGTCCCGGCGAGCTCCGGGGGGGCCATCCCGGCCATCCGGACGTGCTCACGACCGCAGAGATACTGGCGAGCATTCGTGACGACCAGCATCCGCATCACGCCATTCCGGTCACCCGGCCGGTCCAGTGCCGGGACGCGCTGCTTCCGGTGGCGCCGTATGCCTTCGGGGTGTGGCTCGGTGCCGGGGAGGATGAATCCGGCCTGGGCGGCGGGGCCGATCCCGAGACCGTCATGCGGGCCGACGCCGCCGCCGGACACGGCTTGGGTACGGTGTCACGCATCAGGCGCGGCGATCTCCCGCAGGCCACCCATATACCCCCTGCCTACCTGCGCGCGTCCGTCAGCCAGCGGCGCGATCTGCTCGCGGGGCTGCTGGACACCCTCGGGACCGTGCGGCCGACCGGTGAGATCGAGGTGGCCACCCGTGGCGCACTGACGGATGGGCTCGCCGAGTTGCTGGTCAGTCTCGGCTACCGGTGCACGCTGGCGCGGGGTGCCGCCGGGCGGTCCGGGTTGTCAGCGCCGTGCGACCTCATCACCTTCGCCACCGCGGATGAAGTCTTCCGCTCCAGCGGCAAGCAGGTGGAGCACAAGGAGCGCATGCACGCCGATCCGGAACTGCCCCGCTGGCGCCAGATCGTCGACGTGCGACCCGTGCCGAGCGTCCCGGTCCGCTGCCTCCAGGTCGACCGCGCTGATGGGCTGTTTCTGGCGGGCAGGTCCATGATCCCGACACATAACTCGACGCTTGCCCTCGACCTGGCCCGGGCGGCGGCCATCAAGCATGCGCTCCCGACGGTGATCTTCAGCCTGGAAATGAGCCGGAACGAGATCACCATGCGGCTGCTCTCAGCCGAGGCGCGGGTGGCACTGCAGTCCATGCGGACCGGGAGGCTGAACGAAGACGACTGGATGCGGCTGGCCCGGCGGATGAGCGAGGTGGCGGACTCCCCGCTGTTCATCGACGACTCGCCGAACCTGTCGATGATGGAGATCCGGGCCAAGTGCCGTCGGCTGAAGCAGCGGCACGGGCTCCGCCTGGTGATCCTCGACTACCTCCAGCTCATGAGTTCCCCCCGCCGGGTGGAGAACCGTCAGCAGGAGGTTTCGGAGATGTCGCGGTCGCTGAAGCTGCTCGCCAAGGAGCTCGACGTCCCGGTGATCGCGATCTCCCAGCTCAACCGCGGCCCGGAGCAGCGCAACGACAAGCGGCCGCTGCTGTCGGACCTGCGTGAGTCGGGCAGCATCGAGCAGGACTCGGACATGGTGATCCTGCTCCACCGCGAGGACGCCTACGAACCCGAGTCGCCCCGCGCGGGGGAGGCGGACCTGATTGTCGCCAAGCACCGCAACGGCCCGACCACGACCGTGACGGTGGCGTTCCAGGGTCACTACAGCCGTTTCGTGGACATGGTCGGCAACTGATCCTGGCCGGCAACTGATCCGAGCGGGCTGGCTCCAGCCGTTGCTTACGCGTTCGCCAGTCCCGTGGCGACGTCGAGGCGATGCCCGCATCCCTGGCCGCGTTGAGCAGTCGCTCGTCGTAACTGACGAAGACGTCGAGATCCTCGCCGGGAATGCGCGCGGTGGTCAAGTGGATCGCGTGGAGAGATCGCGGGGCGCGATCCGGCTCCACCAAGTCGAGCGCGCCCTGGATACCGGCCCGGCTCAGGTCACGAAGGTCACGGGCCTGCTGTCGCAGCCGTTTGCGGCTGGGACCATCTGGAAGTGGGACCGGCGTCATGTGGCCCCGGTCAGCCGGCCGCGATGGTGTCCGCGATGAGCTGGGCCACTGTGCCCGGGTCCTCCAGGTAGGGCAGGTGCGCCATGCCGGGAAGCAGGTGGTGGCGGGCTCCGCTGATCCGCTCAGCGAGCTGCCGGCTGTTGCCGATGACATGGGGGAGATCCAGGTCCCCGCAGGCGACGGTGGTCGGCACGGCGATCTCGTCGAGCCGCCGCCAGGCATCCACCCCCGAGTTCTCCGCGTCCTCGGACACGTTGTTGCGCAGGATGATGCCGATCATGTCCATGGCCAGAGCACGTGCTGCACCGGCGACGCGGCCCTCCGGCGAGCTCGGCCCGTCCAGCCAGACCCGGGTCAGCATCCGCGCGACCTCGCCGAGGTCGCCAGCGGCCTCCGCCTCATCCATCAGCGTGACCGCGCGCTGTGTGTCCGCGTCGAGCGTGGCCTCCGGCGCACCGCTGATCCCCGGTGCGAGCAGGATCAGTCCGGTGACCCGGCCCGGCTCGCTGATGGCGGCGTCCAGCGCGATACGCCCGCCCATCGAACTGCCCACCAGCCAGGCGTGATCCGCCACTTCGTCGAGAACCGCGAACAGATCGTCCATGTGCGAGAACGGCCCGGGCGTCGGGAGGGTCTCGCCGTAGCCGCGGCAGTCGTAGGTCACGACGGTGGCGCCGTTGGCGACCTGCTGGGCCACGTCCCGCCAGCAACGGCGGTCTGTGACGCCGGCGTGGATCAGGACGGCCGTGGGGCCGTCGCCCAGCCAACGGTCGCCGATCAATGTCGTGTCGCCCCGGGAGATGGCGAACGACTGGTGGGTCGCGGGATCCGTCATGCCTCAATCCTTGTGCGCCCGTCCGGGCCGGGTAACGGCTTATCGGGCAGGGGACGGCCTCGGGGGCACCTACCGCTGCCGCTCAACTATTCCGCGGATGAACAAAGCCTGTCCGCAGTGCTGCAAGTCGTCGGAGATCACGCTGACGAGCCGCACACCGAGCGTGACCGGAGGATCCCAGCGCTCATCGATGACCCTGGGCAGGTCTTGGTCGGTCAGGGTGCGCACGTAACGGGTGGTCTGCTCGTGGACCTCGTCGTAGTAACCCGTCAGCAGTTCACCCGACTCGACCTGCACTTTGCCGACATCCTCGGAACTGTGGCCGTATCCGTGTGCGGTGGGCTCGAACGGCAGGCCGAACCGGTCGGCCCACCCCTTCGTGATCCACACCTGATCGTGGCCCGCGACATCGGCGATGTGATCGTCCTGGACCCGGGTGAGGTGCCAGACCAGCCAGGCGATCGAGTTGGCGTCCCTGTCGAGCCGGTACGCCAGTTGTCCAGGTGACAGGTTGTCCACCGCCGCGTGCACACAGTCACGCACCCGGCCGAACGCGTCGGCGAGCAGGTCAGCACTGGTCATGGCGTCGTCCCCCTTGCTGGTTGCCGGTCCTTCCGTGCAAGCGACTCTACGGTGTCCCTCCGGGGCGGGCATGGCGGCCCTGTGCCGGGCAGAGGGGCCCAGATCAGGGGGGTGGATGCTTCTGCTGGTGCGGCACGCTGATCGGCCGAGAACGGGCGGCTACCGGTTTGCCGTAGACTAGCCAGGCGTCAAGCGCTCGTAGCTCAACGGATAGAGCATCTGACTACGGATCAGAAGGTTGGGGGTTCGAGTCCCTCCGAGCGCGCC
>DAHUZQ010000156.1 GCA_027306495.1 Actinomycetota bacterium | reverse complement strand
GCTCCGCGCGGGGATGTCTGGCGTGCTATCGGGACCAGTGGCGGAAGTGGCGGCGGGGCTGCTTGGGGAGCGGGGGACCGTCAGCCCCGCCGGCACTGAAACCTTAGCTGTGTTCGAGGGGGCGTGGGCGGCATTCTTGAGCATCCCACTCGGATATCGGTGCCGCGTTATGTGGAGGCGCCGCGTTCAGCCGGCGCGGATCGCCGAAATATCACTGCGCGTAGTCGAAGCGGCGGGGACCCGGTCCGCGGCCTCACGCGCACAACGGGCCATCCCCGGCCAAATGGACCGGTTCGGCCAGGGCCGCCATCAGCACCTGCCCGCCGCGCCACCGCGCAGGTGCTGTCGTTGCGGAAAGGGAAGAGAGACGTTTCTGGCGCGGAGGCGATACGAGGTAGGCTGGCCCGGCCCGGCCGGTCACTGGCGGGCGCCGGAATCTGTCCGGTTCTCGGTCCAGATCGTCGCGGCCACCGGCGGAACCGTGGCCACGAGCGATCCGCTCCGTACCGCTTCGGCGGCCAGCACCCCGAACAGGTAGAAGTAGGCCGCTTCCTCGTCGGTGAATGTCCGGACCTCATGCCGGGCGCCGTCGGTAGCGACGAAGACTTCGAACCCCCCGGCGTGCGCGAGCAGGCACATCGCGCCCTCGACTTCCGCCTCCAGCGCGTATGCCGTACGGGGGATGGCCGCGAGATCGGCGAGTTCGCAGAAGATCTCGCGGGTCGGGACCCGCTGGCGGCGGGCCGCGCGGCCACCGGCGTCCGGTTGCCGGGGTGAGGCGGCATTGTTGCCCGCGAGCGCGCCGGTCCCAGTGCCGGCGCCCGTTCCCGGGCCGGAGTCACCGAACCTGCCTGGCCCAGCGACTGGCCCCGGCCCAGCGACTGGCCCCGGCACCACAGCCAGGCCGGCGTCGCGGGGCGCACCAGGCGACAGGTAGCCGTCAGGCGCTGGCTCGACAGCGTCGCTGGTGACGGGAGGAGCCGGGAGCACCGGGGGCATGATCCAGGCGGCGGTGTCGTACGGGTTGGTGGGCCGCGCGGATGCCGGTTCCGGCAATTGCTCCGGCGGTGGCGTCCAGTGGAGGGGTTTGTCCACGCGTTCCTCGGTGAGGCTGCCCACCTCCTCGCGCGAGGTCAGCAACTCGAACACGCCTCTGTCGACCTGCCAATAGCCCAGCCGTGCCGCCCGGCTGGCCTCGGTCCCCAGGTAGGCGATGTGCAGTCGGTCGCCGAGATCGTCCAGCACGATGCACGGCTCGCCACGGAAGATACCGACCGGGCGTGATTCCCATAGCGCGTCGACCTCGGCCCAGATCACCGACTTGCGCCAGTGCCCGGTCGCCGGCTCGAACCCGAGGCCCTCGGGCGGGGGGCATGCCGCGAACAGGACGACATCGCCGGCTGACGGGCCCAGGCCCGCCTCGTATGGGACGCCACGATAGGTGGCCATCAGGCGGTATCTCATGGTTCAGGTTCGCCTCACCGGCCGGAGCCAGACCTGCCCGTCGTAGCGGGCAATGAAGTCCTCCCCGCTGGCGGTGATCCGGTACATCTCGGTCCCCACCGGTATTGGCACCGGCAGGGTGTAGAACTCTGGCACGCTGGCGACCGGGTCGTGGGACGACTGAGGTGGCGGGAGCAGGGAGCCCCTCATGTCCAGTGCCGGCCAGCGCAGGACCACCACTTCCGACAGGTCGGGCGCGAAATCCGACCCGTCATAGCCAAGGGCCAGTGCGTTGTGGTAGCCGATGGGTTCGCCGAATTGGCAGTCCTGCGCGCGGTAGATGTACCCGGCGATCACCGCACGCTGCCCTCGCAGGTAGGGCTCGACCATCCGAGGCGGGACAACCTTCAGCACGGGCGTTCCCGGAATCAGCGAGGTCGAGGTGCCAGTTTGTGTCACGCACATCCCCTGAGTCACAGACCCCTGGTGGCGCGATGCCCCTGGTACACGATCCCCTGGAGGTCACGATGCCTGGAGTCGGCCTGCGATGTGGGGCCAAGACTCTCATATGGAGATTTGCCGCTCAACCTGCTTGCCCGCAGCGGGTCAGGGCAATCCGGGCGGTCAGCGGCCGGACACGCCGCGCGGTCGGAGCGGCGCTCGGGCGTCGGCCAGCCCGGCCTGCGGGTCAGCGCCCGGCGCGGGCGTCTCTCCCCGCCCAGTCGGGGCCGGCCGCAGACCTGCTGTGGAGCGCCCATCCGGCCCGTCCGGCGGTGCCACTAAGGTTGAGCCGTGCCCGGGAAGACCATCGCTGAGCAGCCGTTCGCAGGAGATGACGGCTGCGTCGCGCGGCCGGTGGCCGATGCCATGGCGGGATACGCGAACGGGACGGGGAGCGAGCACGCGGCACTGACCGCGCTGGCCGCGGCCCGTCTGCTCGTGCCCATCGTGGCCGTACTCACCCAGGACGGCGATCTGGTCTCGGAAGGGCCGACGCCGGGCCCGCCGGCCCAGCGTGCGGAGAAGGCCAGTGAGATGGCGCTGCCCACGCTGATCGGCCAGGACGGGAGACGGGCCGTACTGGCGTTCACCGGACTGGACGCGATCACCCACTGGCGGCCCGATGCCCGCCCGGTGCCCGTGCCGGCTGGCCAGGTGTTCGAGGCGGCCCTTGCCGAGGCGGACGCGGTTGTCATCGACGTGGCGGGGCCGGTTCCACTCGCCGTCGACGGCGCGCGACTGGTGGCCCTGGCGACCGGTGAGCCGCTGCCGGAGCCCCATGAGGACCCCGACGTCATCGCGGTCGCGCAAGCTGCGGCCGGGCAGACACCGGGGGTGACCGCGCTCCGGCTGCTGCCGGGCCGGGACGGCAGCGATCTCACGCTGGAACTGTCGGTGACGGCCGACGGGACCGGCCAGCGCCGGCACCGGTTGGGCCGCCGCGCTGGCGGTGGTGCCCCGGGCACGTCCCATGCCGCCGAGCAGTTGGCTGCCACGATCATCGCCGGAACGGGTGGCCGGTTGCGGCGCGGGATCTCGGTGACCCTCGTGGCAGGATGAGCGGCATGCTGCGCTGGCTGACCGCCGGGGAGTCGCACGGCCCTGCACTGGTGGCGATCTGCGAAGGCCTGCCCGCCGGTATCGAGGTCACCACCGCCGACATCGCCGCCGCGCTTGTCCGCCGCCGGGCCGGCTATG
Source organism: Actinomycetota bacterium (assembly GCA_027306495.1). Classification (GTDB taxonomy): domain Bacteria; phylum Actinomycetota; class Actinomycetes; order Streptosporangiales; family Streptosporangiaceae; genus DAHUZQ01. The sequence goes on along the minus strand of DAHUZQ010000156.1, from coordinate 38,982 downwards.
GCCGGGGCGCGCGGATGACGTTCGAACAGGACGAGGCCGAGCTAACCGGCGGGGTCCGGCACGGCCTGACCCTCGGCGGCCCGGTCGCCATCCGGGTCGCCAATACCGAGTGGCCCAAATGGGAAACGGTCATGTCCGCGGATCCGGTGCCCGAGGAGGCGCTCGCTGGGCAGGCGCGGGCGGCGGCGCTGACCCGGCCCAGGCCCGGGCACGCCGACCTCGCGGGCATGCAGAAGTACGCCCACGACGACGCCCGGCCGGTGCTGGAGCGCGCCAGCGCACGGGAGACCGCCGCGCGGGTCGCCCTCGGCGAGGTCGCACGGCGTTACCTGCGGCAGGTCTTCGGGATCGAGGTCGTCAGCCACGTGGTGGCCATCGGCCCGGTCTGTGCGCCAGCGGGGCGCTTCCCCGGCCCAGCCGACGGCCCGGCGGTGGACGCGGACCCGGTCCGCTGTCTCGATCCGGCGGTAAGTGAGGCCATGCGCGCGGAGATCGACGCGGCGCGCGGCGACGGCGATACGCTCGGCGGTGTGGTCGAGGTGATCGCCTACGGCGTTCCTCCCGGGCTGGGCAGTCACGTCCACTGGGACCGCCGGCTCGACGCGCGCCTCGCCGCGGCCATGATGAGCATCCAGGCCATGAAGGGCGTCGAGATCGGCGACGGCTTCACCACGGCGCACCGCCGCGGGTCGCAGGCGCACGACGAAATCGAACTGGGACCAGTCGCCGGTCCGGGCGGCACGGCCACCGTCCGCAGGCGCACCAACCGGGCAGGCGGCATCGAAGGAGGCATGAGCACGGGAGAGCCGATCCGGGTACGGGCCGCCATGAAGCCGATCTCTACGGTGCCGCGCGCGCTGGACACCGTGGACGTGCGGACCGGGGAGCCGGCCAAGGCGATCAACCAGCGCAGCGACGTGACCGCGGTGCCTGCCGCTGGGGTCGTGGCCGAGGCGATGGCCGCCCTGGTGCTCGCCGACGCCGCGACCGAAAAGTTCGGCGGTGACTCCGTCTCCGAGGTCCGCCGCAACCTGCGAGGCTACCTCGACACGCTGGTGATCGCATGAGCACTCCGATCGTGGTGCTGATCGGCCCGCCGGGGGCGGGGAAGACGACCGTGGGATCCCTGCTCGCTGGGTTGCTCGGGGTGGACTTCCTGGACACCGACACGGTGGTGGAGGAGCGGGCCGGCAAGCCGGTGGCCGACATCTTCGTCTCGGACGGGGAACAGGTGTTCCGGGAGATGGAGCGCGCCGCGGTTGCGCAGGCCCTCACCGGGCACTCGGGTGTGCTGGCGCTGGGCGGCGGGGCGGTGATGGACCAGCGGACGCAGGCTCTGCTGGCGGGGCACCGGGTGGTCTACCTGCGGACCGGCTTCGCCACCGCGGCGCACCGGACCGGCCTGGACACGCCCCGGCCACTGCTCGCGATCAACCCGCGTGCCACCCTCAAGAGCCTGCTGGAACAGCGAATCCCGGTGTATGAATCGCTGGCCACCATCACCGTGCCGACCGACGACCGGGATGCGCAGGAGATCGCCGACGACCTCGCGGCGGAGATCGCGGCAAGCATCGCCGAGCTGGAGGGGGAAGGGGTCACCGCGCCCGCTGACGGGGCCGCTGCCGGTCCGCCTGCCGAGGGCGAGCCGGCTGCCGAGGGCGAGCCGGGCGCCGGGCCGCCCGCCGACGGTGGGCTGAGCGGGGCGGAGCCGCCTCGGTGACCCTGACGCAGATCGAGGTGGGCGGCGAGCACCCTTACCCCGTGATCATCGGCACTGGCGTGCTCGGTGAGCTGGCCTCCATGGTTGGGAACGGTGTGCGGGCGGTCGCCGTGATCCACCCGGAGGGACTCGACCAGATTGCCCGCCCGGTGTGCCGTGCGCTCGGTGAGGCGGGTTACCAGGTGCACAGCGAGGCCGTCCCCGCCGGTGAGGCGGCCAAGGACATCGGCGTGGCCGCGCGGCTGTGGGACAGGCTCGCGGCGCACCGGCTCACCCGCAGCGACGCGATCGTGGGTGTCGGCGGGGGAGCGACGACAGACCTGGCCGGCTTCGTGGCGGCGACCTGGCTGCGTGGGGTCCGCCTGGTGCTGGTCCCGACCAGCCTGCTCGCGATCGCCGATGCGGCGATCGGTGGCAAGACGGCCGTCAACCTCGCGGCCGGCAAGAACCTGGTCGGCGTCTTCCACCCGCCGGCCGGTGTGCTCACGGACCTGGCAGTGCTCGAGTCGCTGCCACGGGCGGAATACGTCAGTGGCCTGGCCGAAGTGATCAAGGCGGGATTCATCGCGGACCCGGTCATCCTGGACCTGATCGAGGATGACCCGGCGGGAGCGGTTGCCCCACACGGCAAGCACGCCCGGGACCTGATCGAGCGGGCGGTGGCTGTGAAGGCCGCTGTTGTCTCGATCGACCTGCGCGAGGCCGGCCGGCGGGAGATCCTCAACTACGGTCATACGCTCGGGCACGCCATCGAGGTCGTCGAAGACTTCGGGATCCGCCACGGCGAGGCTGTGAGCATCGGCATGGTCTTCGCCGCCGAACTGGCACGGCTGGCGGGCAGCCTGGACTCCCAGACAGTACGGCGGCACCGGGAGGTCCTGTCGTCGGTCGGCCTGCCCACCACCTACCTGCCCGGAAGCTGGCAGGCGCTGCGCGAGGCGATGAGCGTGGACAAGAAGTCCCGGGGCGAGGTGCTGCGGTTCGTGGTGCTGGAGTCGCTGGGCCGCCCGGTGATCCTGGCCGGTCCGCCGGACCCACTGCTGGGCCGGGCATACCGGGAGATGACCGCGCGGTGACTGAGGTCCTGGTGCTCAACGGCCCGAACCTGGGCCGCCTCGGCGTGCGTGAGCCCGACGTCTACGGCTCGGCCACGTTCGATGATCTGGTGGAAACCTGCCGCGCCACCGGCCGCACCCTCGGCCTGCACGTCGAGGTCCGGCAAACCGACAGCGAAGCCGAACTGATCGAGTGGGTGCACGAGGCGATCGACGCGCGGATCGCGCTCGTGGTCAACCCCGCCGCCTTCACGCACTACTCCTACGCGCTGCGTGATGCCCTGGCGATGCGCACCGCGCCACTGGTGGAGGTGCACATCTCGACCCCGGCGGCGCGCGAGTCGTTCCGGCATACCTCGGTCGTCGCCGCGGTCGCGGACGGCACGATCGCCGGCTTCGGGCTGGCGTCCTACCAGCTTGCCCTGCAGGCCGTGGCCGGGCTGCTGCGCGCGGGCGCGAGCAGCTAGCGCCGCCCGCGCCGCGCCGGCTTCGGGCCACGGACCCCTGTCCCTTACGCTCGGGTAACAAGGTCGGGAACGACGAGCCGGCGGCGGACGCGCGGAAGGGCCAGGCACATGCGCATCGGGATGGCCTTGAACTACGCGGGCGGCTACGCCGAGACGGTGACCGAACTCGCCGACTACGAGAAGGCGGGGCTGGATATCGTCTTCGTCCCCGAGGCGTATTCCTTCGACGCGGTGAGCCAGATGGGGTTCATCGCAGCCAAGACGGAGCGCCTGCAGATCGCCTCGGGCATCCTGCCGCTGTACTCGCGGACTCCCGCGCTGATCGCTATGACCGCCGCGGGGATGGACTATGTCTCGGGTGGCCGGTTCACTCTCGGGCTCGGCGCGTCCGGACCGCAGGTCATTGAAGGCTGGCACGGCGTCCCGTACGACGTACCGGTCGGCCGGACTCGGGAAATCATCGAGATCTGCCGCAAGGTCTGGCGCCGGGAACGGCTGGAGTACTCCGGCAAGCACTACACCCTGCCACTGCCAGCCGGGCAGGGACTCGGGCTGGGCAAGCCCCTGAAGCTGATCAACTACCCGGTACGCGAACGTATCCCGATCTTCGTGGCCGCGATCGGTCCCAAGAACGTCGAACTCGCCGCCGAACTCGCTGAAGGCTGGGAACCGATCTTCTACTTCCCGGAGAAGGCGGGTGAAGCCTGGGGCGGGTCGCTGGCTGCCGGGCGGGCCCGCCGGGACGCTTCGCTGCCGGCCCTCGATGTGGTGGCCCAGGCGCCCCTCGCCATCGGGGCGGATGTCCGGGACAACCTCGAGGTGATGCGGCCGTTCTTCGCGCTGTATATCGGGGGCATGGGGCCGCACCGCGACGCCGGGCGCAACTTCTACTTCGAACTCGCCGTCCGGTTCGGATTCGCCGACGCCGCGGCCAGGATCCAGGACGCTTACCTGAGCGGGCGCAAAGATGAGGCAGCGGCGCTGGTCCCCGAGGCACTGCTGGCCCACACCGCGCTCATCGGCCCGGATGGCTACGTGGCGGAGCGCCTGGCCGCGCTGAAGGAGTCCGGCGTCACCACCCTGAACGTGACCCCGATGGCGGCGACGCACCAGGACCGGGTCCGGCTCATCGAGCGGGTGCGCGACCTGACCGAGTCGATCTGAGCCCGGGCTGGCGCGGCCGGCTTGGCCGGCCGCGCCAGAAGCCGCCGGCCTGGCTGCCCGCATGGGGCGCGGCCCGCCGTCGCGCCGTCAGTGCCCGGGCCCGGCGCCGGTCAGCTCTCCACGGGGATGCGTTCCGTGAAAGCCCCGACCTTCTGCTGCCAGTCCTCCTGCAGCGGCCCCTTCACTCCGGTAACAAGGATCTTGTCCTCGGTGACCTCGACGAGTCCCTTGCCCTGCAAGATCTCGTTCATGATCGGCCGGACGTGCTGCCACCGGGCGATCTCTTCCTCGGTGGGCATCCGTCCGGTTTTCTTGTCCGGCCGTGGCGCGGCCTCGGTGGTCAAGATGGCGTACCTCGTGCCACTCGGCAGTCCCACCTTCTTCAGGAACCTGCGCATGCTGCCGATCGGCCTGCCCATCCGTCCCGGGGAACTGAACAGGTACAAGTCCGCCGACGGCAACCTGCTGGGGCTCACGTCCCGGATGTGATGGATGTCCACCGTCACGCCTTTGGTGGCCATCTGCTCGCCGAACTCCTCGGCGACCCTGGCCCCGTTGCCGTACTTGGATGCGTGCAGATACTCGATCTTCATGGCGACCCCCCGCTGGAACCCGCTTCAGTCCCAGGCTGCCGCGGGCCGGCCCCCGCCTGCCCAGAGGAAAACGTCACCCCGCTCACCGCCATCGGTAGGTCGCGGCGGTCGAGCGGGGTGACGTCAGGCCGTCTACCAGACCATGCGGGACGCGCTGCGCAGCACGTCCTGCAGTGCCGTTGCGGCCCCCGACTGCTGTGGCAGGAGCTTGTCATTGGCAGGGGCGCTGCCGCCCGCCAGGACGGCCAGCGTGTTGAGGTCGCCGCCGGGCTGCAGCACGACGAACTGGGCGCCGGAGGGATCGGACCAGGCGAGGATCTGATCGGGTTCACCACCCCGCCCGGGCGGGGACGGGTACCGCCAGACCCACCGGCCCACGGTCCGCAGCAGCGCCCCGGTCCGGGCGGAGTAGACCGCGAGTTCGCCGGTGACCCGGCCACGGGGCAGCCAGAGGTTGTTGCTGGAGGTGACCGGGCTGAGCAGCAGCTGGCCGTCGGCGGTCAGGTACAGCTCGCGCGGCGCGATCTGGCCGGCCGGCGGGTGCAGTACCAGCAGCGTGGCTGAGGTCAGGCTGGTGCCGGAGGCGGCGGTGCCGAGCAGCAGGGTGCGGGTGGTGTGCGGTGGGCGGTACATTGGCCCGCCTCTGCGGTGGCCCGTGCCCACCTCGGTGACCGCCAGGGTCTGCCCGTTCGCAGCCCAGGCGCCCATGTCCTGAAGCGACGGCGTCCACGAACCGTTCGACGTCACCCACCGCTGGACCGCACCGGTGGCCAGCGTGACCACCTCAACGACGGCCGGCCGACCTGGGTGCCGGTAGGCGACCGCGAGCCGGGTGCCGTCCGGCGAGAGCGCGATGCTTGGGTGCTCCTCCAGGTAGGGGCTCTGGCGCAGGGACAGGCTTGAGATGCGGACCTGCCCCGTCGGCGTGACTCGCGCGACCAGGAACTTCAGCGGCGTGACCTCGTCGTGTTCGGCCAGCGCGGGCACCGAGGTGGGGCCGATGTTGCGGGTCCACTCGGCACCGAGCACGAAGACGCGCCCATCGGCGGCGCCCGTCAGCAGGGTGAAATCGGTGTATGGCTTCGGCGGGCTGATGATGGCCAGCGTCTTCCCGGTCGCCGTGGCGCGGATGGCCACGTGGCGTCCTTGTACCCCACTGATGACCCGGGTCCTGCCGACTTTGCGGTTGATCAGGTTTCCCTGCACGGTGTAGGCGTAGTAGGCCGGGATCGTGGTCGTGACCGGCGCGGCGTGCGCGGCGGCGGCCGGGGGCCTGCCTATCGCGTGGACGGCCGCGAAGGTGCCACCAACCGCGGCGGCCACGGCAGCCGCGGCCGCAAGCGGCTTGGCCCAGGACTGCCAGTGTCCCGCGCGCCTGCCCCGCCCTCGGTCGAGCCGGCGTCCGGCCGACGAGCGCAGCTTCAGGTCTGCGATGCCGTCCGGTGTGATCTGGTCTGCTTCCTCGCGCAGTTCGTTGCGCAGCCTGTCCTCCAGTGGCGTCATGGCTCTTCCCCCAGCATGCGGCCCAGTGCTGCCAGCCCGCGGGCCGTGGTCGACTTGACAGTGCCCCGGCTCACACCCATCGCCTGGGCGATCTCGCCTTCGAGCAGATCAGCGAAGTACCGGAGCACGAGCGCTTCCCGCTGCCGGGCCGGAAGCCGGCGCAGTGCGGTCACCGCCGCCCGCTGCTCTTCGCCCACGAGCACGTCGCTCTCCGCCGAGGCGGCGGGTGGCGCCGGCAGCGGGCGGGGGACACGCCTGGCGCGGCGCACCACCGACCGGCAGCCATTCAGGACGGAAACCCGCAGGTAGCCCAGCACATTGCTGTGCTCGGGCAACCGGTCCCACACCCGGTAAAGGCCGAAGAACGCTTCCTGCACCACATCCTCGGCCGAATGCCGGTCCCCGAGCATGAGGAACGCGAGCCGGGTCAGGCCCAGCGCATGGCTGCGGTAGAGCGCGGCCACCGCCTCGCCTGCGTCCGGCTCCGCCCCGGTACCGTCAGCGCCATTCCAGGCATCGATCAGGCCCAACGGGGCACCGGGGAGGTCCTGCGGATCCGTCCTGTCTCCTCTCACGTATCAGAAACGCCACCGCGGGCCGGAGGTTGCCTGCGGGCATTAGGTAATCGCGGTCACCTGGCACCTCCACCCGTGGTAGCCGCAGCCGCCGCGGCGGCCTCCGCCAAGGCGTGCAGCGGGCCGCCGGACGCGCCGCAGGCTGAATGATCTGTGGACATGGCTTTGCCCGGTGCGGTGTCAGGCGTCGCTGGCGGCCGCGAGCGCGCGCCGTAGTTCCTCGACTGACGGAGCCGGGCAGGCCCGGCCCTCCTCATCGCGGTACAGCCGGCAGGACAGGCTGGGGGCCTGGCCGGGTGCGGCAAACGGGTCGGCTCCGTTGATCAGCAGCGTCGGCGAGCCGTGCATGCCGGCCTGTGCCGCCGTGTGCTCGTCGCTGATCTCGCGCCGGGTGACGGCGAGGCCCGGGCGGCCGGCCACGGCAGCCGCGAGCCGGTCCGCGAATGTGGCGGCGTTCGGGCAGTCCGGGACCGTCAGCAGAGTGAGTTCCATGCGCAGGCTCCCGCGCGCTCGTACGGTGTGCTCACGCCAGGCTAAGCGTCCGCCGGGGCGGAAGGCCCGATCGGTCCAGGTTCCGGGCGGACCCGGCAGACCCTTGCCAGATACCCCTCCAGTGGGACGATGTCCTCGGCCCAGGCATGCCGGCGCTTCCCGGTGCGGGCGGCAGGGCGAAGGATGGAGCCGTGAACGACGCCTGGAACCAGGTCCGGGTGCGGGCCGCCAGCGCGGAGGATGGAGCCATGGACGAAGCCTCGAACCAGGTCCGGGTGCGGGCCGCCCGGATCTGCGACGATGCCGCACTGGCCAGCCTGGATGCGGTCGCCTGGACTGCGGAGTCGGGGATCCCGTCGGTGTTGGCACGGCCGGCGGCTGCCTTCTTCTCAGACGGTGCCGGGGCGGAGGAATACCTCGTGGCTGAACTCGCCGGCCGCCTGGTCGGCTACGTCGCGATCAAGCCGGTGACCCACCTGGCCGAGAACGCCCACGTGTTGGGCATCGCCGGCATCGCCGTGGCGCCGGATGTCCGGCGGGCCGGAGTGGGGGCGGCCCTGCTGACGGCGGCCGAGGAGCTAGCGCGCGCCCGTGGCGCCCGCAAGCTCAGCCTGCGGGTACTCGGCACCAACCCGGCCGCGCAGCGCTTGTACCAGCGGCTGGGCTTCGAGATCGAGGGCATCCTGCGGGATGAGTTCGCCATCAACGGCCGGTACGTGGATGACGTGCTGATGGCCAAGCCACTTCGCGGCCACACCTGAGCGGGTGGGTGGTCCGCCCGGGTGAGCCGCATCCAGGACTCCTGGACGGCATCCTCAGCGTCATCGTGGGAGCGCCTGGGGCTTGAGTGACGGGGGCTGGCCCTCATCGGGCGCTGGTTGCCGGCTGGGGCTGCCAGGATGGTGCCTGGGCCGCGGCGCCGCCGCGCAGGAGAAGGAGGCGACGATGTCACCGAGCGTTGGGGATGGTCCGGGGAAGTCGGCGAAGGTCATCCCGGAGTCGTTGCTCGACCTGCTGGAACGGCCGTTGCACGCGCACCTGGCGACCGTCCGCCCAGACGGCACGCCCCAGGTCAACCCCACCTGGTGCCGGTTCGATGGTGAGTACATCTGGCTGACCACCACCAACCGGCGCCAGAAGAACCGCAACTGGCATGCTCAGCCGGCCGTCGCGCTGTCGATCGTGGACCCTGACCGCCCGTATCGCTACCTGGAGATCCGTGGACGGGTCGAGCACATCCTTCCCGACCCCGGCGGAGCGGAGTTCGTCCGGCTGGCCGAGCGGTACGGGGTTCCGCAGGGTCCGCCGCCGGATTCGGCGGACCGGATAGCGGTGGCCATCCGGCCGCGCTACACGACCACGCAGTAGCTGGTTCCGGGGGTCACCCGGGCCCGGACGCCGCCACGGCAGCCACATCCGGACGCCCGGTCCGGCCCGCCCCGCCGTGACTGCGGGGTATCCGTGCCACCGTGCTGGACCATAGAGTTCTGCCGTGCCCGAGATCCACGCCCTCCGCCGGGACCGGCTGCGCGCGGCGCTGGCCACGCTGGACGCCGATGCGGCCCTCATCACCAATCTGGTCAACGTCCGGTACCTCACGGGCCTGGCCAGTTCCAACGCCGCGCTGCTGGTGCCGGCGGAGGGCGATGCGGTCCTCGCGACCGACTCCCGGTACGCGCTGACCGCGCGGCGAGAGTGTCCCGATCTCGAGTTGCTCGTCGAGCGCATGGCGGAGACTGTGCTGGCCGGCCTCGCCGTCGAGCGTGGCGCGCGCTGGGTCGCGTTCGAGGACCATGAGGTCACAGTCGAGCGCCATGCGGCACTTGAGGCCGCGGCCCGGGCCCAGCTCGCGCCGCTGGGCCGGGCGGTCGAGGAACTGCGGATAGTCAAAGACGACGGCGAGATCGCCCTGATCGCCCGTGCCTGCCAGATCACGGCCACGGCGTTCGATGAGTCGATCGCCGAGATCAGGCCCGGCGTGACCGAACGGGAGTTCGCGGTGGTCATCGAGCGTGCCATGATCAGCGCCGGTGCGGACAAGCTCGCTTTCGACACGATCGTGGCCAGCGGGCCCCACGGCGCGATTCCGCACCACGTCCCCGGCGACCGCCCGTTCGAGCCGGGTGACCTGATAACCATCGACTGTGGGGCGAAGTACCGGGGTTACCACGCGGACATGACCCGGACGGTGGCGCTCGGCACGCCTGCGCAGTGGCAGCGGGACCTCTACGGCCTGGTCGCCGCCGCGCAGCGCGCCGGGATCGAGGCGGCCGTACCGGGGGAGGTGCTCGGCGACGTGGACATGGCGGCCCGTGACCTCATCGCCGCCGCTGGGCACGTCGAGCACTTCGGGCATGGGCTCGGTCACGGCGTGGGGCTGGACATCCATGAAGCGCCGATGCTGGGGCCTGGCAGGCCGGGTAAGCTTGCGGACCGGGTTCCCATTACCGTTGAGCCGGGGGTTTACCTGCCCGGCCGGGGCGGCGTCAGGATCGAGGACACGCTGGTTGTCCGCTCCGGCTCGTCGGCACCGCGTGATGTGCTCACCATGACCAGGACCTCGACCCCTGCGGAGTTGCTCGTCCTCGACTGAGGCGGCCCGCGCGAGCCAGGAGAGACGACAGACGTGGCCACCACGAACGACCTGAAGAATGGCATAACGCTGAACCTCGACGGGCAACTGTGGTCCGTTGTCGAGTTCCAGCACGTCAAGCCCGGCAAGGGCGGTGCGTTCGTGCGCACCAAGCTCAAGAACGTGATGTCGGGGAAGGTCGTGGACCGGACCTTCAACGCCGGTGTCAAGGTTGAGGTCGCCAACGTCGACAAACGGGAGATGCAGTACCTCTACCGTGAGGGCGACGACTTCGTGTTCATGGATACCCAGGATTACGACCAGCCGCGCATCCCGGCCTCCGTGGTCGGGAGCGCCGCGGACTACCTGCTGGAAGAGCAGACAGCCGTGGTTGCCTTCAACGACAACGTGCCCCTGTATGTGGAACTGCCTGCGGCTGTCGAACTGGCCGTCCGCCAGACCGACCCTGGCCTGCAGGGAGACCGGTCCACCGGCGGCACCAAGCCCGCCACGCTGGAGACGGGTGCCCAGATCCAAGTGCCGCTGTTCATCACGACCGGTGAGCGGGTCAGGGTCGACACCCGCACTGGTGATTACCTCGGCCGGGCGTGACAGGACCCGATGCCCGCTCGTAGCAAGGCCCGCAAGCGGGCGCTCGACGTGCTGTTCGAAGCCGAGATCCGCCGCATGCCCGTCCTCGACGTGCTCGCCGAACGAGCCCGCGACGAGAGCCCGCCGCTGCCGCAGTATGCGGCGGACCTGGTGCGGGGCGTGCAGGCGCACGCCGGCCGGATCGATGAACTGCTGGCCACCCACGCACGGGGCTGGGCGCTGGACCGGATGCCCGCGGTGGACCGCAATATTCTCCGGATCGGCGCGTACGAACTGCTCTGGGCGCCAGAGATTCCCGATGCGGTGGCCATCGACGAAGCGGTCCAGCTTGCCCGCGACCTGTCCACCGACGCCTCGCCCGCGTTCGTGAACGGGTTGCTGGCCAGGCTGCTCAACCTCAAACCCACGCTTACCCTGTAGCCGGCGTCCCAGCGGCGATCGCTGCCGGGGCGCCCGGTCGGTTCCCCGCCAGCGGTGCCGCCTGGTTCCCCGCGGTCAGGGCCGCAGCAGGTTCAGGAACTGGCCGGGCATGTTCTGCTGATTGGCAGCGGTCCACACGGCGAGTTCGGGCGCCGGCGCCGGCTTGCCAGGAGCCATCATCATCGTGTGGCGGGTGGCCCGGGCAGGCATGCATGAACGCCAGCTGGGTGGGGGACAGGCGAGGCCTTGCGAGGGCGAAGATGCCGGCCGTCAGCTTGACGCGAAGCGCAATCCCAGGCCGGACCGGCGCAGCACCGAGCGGAACCACAGGGTGGAAACGGCGATCCCGGCGAGGACGAGGCCGACCGTTGCGACGGTGGAGAGTGTCACGAAGGCGGCCGTTGGCTCGGTGACCATCATCACCGCCAGGCAGACGGTCAGGATGAAGAAGATCCCGGCCCAGAGCCAGGTGGCGCCCTGGAAGAACCGGTGCAGGCCGGGATGATGACCGGAAGGCTGGCGGAGCGCGACGACCTCCGCCGCCAAGCGCCCGACCAGTGGGCTCGCACTGCGGGCGCTGTGGGCGAACAGCACGCTCATGGCGAGGTCCGCGAGCGGGAACTGGAGCAGGTAGAGCCAGAGTTGGCCGGTGCTGACAGCGATCCCGGTCTGCACCGTGAGGACCAAGGCGCTGATCATCAGCAGGCTCGGTACCTGCCCTGTGGCGCCCTTGCGGACCAGAACGGTGAGCCAGGTTGCGGCCAGGCCAGCGATGAGCCCGGCGTCTCGCCCGTAGAGCCAGGCGCCAAGGGCCAGCGCGCCGAGCGGAAGACCCGCTGATTCGAGCAGATTCCATACGACTGTGCGGGCCAGCAGCATCGGGCGGGGGAGTTCCAGGTGCTCACGCATGGCCGCGAGCTTATGGGGCGCTGCCACGCACGTCCCCCGAAACTAGATAATTCGCGCAGGTCAGAGCCATGATGCTGGTGTGACGAGTGAGTGCTCCCGGGGGTGGGGCCGGTCAGAATCGGTGGCCGGAAGGGGGTGGGAATCGCCGACGGGAGCGGGCCGGAACTGCTGGGCGGGGGGGCAGGCTCACCGACCGGAGCGGGCCGGAACCGCTGGGCGGGGGCAGGCTCACCGACCGGAGCGGGCCGGAACCGCGGCCGGATGGCGATCCGCCGGCCGGGCCGGGCTGTCGGCGGGCGGGGCTAGATTGGAGCGCACGCGGGTCGAGGAGGCGTGAGTGGGAGCTGAGGGGCGGCCGACCGGCCGGGGAGCCGGTGGCGTTGCCGACGTTGGCGCTCACAGCGGGGAACCGATCGCGGAGCGGGCCGGGCACGCCGTTGGCCGCTCGGCGGGCCAGCCGGGGAGCCGGTATGACGACGCCCGTACGGCGGTCATCCGTGACGCTGTCGGCACTGTCGTCTCGGCGCTGATCGCCGCCACCGGCCGGGACCGGCTCGACATTGTGGATGCCGGCGGCGGCACTGGCGGATTCGCGGTCCCACTGGCCGGTGAGGGTCATGCGGTCACCGTGGTCGACCCGAGCCCTGACTCGCTGGCGGCTGCACAGCGCCGCGCGGCCGAGCGCGGGGTGCCTGTCCGCGCGGTCCAGGGAGACGCCGCGGACCTGGCCACCCTAGTGGGGGAGCAAAGTGCGGATCTGGTGCTCTGCCACAGCGTGCTGGAGTACGTCGAATCGCCGTTGGCGGCGCTGAACGCTATCGCCGGGGTGCTGCGGCCCGGCGGGGCTGTGAGCGTCGTCGCGGCGAGTGCGGTCGCGGCCGTCATCCACCGCGCGCTGGCCGGCCGGTTCGATGAAGCTCTCCTCCTGATGTCGGCTCTTGCGCTGCCGCAGGGTGCGGGGGAGGCGTGGTCGGGCACGGAAGGCACACAGGCGGAGACGGGGGAGGCACGGGCGCCGGGCGGGGCGGTTCGCTCCGGCCGGGACGGCAGGGGGACGGGCACCCGGCGGTTCACCGTGGCAGCAGTGGCCGGCCTGCTCACCGAGGCGGGCCTGCGGCCTGGTCGCGCGCATGGCGTACGTGTTTTCGCGGACATCGTTCCCGGTGTGGTCGCCGATTCCGACCCCGGAGCGGCATCGGCACTGGCCGCACTGGAAGAGGCGGCATCCGCGCATCCTGCATTCCATGACTTCGCCACCGCGTTCCATCTGCTGGGGTACCGGTGAGCTGCCGCTGCCGGCCGGGCACGAGGGTAGGGCGCCGGTGATGAGCACAGCCCGGCCCCCGGCTGCCGGCCATCCCGGGCTTGCAGGGGGATCCGTTCCTGCTGGAGGATCCGTTCCTGCTGGAGGATCCGTTCCTGCTGGAGGACCCGGCCCTGCTGGAGGACCCGGCCCCGCTGGAGGACCCGGCCCCGCTGGAGGACCCGGCGGTGACGACAGTGGGTGCCCGATCCTGCATGCGGACATGGACGCCTTCTATGCCAGCGTGGAGATCCGCGACCGTCCCGCCCTGGCCGGACGGCCGGTGATCGTCGGGGCGTCCGGCAGCAGGGGCGTCGTGCTTTCGGCTTCCTACGAGGCGCGGGCGCTTGGCATCCGCTCCGCCATGCCCATTACCAGAGCCCGGCGGATCTGCCCGCAGGCCGACTTCATCGCACCACGGCACGAGGTGTACGGCAGGGTCTCGGCGGAAGTGATGGCTGTCTTCCGGGCCGTGACTCCCCAGGTGGAGCCGCTGTCCCTGGATGAGGCGTTCCTCGACGTCTCGGGATCGGTCCGTCGGCTCGGCCGGCCCGCCCGGATCGCCGCGGTGATCCGGGCGACGATCGCGGAGCAGCAGGGGATCACCTGTTCGGTGGGTGTCGCCCCCAGCAAGTTCGTCGCCAAGCTGGCGTCCGCGCACTGCAAGCCGGATGGGTTGCTTGTCGTGCCGGCCGACCGTGTGCTCGACTTCCTCCACCCCCTGCCGGTCGGGGCGCTGTGGGGCGTAGGGGAGCGGACCGGGGAGGAACTCGCCCGTCTCGGCCTGCGGACCGTGGGCGATATCGCGCAGACTCCGGTGGCGACATTGCAGCGGGAACTCGGCCAAGCCGCCGGATCCCATCTCGCGGCCCTGGCGTGGGGCCGTGATGAGCGGCCGGTCGTGGCCGCCGTCCCGGAGAAGAGCGTTGGGGCAGAAGAGACCTTCGCAGCCGACGTCGACGATCCCGAAGTGATCCGCCGCGAACTGTTGCGGCTCGCGGGCCGGACCGCCCGCTCGCTGCGGGCGAGCGGCTGTGTTGCCCGCACTGTGGTGGTCAAGCTCCGGCTCGCGAACTTCCGGACGATCACGCGATCCCGCACCTTGCGGGAGCCGACCGAAGTGACCAGTGTCATCTATGAGACCGCGTGCGCGCTGTACACGGGTTCGGGGCTCGACCGGCGCGCCCGGCTGCGCCTGGTGGGGGTCCGGGTGACGGGGCTCACGCCGGTCGCGACTGCGGGGGTGCAACTCAGCCTGGGTGAACCCGCTCCGTCGTGGCAGCAGGCGGAGCGGGCGGTGGACCGGATCGCCGGCCGGTTCGGGCCGGACGCGGTCCGGCGGGCGGCGCTGGTGGAGCCTCATGAGTAACATGGCGCCCAACCGCGCGCACGCGCCCGGACCAGCACCCCTTTACGATCCCGCTACTCTTTCCCGGGACCACGTCCCCCTCGTATTGTGGAAAGTGCAGCGGACGTGTGCCGTGCTGTCCGTGCCGCGTGAGGTTCCTGGGAGGCGTTGTGCCGCTTTTTGAGCACGAGCAGCGCCAGCTCGAGCAGATCGAGCAAGCGCTCTATGCCGAGTACCCGAAACTTGCGCAGTCAGTGCGCTCACACGATCCCCGGATTCACTACCGGCGCCGCATCTTGGCAGCCGGGATCGGATTCCTGGTCGGCGTTGGGCTGCTGCTGGGCGGGGTGGTGTCGCAGATCATCCCGACCGCAGTCGGCGGATTCGTGGTGATGCTGGCTTGCGCTATGTGGGCACTGACGAGCTGGCGGCATATGGGAGGCGCGCTGACGGGCCGTGCGCACGGCGACAGGCGGAGCACCGGGGCGCGCGGCCAGGGGGGAGTACGAGGGCCTCGTGGACGTGCTTCGGTCCGCTCCCGGCGTTCCCGCGTAGCTCGCCAGAACTTTATGGAGCGGCTTGAAGAACGGTGGCGGCGCCGCCAGGAGGGCGGCTTGTAAGAGTTCCGCCTGGCTTGGAGTCCCGCTGGCTTGTCAGGGCTGGCCCGATTGGGTCACATCTGGCTTGCGGGGCTTACCTGCGGGACAGTTCACGTGCGGGTGGACAGGCCTGGTGAGCGCCGACGGACCTTCGCGCGCAATCGCGCGCCCAGCAGGTCGATCCGGCCGAACGCATCGAACGCATCGAACGCGGCGGACATCCCCCGGCGCGCCGGCAACAGGACCGATGCCGGCGCGAATACCGCGGCCGCCCGGTCCAGAATCGGGCAGGCCCGGGCCATCGCGGAGCGCAGCATTCGCACGTCATCGTGCAGCAGCGCCGAGTCGGCCGCCGAAGGGGCGTAGCCGGCACGCTCCTCGGCATGCACGATCCGGTCCAGGGCATCCCCTTCGATGGGCGTCAGATGCAGATCCACGCGCAGCCGGCCGGCCAGCGCGCGCGGGGTTTCGCTCGGTCGGCTGCCGATCCGGTGGTCAGCCAGATCATCACGCAGGCCGAGCCAGGCAGCGTGCGCGCGCTCGGCATCGCCCGAGGCACGCAGCCATCGCACGCGCCTGGTGATCGGCCGGGCCGCGCCAGGTGTCACCACTAGCAGGCCCAGCACCACCAGGGCGATCGGGCCGACTGGCGGCCGGCTCTGGTGGTGCTGGCGTACCGCACCGCCACCGGACTGCGGCACCGACAGATGCCTCAGCTTGTCCAGGTTGCCCTTGTTCGGCCCCCTGCGCCCGGCCTGCCCGGTCGGCTCGGGCGAGGGAGAGTGCGAGGCGTGCCGCCCGTTTCTGCTGACGTTGCCGGACTTCGGCGCCGTGTAGATGGGAGGGACCGCGGTGGCCTGTCCCGGATGACCGGGGGACGCCGACGGCGTGGGCTCGAACCGCAGCCAGCCGGCCCCCTGGAAGTACAGTTCCGGCCAGGCGTGGGCATCACTCGTGGTAACGCGCCAGTTCCCGTGCCCGATCGGGCTGCCCTGGGTATAGCCGACCACGACCCGTGAGGGGATGTTCAGCAGCCGGGCGAGCACGGCCATCCCGAAGGCGAACTGCTGGCAGTAGCCCTTCTTACTCTTGGTCAGGAAGTTGATCAGGGCGTCCGGCGTCTGGGATGGCGACACCTTCAGCGTGTAGGTGAAGTTTCCGGGCTTGCGGAACCAGTTCTGCAGCGCCACGGCCTTGTCATAGGGCGTGGGCGCGCCGACGGTGATGTGGCGGGCGAGTCGCCGTAGTGACGCAAACGCCTGGGGGTATTCGAGATAGCCCGCCACCGCCGCGGTGGGTCCGGTCACCTGGTTAAGGGTCGCCTGCGAGGGATCAAGGGCGAGGCTGCTCACGGAGTACTGGAGCCCGGCCAGGCGCGTGCCCACGGTGACCGCGGTGAGAGTGTTGTCATCGACCCGCCAGTCTCCGTTGACCTGGATGGTGCGCGAGGGATAAGGCAGTGGCAGGTAGGCGAGCGTCTGCGGCGCACTGGTCAGCGTTGACCCCAGGCTGATGGTTTCGAGCACCGTGACAGCTTTGCTCCCCGTGCGCAGGCCCGGCACTGGCGGGAGCGGGCCAGACCCCAGCGGCACGGTCCGGCCCGGCGGTGCCAGGGACCAGGTGGCGGTCCCGAGCCTGCCCAGCACGTATACCTGCAGATACGGAGGCAGTTGGGCGGTGCTGTGGTATGTCAGCACCGTCTGTGGGCTGTGGGCGCGCAATTGCCTGTTGAGCTGTACCAGAGGCTCGGGCAGGCTGAGTGGCGCACTGCCGCCGTGCCCGGTCCCGCTGTTGCCGAACAGGGGGTGGTGCCGCAGTCCCGGCAGCAGCAGCGGAACGCAGACCGCCAGGATCACCGCGGTGAAGCCCAGCCTGCGTCCCGCCGCGCCGATCAGCCGGGTGTCGGGCGGCGGTGCCTCATCATCGTCGTAGTCATACCGCCTGACGATCTGGCCCCAGACCCGGAGCCGGCTTTTGCCATCCGCCGCGAGCAGGGTGAGGTAGCCGGCCATGGCCAGGCAGAAGACGAATGCGGAGCCGAAGCCATGGGTGTCCGCGGATGTGGTCAGCGGCACACAGAACAGGACCAGCAGTGGCAGGCCGGCCAGTGCTGGGCGCTGCAACCGGACGGCGATCAGATCGGTGACGACGGCTGTTACCGCGATGCCCGCAGCGATCACCAGGGACATCCCCAGCCTGGCCTGGACAGGTGGCGCGTACTTCGCCATCTCGGTGGTTGCCCCCCGGATGAGGACCCCCACCGCGCGCAGCGACCTGCCGGTCGGAATGAAACCGCGCCACGATTGGGACCCGGCGAAGAGAGCGTTCAGGTAGAGGCATTCCGCCACCAGGCCCGCCAGCAGGCACAGCACCGCCGGGATCTTCCGCACCCTGGTCAGCGTGCCGACGAGGGCCGCGACCAGGGTCGCCCCGAGACCGGCCCACCACCATCCGCCGCCCTGGACAACCGGGATCAGGGCGAAGGACGCCGCGGTGGTCGCGAGCGCGGACGCGATGGTGAGCCGGAAGTTCATGTCGCCGGACCCACCGTGACCGGCGGCCGAATCCCCCTGGTGACCGGTCCCACCTGACTGGTGAGCTTCTCCCAGGCGGTGGTCAATGGGGTGGTGGCCGTGACCGTGGTGACCCGCCAGCCGGCCGCGGCCAGGATTCCCGCGGCGACGTCGGTCCCGGCCGTGGACTGCTGAGATTCCCGGCCCGGGACCCAGGTCCCCACGCTCAGCAGGAGGGCCATACCGGGCGCGTCGCGCCGCGCGGCGGCAAGTTGCTGCGCGTGCGCGGCAGACAGGTAGCCGACGATCGCGATCAGCAGCCCGCTATCACCACGGGGGATCTGGCTGAGGCCGACCGCCAGGCCCTCGTTCCGTGAGGTCCGGATGGTCGCGAGGCTGTCGAGCAGGGTGTCCTCGAACGAGCCTGGTGCTTGCACCGGGCCGGAGTCGGTCAGGAACTGCCCGTCGATCCCCTCGCGGGCCAGGTGGACCCCGATCGAGGCGGTGGCGCTGACGGCGAACTCGAAGGAGGAGGAAAGCCCGCGGCCCGCATGGGCATTGGCGCGCGTGTCGAGGAAGAGCACGGTCCGGTTGCGCCAGTGCTGCTCTTCCCGCCGCACCATGAGTTCCCCGTGCCGCGCGGTGGATCGCCAGTGAACCCGCCGGAGTTCGTCTCCCTCGCGGTATGGCCGGGGCACTACATCGTCATCGCCAGCCGAGGCGGTCAGGCTGGCCCGGGTGCCGCCTGCCCCCAGCCACGACCCCGCGAGCGCTGTCCGCGGCAGATTCGTGATCAGCGGCGTGACCAGCAGTGTCCCGGGCGAAGCACCCGCGGTCCCGAGCCGGACCAGCCCGAAGACATCAGCCACCCGGATGTGCAGCGGGCCGATAAGGAACTTGCCGCGGTGGTCTGACCGCAGTTGGTAGCTGAACTTGCGGCTGCCGACCGGCTCGATCCGGTCGAGTACGAAGCGGGGCCTGGCCGCTAGCGCGAAGGGCACCGAGTCCTCGGCCAGCAGCAGCCCGGTCGGCACCTTCGAGACATTGTCCAGCCGGACAGTCACGACCGCGGACTGGCTCGTCGGTACCCGGCTGGGCACGATCTCGCGGGTGCAGCGGATCCGGGACCGGCTGCGGTTCGCGGCCGCCGCCGCCAGCAGCGGCAGCACGATGAGCACGGCCCCCACGCTGAGCAGATCGCGCTGGCCCAGGATCAGCCCGAGCACCGCGGTGGCGAGGCCCGAGGCCAGGAACGCCCTGCCCCGGGTGGTGAATCCCGCGAAAATGGATCGCATCCGGCGCCTTTCCCTCCAGGCTTCTACCTAACCTACGTGGCGGCCATGGCTGCCGCCAGCGGCCCTCAGCGCAGCGTCGGCAATGGCACCCGCTCCACGATGGCCGGCAGCACCTGCTCGGGCAGTCGCCGCGCGCCGAGGGCCTCGGTGCTGGGCAGGAGCCGGTGGGCGAGCACCGGCATGGCCAGCGACTGCACGTCATCGGGGATCACGAAATCCCGGCCGTCGAGTGCCGCCCAGGCCCTGCTCGCCCGCAGCAGGTGCAAGGTTGCCCGGGGAGATGCGCCGAGCCGGAGTTCCGGCGACGTTCGGGTGGCGGTCACCAGACTGATCACGTATTCCTTCAGTGGCGCGGCCACATGGACCTTGCGGACGGCGGCGATCAGTTCCTGCATGTCCGCAGCGCTCGCCACCGGTTCCAGCGCTTCCAGCGGCGAAAACGAGCCGTGCGAGTCCATCATGGCGAGTTCGGCTTCCCCGCTGGGATAGCCCATGGAGATGCGGGCGGTGAAGCGGTCGCGCTGTGCCTCGGGCAGCGGGTAGGTGCCTTCCATCTCGATGGGATTCTGGGTGGCAATGACCATGAACGGCGGGGCCAGCGGATATGTCTGCCCATCGACCGTAACCTGCCGTTCCTCCATGCATTCCAGCAACGCTGACTGGGTCTTGGGGGAGGCGCGGTTGATCTCGTCCCCCACTACGATGTTGGCGAATATCGGCCCGGGCTTGAACTCGAACTCCCGCCGCTCCTGGTTATAGGCGCTGACCCCGGTGATGTCGCTGGGCAGCAGGTCGGGCGTGAACTGGATGCGCCGCACGGTGCAGTCGGTGGAGCGCGCAAGGGTCTTTGCCAGCATCGTCTTGCCCACGCCCGGCACGTCTTCGATGAGCAGGTGCCCTTCCGCGAGCAACACGGTCAGGGCGACTCGGACAGCTTGGGCCTTGCCCTCGATGACCGTTTCAACGGCGCTGCCGACCCGGTGCGCGGACTTCACCAGATCGTCCAGAGTACGCCCGGTGCCTTTACCGGTGTCCAGGACCACTCGTCCTCCTCGTCGTCAAACGCTCACCGGCACCCCCCGGTGGGCGGAAAGCACGCGCCGCCGGCTTTTGCGTGCGTACCGACAGTACGTCCAGACGCCTGGGCGCGCGATGCCCACGTGGCATTCGAATCTCGCTCGTAACTTTCCCGTTTCCGGCCGTTTTTCCCGTCGCGGGTGCGCCCGTCGCCCCGGCGCTGGCCGGTGCGCAGTGCCAGGGACCTCGCCAGGCTGCCCGTGCTGGCCAAATAACCACTGCCCGGTGGGGCCGCAGTGGAGCACCATACATTGACGGTGGGGGATTGTGGAGTACAGTGGGGCGCAGTGGGGCCAGGAAGCCGCAGGCCGGGGGCGCCGTGACGCGGGGTGGAGGTGAGTGCCGGTGTTTCTGGGCACTCATTCGCCACGACTCGACGACAAAGGCCGGCTCTTTCTGCCCGCCAAGTACCGCGAAGACCTTGCTGGAGGTGTGGTGATCACCAAGGGCCAGGAGCGGTGCCTGTACGTCTTCCCGGCTGCGGAGTTCGAGCGCATCACACAGGCGTTGCGGGCCGCCCCGGTCACAGCCAAGGCGGTCCGCGACTACAGCCGCGTGTTCTTCGCGAGCGCCTCCGACGACGTGCCCGACAAGCAGGGCAGGGTCACCATCCCGCCGGCCCTGCGCCAGTACGCGGCACTCCAGCGCGATTGCGTCGTCATCGGCGCGAACACCCGGCTGGAGATCTGGGATGAGCAGGCATGGGAGTCCTACCTGTCGGATCAGGAGGACGCGTTCTCGGCAGCGTCGGAGGAGGTGCTACCCGGAGTGCTGTGAGCGGTGCCGTACACCGGTGCCGCTGTGCTCGGCAGGGTCCCACTCACGCTGGGGCGATCGCATCGGCTGGCGTCACTTCCCCGGCGCCAGGCGATGCCAGCGCCCCTGACCCGCGCGGGTGGGGCCTGCCGGGCACATCGCACGCTTAGCGCACCGCGACTGCTGACCCGGCCCGGTGCGCGGCACACGAGAGGGGGGTTCGATGAGCGAACCATGGGCCGGCCACGTCCCGGTCATGGTCGAGCGTGTTCTCGCGCTGCTCGGGCCAGCGCTGGCTGCGCCTGATTCCGTGCTGGTGGACGCCACGCTCGGGCGCGCCGGGCACGCCATGGCACTGCTGGACGCGCATCCGGGGCTGATGCTGATCGGGATCGACGCCGACTCCGACGCGATCGCCGTTTCGGGCCGCCTGCTGACGCCATACGCGGGCCGTGTCCGCCTCGTCCATGCCGTCTACGACCAGATCGCTGAAGTGCTGGCGAGAGAGGGAGTCGGCCCGGTCCAGGGTGTCCTGTTCGATCTCGGCGTGTCCTCGCCACAACTCGACGAGCCCGGCCGCGGTTTCGCCTACTCCTATGACGCCCCGCTCGACATGCGGATGGACCGGAGTAACCCGCTGACAGCCGCTGAAGTGCTGAACACCTATCCCGCGACCCGGCTCGCGAAGGTGCTGCGCGACTACGGGGAGGAGCGGTTCGCCCGCCGCATCGCCGAAGCCGTCGTCCGTGCCCGGTCACGTGCTCCGCTGACCTCGACGGCCCAGCTCAGCGCGATCATCTCGGAATCGATCCCGGCGCCGGCCCGCCGCCGAGGTGGCAACCCGGCCAAGCGCACGTTCCAGGCTCTGCGCATCGAGGTCAACGACGAACTCGCGGTCCTGGCCCGCGGGCTGCCCGCCGCCCTGGATTCACTCGCCGAGGGCGGCCGGATCGCGGTGCTCGCCTACCACTCACTGGAGGACAGGACGGTCAAGCGAGCGCTGGCGGCCCGGGTCACCGACACCACGCCCGCCAGGCTGCCGGTCCCATTGCCGGCGGCGCGGCCGCGGTTCGCTCTGCTGACGCGGGGTGCGGAACGGCCGTCGCCGGCGGAGGTCGCGGCGAATCCGCGGGCTGCCTCGGTCCGCCTGCGGGCCGCGGAACGGCTCGGGGAGGCGGCATGAGCGGTCAACGGCGGCCGAGGATGGCGCAATCGTGAGCGGCCCGGTGATCACCGAACCCAGGCCGGCGGTGCGCCGCCGCCCCGGTGCGGGCGCCGGCGAGCGGCAAGGCGCGGGGACGGGCGGGAGCGAGCGGCGGCGCGCCGCCCCGGGCGAGCGGACCGCTTCCCGCCGGGCTGCCCCGCGGGTTCAGCCAGGTCCCCGACGCCCCTCGGCCCGGCCGGGCGCTGGTCCCCGTCCCGGCGGCGGGCTGGGGCGGCGCAGTCCCTCGCCCCGTCCCGCTGCCTCACCAGGCAGCGCTGCCGCACCTATTCCCCGCACCACCTTCATCATGCTGGTGGTGGGGCTGCTCGGCGGTGGCCTGCTGTCGCTGCTGCTGATCAACACGATCCTGGCCACCGGCGCCTACCAGATAACCAATCTGCAGCAGGCCAACATCAGCCTGACCCAGCAGGAGCAGCAGCTGAGCGCGCAGATCGACTACGAGGAGTCCCCCGCTGCACTTGCCGCCAAGGCCGCCAAACTGGGCATGGTCTCCCCGGGCCTGCTGCACTTCGTGGACCTGCGCGACGGCCGGATCAAGAGTGAGCCGGCCCAGAATCCCGGCATTCCCACCGTGCCGGGGTACACGCCGTGAGGGACGGGCGCGGTCCCCGGGACAGCCGGGGCCGCCCTAAGCCGACCAGCCGGCCGCCGGCCCCACGCGGCCCGCGCGGGCCGGGCGGCGGACGTGCCCGCGACGCCGGCCCGGGGCCGCGTCAGTGGGACCGGTCGCCCGGTGGCATCCCGCCCGGTGGCATCCCGCCCGGTGGCATCCCGCCCGGTGGCATCCCGCCCGGTGGCATCCCGCCGGGCCACCGCACCGCCACGCGGTCGGGCAGGTTCGGTGGCTCGGCGCGGGCGGGGATGGCGGGCGCAGCCCGGCGCGCGGGGCTGAGCCGCAGCAACCCGTACCGGCGCCTGCGGCTTGGCATGCTGTGTGTGGGGTTCGCTCTGTCACTGGTCGCGGTGAGGCTCGTGCAGATGCAGGGTCTCGACTGGGCCAGTTACCGCGCTGATGCGCAGCGGTTGTGGATCCAGCGGATACGGATCCCCGCCCAGCGCGGGGAGATCACCACGGCCGATGGAACAGTCCTGGCGATGACCATCCAGACCGACACGGTGACCGCGGACCCGCCGCAGATCGAGGGGACGACCAGAGCTGCCACGGTGGCACTGCGCCAGCAGGTGGCCTCCGCCCTGGCGGGCCCGCTGCACATGAGCGCGGCCACCATCGACCACATGCTGAATCACCCGACCGATCCGCAATATGTGCTGCTGGCCTCCGGGGTGCCCGCCACCACCGGCACGCGCATCGCCGACCTGATGAACCACCTGAACGTCGGCGGCATCTACCTCCAGCCGGCCTACACCCGTGCCTACCCCAACGGCGACCTGGCCTCCAACCTGGTCGGGTTCACCGATGTCAACGGTGCCGGAGACATGGTCGGCGAAGCGGGAATCGAGGAGTCTTTCAACCGGTTGCTGGCCGGCCGTGACGGTGTCCAGCACGTCGAGACGGGCGCCACCGGCCAGCCGATCCCGCTGGCGATGGACCGGGTCCGGCCCGTGATCCCCGGCGGAAACGTCCGGCTCACCATCCTGTCCGCCCTGCAATGGAAGGCACAGCAGGCCTGCGCCGCGGACATCCGCACGTTCAAGGCGTCCAACTGCAGCGTCGTGGTGATACAGCCCGCCACGGGGCGGATCCTCGCACTCGCCCAGGCGCCCAACTTCGATCCCTCGCACGTCACCAGCCTGGCCTCCACCGTGGACGTGCCGGTCGCCGACGAGTTCCCGCCGGGCAGCACCGCGAAGGTCATCACCGTGGCGGCCGCGCTCGAACATGGCGGCCAGACGCCGCTCAGCCCGTACACGGTGCCGTACCAGCTCACCATGGACGGCTTCACCTTCCACGACGCCGACTACCATCCCGTCGAGCGGCTCACCCTCGCCGGGATCCTGGCTCATTCCAGCAATGTCGGCATGGTGCAGGTCGCGCACACCATCAGCCCGCAACTCCAGCATGACTACCTGATGAATTTCGGGCTTGGCCAGCCGACCGGCCTGCCGCTGCCGGACGCGACCAGCGGAACCGTCTGGCCAGCCGGAAAATGGCGCACCGAGCGGGATGTGCAGGCGTTCGGCCAGGGGCTTTCCGTCAACGCCGTGCAGATGGCGAGCGTGTACGCGACGATCGCGAACGGTGGGGTGCGGGTCAGCCCGTCCATCGTGGCGGGGACGACCGGGCCCGGCGGGCACTTCCATCCCGCTCCCGCCCCCCATCGCCAGCGCGTCATCCAGCCGGCCACGGCACGCTCGATCATCCGGATGCTCCAGCAGGTGCCCTACCTCGACGCGACTCTAGCGGCGCAGCCGTGGGGCGAGATCCCCGGCTACTCGGTCGCTTCCAAGACCGGGACCGCCCAGGAGGGTGCCTGCCAGTGCGTCTACGGATCGAGTTACATTGGCATGGCACCGGCCAGCGACCCGCAGGTGGTGGTCGCGGTCAACATCCAGAACCCGACCCGCGGCGGCTATTACGGCAACGCCGTGGCGGGGCCCGTTTTCTATCAGGTCATGCGCTTCGCGTTGCAGACGTTGAAGATTCCGCCGGACGGCGGCAAGCGCCCCATCGTGCCACTCACGGTGCCGTGATCAGCGGTAGCCTTCGCCCGTGTCCGCGCAACCGCGTCCCCATCACGTCCCAGGCCGGCCACTGGCCGGCCTGGTCAGCTTGCTAGGCGCGGCGCCCGGGGCCGGCGACCCGTTCGGCCCGCTGGCTGGCCCGCTGGTCACGGGGATCGCGAACGACTCACGCGTTCTCATGCCAGGCGACCTGTACGCGGCGCTGCCCGGCCGCGAGCACCATGGCGCCGAGTTCTGCGTGCCCGCGGCGGCCGCGGGGGCGGTCGCCGTGCTGACCGACCGGGCGGGGCGGGACCTGGCCCGGGAGTGCGGGCTGCCGGTGTTCGTGGTCGGCGACGCCCGGGCGCGGCTGGGCGAAGTTGCCGCCTGGGTGTACGGGTACCCCACGGCCGGGCTGCTGCTGATCGGAGTGACGGGCACCAGCGGCAAGACCACCACCACCTACCTGCTCGAATCCGGCCTGCGCCGCGCCGGGCACACCACCGGCGTTTCGGGCGGGGTGGAGACGAGGATCGCGGGACAGACGGTGCCGAGCAGTATGACCACTCCCGAGGCACCGCAGTTGCAGGCGCTGTTCGCGGTGATGGCCGAGCACGGTGTGACGGCCGCCGCGATGGAGGTGTCCAGCCACGCGCTGGCCCAGGGACGGGTCGCCGGCTCCGCCTTCGACGTCGCTGTCTTCACCAACCTGTCGCAGGACCACCTGGACTTCCACGCATCCATGGAGGAGTACTTCACTGCCAAGGCCGCGCTGTTCACGCCGGAATTCGCGCGGGTCGGGGTGGTGAACATCGACGACGCCTATGGCCGCCGCCTATCTGCGCAGGCGCGGATACCCATCACCACCTACTCGGCGGCGGGCGACCCGTCGGCGGACTGGCGGGCGGCCGACGTGCGCTCGGGGTCTGATGGCAGCGCGTTCCGGATCGTCGGCCCGGGCGGGGTGGAGGCCGACGCATCCCTTGTCCTGCCGGGCGCCTACAACGTGGCGAACGGCCTGGCCGCGGTCGTGGCACTGGTGGAGGCGGGTGTCCACCTCGGCACCGCGGTCGCGGGCGTCGCCGCCTGCCCGGGGGTGCCCGGCCGGCTGGAGCGAGTGGAAGCGGGCCAGGATTTCACGGTGCTGGTGGACTACTCTCACAAACCGGGTGCGGTCGAAGCCGTCCTGACGGCGCTGCGCCCGGTCACCAGCGGCTGTCTGTCCATCGTGCTGGGCTGTGGTGGCGACCGCGACAGGGCCAAACGGCCACTGATGGGGGCCGCCGCCGCGCGACTTGCCGACCTCGCCATTCTCACCAGCGACAACCCAAGGTCGGAGGATCCGCTGGCGATACTTGGCGAGATGCTGGGCGGGGCGATCTCGGTCGGCCAGCAGGAGCGGGCGCGGGTCATCGTCGAGCCGGACCGGGCGGCCGCGATCGATCTGGCGGTGGCCATGGCCGGCAAGGGAGACGTCGTCGTGATAGCGGGCAAAGGGCATGAAACCGGCCAGTACGTCGGCGGTGCCGTGGTGCCTTTCGACGACCGGGAGGTGGCCCGGGCCGCCATCCGCCGCCACCAGCCCGGGGACAGCGCCCCCGACCGGCTGGCGCCCGGTGATGGGAGTCGGGCCGCGGGTGAGCGCGATCAGGGAGATCGCGCCCGCTGGGAGGCGCAGCCGTGATACCACTGCCGCTGGCGGCCATCGCCGGCATCACGGGTGCGGAGCTCGACCAGGTGTGTGACCCTGCCGCGCGGGTGACCGGCCCGGTGGTCATCGACTCCCGCCACGTCACCCCCGGCGCGCTGTTCTGCGCGCTGGCGGGGGAGCGGGCGGACGGCCACCTGTTCGCGGACGCGGCGATGGCGGCCGGTGCCGTGGCAGTGCTGGCAAGCCGACCCGTGGGAGTGCCCGCGCTGGTCGTTGGCGATGTGCCCGCCGCGATGGCCGCGCTCGCCAGGGCGGTCGTGGACCGCTTGCCGGGCCTGGTCATCGCCGGCATCACCGGGTCGTCCGGCAAGACCACCACCAAGGACCTGACGGCGCAGCTGGCCGAGGATCTCGGGCCCACCGTCGCGCCCCCGGAGTCGTTCAACAACGAGATCGGGCATCCGCTGACCGTGCTGCGGGCCGACAGCGCCACCCGTTACCTGGTGCTGGAACTGTCGGCACGCGGACCCGGGCATATCGCGCGACTGTGCGAGGTCGCGCCGCCGGCCATCGGCGCCGTGCTGTGTGTGGGCCACGCACATGCCGGCGAGTTCGGCGGCGTGGATCAGGTCGCCCGTGCCAAGGCGGAGCTGCCGCACGCGCTGCCGCCCGGCGGTGTCGCCCTGCTCAACGCCGATGATCCGCGGGTCCTGGCGATGGCGGCGGTGACAAGCGCGCGGGTGGTGACGTTCGGCCGGGCCGGAGCGGCCCAGGTCCGCGCGCTGGATGTCCGCCTCGATGAGATGGGCCGGCCCTCGTTCACGCTGGCGTTCCCGGAGGGAAGCGCCCGGGTGCGGCTGCGGCTGGTGGGGGAACACAACGTCAGTAACGCCTTGGCGGCGGCGGCACTGGCCCGCGAACTGGGCATGGACGTGGGCCGGGCCGCGGCGGGCCTGTCGGCTGCCCTGCCGCGCAGCAAATGGCGGATGGACGTGCGGGACCGGCCGGACGGAGTGACGGTGATCAACGACGCCTACAACGCCAACCCCGAGGCGATGGCGGCGGCCATCTCCGCGCTGGCGGTGATGGCCCGGGGGCGGCGGTCATTCGCGGTGCTGGGCCCGATGCACGAACTCGGCGGCGAGTCCCGTCATCACCATGAGGAGGTGGGCAGGCTGGCCGCCCGGGCCGGAGTCGCCGGGCTGGTCGTGGTCGGGGAGGAAGCCGCCGCCGTGCTGGCCGGTGCTGCCCGCGAGGCTGGCTGGCGGGGCGAGCCATTGCCGGTTCCCGATGTGCCCGGGGCGCTGGCGGCGCTGCGCGAGCGGCTCGAACCCGGCGACGTGGTGCTGGTGAAGGCATCGCGGTCGGCCGGGCTTGAGCGGGTCGCGCTCGCGCTGACGGGAGAGGCCGGGCAGTGAAGACGATCCTTGTCGCGGGTGGGGTCTCGCTGATCCTGGCCCTGTTCGGCACCCCACTGGCGATCCGGGTGTTCACGCGCCGCGGTTACGGGCAGGCGATCCGCGAGGAAGGCCCGGCTGGCCACGCCACCAAGCGGGGCACGCCCACCATGGGCGGGACGGTGATCGTCATCGCCTCGGTGACCGGCTATTTCGTCGGGAACTTCGCCACCCTCCAGCAGCCTTCCATCTCGGGGCTGCTGGTGATGGGGCTCATGGTGAGCCTTGGCGTGGTCGGCTTCATTGACGACTTCATCAAGATCTACAAGCAGCGCAGTCTCGGCTTGCGCAGTGGCGCGAAGCTGGCGGGGCAGGCCGTCGTCGGCGCCATCTTCGCCCTGCTGGTGATCCAGCCGCAGTTCGCCGACGGCTACGACATCACCCCGGCCAGCGCGCGCCTGTCCTTCCTGCGTGACTTCGGGCCGACGCTGGGACTGGTCCCGTTCCTGCTGTGGATCGTCATCCTCATCGCGGGCACCTCCAACGCGGTGACCCTGACCGATGGGCTCGACGGGCTGGCGACCGGAGCGGCATGCCTGGTGCTGGCGGCGTACGTGCTGATCGGGAACTGGCAGGTGCGCAACGACTGCACCACTTTCGAGGCCCCCCACTGCTATGCGGTGCGTGACCCGCTCGATCTCGCGGTCGTGGCCGCGGCGGTGCTCGGCGCCTGCTTCGGCTTCCTGTGGTGGAACGCGCCGCCAGCCAGAATCTTCATGGGCGACACCGGGTCGCTCGCGCTCGGGGGAGTGCTGGCCGGCCTGGCGGTGTGCACCAAGACCGCGTTGCTGCTGGGCATCCTGGGCGGCCTGTTCGTCATCATCGCCCTCTCGGTGATCATTCAGGTCGGATCGTTCAAGATGACCGGGCGGCGGGTGTTCCGGATGGCGCCCCTGCAGCACCACTTCGAGTGGCTGGGATGGGCGGAGACCACCATCGTCATCCGCTTCTGGCTGATCTGCGGCCTGTTCGTGGCGCTCGGCCTGTGCATCTTCTATCTGCAATGGGCGGTGACCTGACTGCGGCCGCCGCCATCGGCCCGATCGGATGACGCCAGGTTCGTGCGCGACACGCGCCTGATGTCACGGGATTGAGCCGGCTCAGCCCTAAGACTTGCGGTATGAACCAAGCCAGCGTGCCGGTGGCCGCGAGTGATCCACGGCAGGCGGCCGGCGGCGCAGGGCCCGCGGCGGCCCGGGGGAGCGGCACCCGCACGCGCGGCACGGCCGCCGGCCGGACCCCCCGTTACCCGGTGACTGGCGCCCGCAGGCTGGCCACCGGACTGCGCAGCGCCCTCGCCCGGCCACTGGCCTCGTACTATCTGCTCATCGGCACCACCAGCCTGCTGGTCGCGCTGGGCCTGCTGATGGTCCTTTCCACCTCCTCGGTGGAGCAGCTGTCGCAGGGGGGCTCCCCGTACTCCGGGTTCCTCCACCAGTCCGCCGGGGTGGCGGTCGGCGTCGCCTGCATGTGGGTGATATCCCGGCGCTCATCGGCGTTCTTCCGGCGCATGGTCTACCCGCTGGTCATCCTCACGGTGCTGGCGCTGCTGCTCACCCACGTCCCCGGGATCGGCTACAGCTCCGGCGGGGTGGCCCGTGAGATCGCCTTCCACGGGCTCGTGCTGCAGCCCTCCGAACTGGCCAAGCTCACCTTCCTGCTCTGGGGCGCAGACCTGCTCGCCCGCAAGGAGAAGCTGGGCCAGCTCAAGGACTGGCGTCACCTGCTCATCCCGCTGCTGCCCGGCGTGGCCGTGCTCTCCATGCTGGTGATGCTCGGCGACGACCTGGGCACCACGTTCATCCTGCTGCTGATCTTCCTTGCGCTGCTGTGGGTGATCGGGACCCCGGCGCGGCTGTATGCCGGCATGCTGGCGATGATCGGCCTGGTGCTGCTCATCCTGATCGTGGTGGCCGGCTACCGATCCCAGCGGCTTGCGCTGTTCCTCAACCCCTCATCCAACCCGGTGGGCCCGAACCAGCAGTCCATCCAGGGCAAGTGGGCGCTGGGGTCGGGCGGCTGGTTCGGGGTCGGGCTCGGCGGCAGCCGGGCGAAATGGGGTTGGGTGCCCAACGACACGACCGACTTCATCTTCGCTATCCTCGGCGAGGAACTCGGGCTGGTGGGCACACTCTGCGTGGCCTTCCTGTACGGCGTACTCGCCTACACCGGCATCAGGATCGCCCGCCGGGTGCAGGACACCTTCGTCCGGCTGGCCGCCGCTGGAGCGGTCGCCTGGATCGTGGGCCAAGCGCTCGTCAACATCGGCGCGGTGATCGGGCTGCTGCCCATCACCGGGATCCCGCTGCCGCTCATCTCCTCCGGCCTGTCATCTTTGCTGGTGACCATGGTGACACTCGGCATGCTCATGGCTTTCGCCCGGCAGGAGCCGGGCGCGGCCGACGCCCTTGCCGCAGCGGGACACGGATCGGCCCCGCGGGCCCTAAGCTGGCTGCGCCTGGAACGTCGGCGTGATTGAGGAGTGAGCTGGCGATGAGCGTCGTACTCGCCGGTGGCGGCACCGCTGGCCACATCGAGCCTGCCCTGGCCCTTGCGGACGCCCTGCGGCGTGCCGACCCGGCCATTCCGATTATCTGCCTGGGGACCGCGCGTGGGCTGGAGACGCGGCTGGTGCCGTTGCGCGGGTACGAACTCGAGCTGATCCCGGCCGTCCCGCTGCCGCGCTCACTGACCCCGAAGCTGCTCACGGTGCCGGGCCGGCTGGCCGGTGCCGTTGCCGCCGCCGGCGACGTGCTGGACAAGGTGGCGGCGCAGATCGTGGTCGGCTTCGGCGGCTACGTCGCCACCCCGGCGTACCTGGCGGCCCGGCGGCGCCACGTGCCCATCGTGGTCCACGACGCGAACGTCCGGCCCGGCCTGGCCAACCGGCTGGGCGCGCGGTTCACCGATCACGTGTTCAGCGGCCAGCCGGAGACCGGCCTTCCGGGCGCCACCTACATCGGTATCCCGCTGCGCGCCGAGATCTCGCGGCTGGACCGGCTCGCGCTGACCGATGAGTCCCGCGCCTATTTCGGGCTGCGCCCCGATCTGCCGGTGCTGCTGGTCACCGGCGGCTCGCAGGGCTCCCGTGCCGTCAACCGGGCAGTCCTGGGCGCTGCGGAGGACATCCGGGCAGCCGGTGTGCAGGTGCTGCACATCCTCGGTCCACGCAATGAGGAAGAGGTCCGGCTCGCGCCGGGCGGCCCGCCATACGTCACGGTGCCTTTCGTGGACCGGATGGACCTCGCTTATGCCGCGGCCGACTTCGCCGTCTGCCGGAGCGGCGCGATGACGTGCGCCGAACTCACCGCGGTCGGGCTTCCCGCCGTCTACGTGCCGCTTCCGCACGGGAACGGCGAACAGCGGCTGAACGCCGAGCCCATCGCGACGGCCGGGGGCGGGCTGATCGTGGATGACGCGGAGCTGACGCCGGAGTGGATCCGGGGGGTGCTCGTGCCCATCCTGCTGGATCCCGACCGGGTGGTCGCCATGTCCGAGGCCTCGGCCAGCATGGGCGTGCGGGACAGCGACGACCGGATGGCTGCGGAAGTGCTGAAGATCATCCGCAGGCGGCCGGGCAGGCGGGCGCGGCATTCGGCCGGCAGCCGGGTCGGCTGAGATGGGACTCGTCCCGCCGGTCGCCCCGGTACCGCTCGCCGATCTTGGCAGGGTCCACTTCATCGGGATCGGCGGGGCGGGCATGTCCGGGATCGCCCAGCTCATGCTGGCCCGGGGCATGACGGTGTCCGGCAGCGACGCGGCGGCCGGCGGCCTGCTGGCAGCGCTGGCCACGGCGGGTGCCCGGGTCCAGGTGGGGCACGCCGCCGCCCATGTCGGTGACGCGGACACCGTGGTGGTGTCGTCGGCGATCCGGCCGGACAACCCCGAACTGGCCCAGGCGCGCCGCCGCGGGCTGCGGGTGCTGCACAGGGCGGCAGCGCTGGCCTCGCTGATGCTCGGCCGCCGCGGGGTGGCGGTGGCCGGCACCCACGGCAAAACCACGACGACCTGCATGCTCACCACCGTGCTCCGGCACAGCGGGGCCGATCCGGGTTACGTGATCGGCGGCATCCTGACCGAGACCGGCGTCGGGGCGGGCGACGGGGCGGGGGACATATTCGTCGCGGAGGCGGATGAGAGCGACGGGTCCTTTCTCATGCTGGCTCCCCAGCTGGCCATCGTCACCAGCGTGGACGCCGACCACCTCGACAACTACCCGGACCTGGCGGCCATCGAGGCCACCTTCGCGGCCTTCGCCGGCCGGATCACGGTGGGTGGGACGCTGATCGCCTGCGCCGACGACCCCGGCGCCCGGGCGCTCGCGGAACTGGTGAGCGAGCGCGGGGGTGTCCGGGTCCGCACCTACGGGACGGCTGCCGGGGCGGATTACCGCATCACCGGCCTGCGGCCCGATGGCATGCGCATCGGCCTGGACGTCACCACCGGTCCGGCCGCACCGCCCGGCACCCCCGCTGTGGTGTCCCTGAGCGTGGCCGTGCCCGGCCGCCACAACGCGCTCAATGCCGCGGCGGCCTACGCAGCCGGGCTCGAACTCGGGGTTCCGGCCGGCGCGATTGCCGGCGGCCTGGCCGCCTATCGCGGTGTGCGGCGCCGGATGGAGCCCAAGGGGGAGGCGGGCGGGGTGCTGGTGCTGGACAGCTATGCCCACCATCCGGCTGAGATCGCCGCCGACCTGCGCGCCGCCCGCGAGATCCGGCCCGGCGGCCGCGTCGTCGCGGTCTTCCAGCCGCACCTGTTCAGCCGGACCAGGCTGTTCGCGGCCGAGTTCGGGGCGGCGCTCGCACTCGCCGACGAAGCCGTGGTGCTGGATGTCTACGCTGCCCGGGAAGACCCCGAGCCCGGGGTGACCGGCGCCCTGGTCGCCGACGCCGTGCCCGGCGGACGTGGCCACTTCATCCCGGACCGCGCGAAAGTGCCAGCCATCGCAGCCTCGCTGGCGGGCCCCGGGGACCTGGTGGTGACCAGGGGTGCCGGGGACATCACCGCGCTCGGCCCGGTGATCGTGGAGATGCTGACTCCGGCCGGGGCTCACGGATGACCGCTGGCGGGCGGCGCGCTCCCGGCGCCGGCGCGGCTGTCGCCGCGGACGGTGGGGAACGGGCTTCCGCTACCGGGCGAGCGCGGCGGCCGCCGGCCGGACCGGGCCACCCGCAGGCACGCCGGCCCGAAGGTGGGAGCCGGCATCCCTGGCGCGCCATCAGCCTCGCCGTCGCGGTGATTGGCCTGGTCGCGGGGGTTGCCTGGGCGCTGCTGGGCTCTCGCTTCCTGATCGTCCGGTCCGTGCAGGTGGTCGGCGCGGACAGGCTGGTTCCCCGTTCCCGGGTGCTGGCGGCGGCGAAGGTATCGGTGGGCGAGCCCATGATCGGGGTGAATGCCGCCGCGGTGCGGCAGCGGGTCGAGCACATCTCGCAGGTCGCATCCGTCGTGGTGAGCCGCGACTGGCCCGCCACCGTCGTGATCACGGTACGGCCGCGGGTGCCCCTGTTCGCGGTCGGCAGGCCGGGCCATTACCGGCTGGTCGACGCCGACGGGGTGACCGTGCGGACTTCGGCGCGCGGCGCCCCGCCGCTGCCTGTGCTCACTGTCCCGGCAAGCCGTGGCGGGCTGGCCGGCGATCCGGCGGTGCGTGCCGCGGCCGCGGTGCTGGGGGAACTGCCCCACTCACTCGTGGGCCAGGTGCGCTGGCTGAGCGCGGCGACATCGGCGGGAGTGAGTGTGGGCCTGGCCGATGGCACGATCATCGATTGGGGCCAGCCCGGGGATGCGGGCCAGAAGTCTGCCGAACTGGCCGTGCTCATGCGGACCCACGCGCATGTCTACGACGTCAGCACGCCGGGGGTAGCGGTAACCAAGCAATGATCCAGGGCACGCCAAAGCGACTTGACCGCAGGCTTCGCGCGTGGCGAGTTGACCCTGGCTACAGCCGACCCTACTGTCCGTATCAGCCGCCAGCCTAGCACAACTGTAAATCTCAAGTTGAGAGTGAGGGTTGAACTCACTGGACATCGCGTAAATGCCCCCGGCCGCCGCCTCGGGCGCGCTTCGGTGGACCGTTGATACGGCCGCTTTCACCAGATAGCGGGTCCACTGAGAGTAAACGCAGGTGGGCAGGCACACGGTAGCGGAACGAGCGGAAAGGGCCCTCCTCGTGGCAGCACCGCAAAACTACTTGGCGGTCATCAAGGTCGTCGGCATCGGTGGGGGCGGCGTCAACGCCGTGAACCGGATGATCGAAGAGGGCCTCAAGGGCGTTGAGTTCATCGCGATCAACACCGACGCGCAGGCACTGCTCATGAGCGACGCCGACGTGAAGCTGGACGTTGGGCGGGAGCTCACCCGGGGCCTGGGGGCGGGGGCCGACCCGGATGTCGGTACCAGGGCGGCCGACGACCACCGGGAGGAGATCGAGGAAGTCATCAAGGGTGCCGACATGGTCTTCGTCACCGCGGGGGAAGGCGGCGGGACCGGCACCGGCGGCGCCCCGGTCGTCGCGAACGTGGCCCGTTCGCTCGGCGCGCTCACCATCGGCGTGGTCACCCGGCCCTTCGGGTTCGAGGGCAAGCGGCGGGCAGCCCAGGCGGAATTGGGCATCGAGCGGCTCCGGGGTGAAGTGGACACCCTGATCGTCATCCCGAACGACCGGCTGCTGTCGATCTCGGACCGGCATGTCAGCGTGCTCGACGCCTTCAAGGCGGCGGATCAGGTGCTGCTGTCCGGTGTCCAGGGGATCACCGACCTGATCACCACACCGGGCCTGATCAACCTGGACTTCGCCGATGTGAAGTCGGTGATGTCCGGTGCGGGCTCCGCGCTGATGGGCATCGGGTCGGCCCGCGGTGACGACCGGGCCGTGGCCGCCGCCGAGATGGCGATCTCCAGTCCCCTGCTGGAGGCGAGCATCGACGGCGCGCACGGGGTGCTGCTGTCCATCCAGGGCGGGTCGGACCTGGGCCTGTTCGAGATCAACGAGGCCGCCCAGCTCGTCGCCAACTCCGCGGCTCCCGAGGCCAACATCATCTTCGGCGCGGTGATCGACGATGCGCTCGGCGACGAGGTGCGGGTAACCGTCATCGCGGCCGGGTTCGATGAGACCGGGATGCGCCCGGCCCACCCGATCCGGCTGGACGCGGGCAGGGTCACGGTGGACGGCGCGGGTGCCCGGCCCGCCTTCCCGGCTCCCCGCGATGCCGTGGGCGCCGACCCGATGGCGGGGTCCGGCCTGGCCGCTACGCTCGGGTACCCGGCGCCGGAGGGCGCGGGCAGGGCCGCCGGCGCATCGGCCGGTGATGGCCCCGCGGGTGAGCAGGCGCACGCCGCGGACGGGGCGCCCGGCCCGGACAATGCCGGGGATCAGGCTCCGGGGGCACGGGACCAGCCGGCGAGTGCCGGGGTGGACGAGGGCACGCCCGGCCGCCCGCGTACCGATCAGGCCGCGGCGGCCCGCGTCTTCGACGCGGCGACCACCCGGCGGCGGTCGGTGGTCTTCGAGGATGACGACGAACTCGACGTCCCCGATTTCCTCAAATGATGCAGCGGGCACCCGGCCTTGCCGGGCCGCCACAGGTCCCGCGGCCGGGGGCAGCCGGGGCGGACCGGCGATCGTGCTGATCCGGTAAGCCATTGCCAGCCGAAGATGACGGCCCGCTGGCGGGGGAATCAGCGGGACGCCGCGCCGAACTGGCCGCGAGCCTGTCCCGGGTCCGCGCCCGGATCGCTGATGCCTGCGCTGCCGCCGGGCGCGACTCCCGCGAGGTCACGCTGATCGCGGTCACCAAGACGTTTCCGGCGAGCGATGTCCGCTTGCTGCACGGACTCGGCGTTCTCGACGTGGGAGAGAACAGGGATCAGGAGGCCGCACCCAAGGCAGCGGCCTGTGCCGACCTCAGGCCCGCGCTGTCCTGGCACTTCGTTGGTCAGTTGCAGACCAACAAGTGCGGGAGCGTGGTCCGCTACGCGCGCGTTGTCCACTCCGTCGACCGGCCACGGCTGGTGGCTGCCCTGGGCGCACAGGCTCGGCGGGCCGGGCGTGAGATCACCTGCCTGGTCCAGGTGAGTCTCGATGATCAGCCCGGCCGGGGCGGCGCCCCGGCCGGCCGCCTGGCTGGACTCGCCGCCCAGGTGGCCGGCGAACGGGGCCTGCTGCTCGGGGGGAACATGGCCGTCGCCCCGCTCGGCGTCCCGCCGCGTGAGGCGTTCGGCCGCCTGGCAGCGCTGGCGGCAGATGTCCGGCGGGTTGACCCCCGGGCGGTGATGGTGTCAGCCGGTATGAGCGCAGATCTGGAGGAGGCGGTGGCGGCCGGCGCGACACACCTGCGCATCGGTACGGCGTTGCTCGGAGGTCGGCCAGGCTTGTTCAGGTAATGTCCGTGCCGAGCGAGCGTGTGACTGGGGACCACGGAGGACTGACGCATGGTCGGCGCGATGCACAAGATGGCGGTCTACCTTGGGCTGGTCGAGGACGATCGCCAGTACGAAGACGGCTACGACTCTTATGAGGAGTATCCGGAGTACGAGCAGGAGCCTGTCCAGCAGCACGCCGTCATGGCAGGGCCGGAGATGCTCCCCGACGACGGTATCCCGGCGCCCCGCCCCGCGCAGTCACCGGACCTGGCGCGCATCACCACACTGCACCCGCGCACGTACAATGAGGCACGGATCATCGGGGAGCACTTCCGCGAAGGCACTCCGGTGATCATGAACCTGACTGAGATGGTCGACAGCGATGCCAAGCGGTTGGTTGACTTCGCGGCAGGGCTCATCTTCGGATTGCGCGGGAGCATCGACCGGGTGACCAACAAGGTCTTCCTGCTCTCCCCCGCGAACATCGAGGTAACGGCTGAGGACAAGGCCCGCATCGCGGAGAGGGGCTTCTTCAACCAGAGCTAGCCGCTGACCGGGTAGCTGGCCAGCCGCTGCCTGCGCCCGTCGGCCAGGTAACGGCGCTAAAGGCGGGACAGGGCTGTGGGGATCGCAAGGATCGTTGTCTGGTACGTGCTGTGGGCATACCTGCTCTTGCTGATCGGACGTTTGATCTTCAGCTGGGTCCAGGTCTTCGCCCGCTCCTGGACGCCGCGCGGGCCGCTGCTGGTCGCGGCGGAGGCGATCTTCTCCGCGACCGACCCACCCCTAAAGCTCCTAAGGCGCTTCATACCGGTCCTGCGGTTCGGCGGGATGGCCCTGGACCTCAGCTTCATGGTGCTGTTCTTCGCGCTTATTCTCCTGATCAACGCCGTCCAGCTGCTCTGATCAGGTACCGTCCAAGAAACACCAAGCGCCGAGGAGGCGAGATGCCGCTGACGCCCGCGGATGTGCGGAATAAGCAGTTCAGCACAACGAGGCTCCGGCCAGGCTACGACGAGGAAGAGGTCGACGCCTTCCTCGACGAGGTAGAGGTTGAGCTTGACCGGCTCCTCCAGGACAACGAGGACCTCCGGGCGAAGCTGTCCGAGTGCCTGCGCGGGGGCAAGTCCACCGTCTCCGCGCTCAGTTCGCCGCTGGCGGACATTGAGCCCGACTTCATGACGGCCGAACCCTTGATGGCCGAGCCCGACCGTCGGCCGGAGCCCGTCATGATGGGCATGCCGCCCGAGGACAACATGGACACGGCTGCACGTGTCCTGGCGCTGGCCCAGCAGACGGCGGACCAGGCGATCGCCGACGCCCGGCGCGAGGCCGACGACACCCTTGGACGCGCCCGGCGCGAGGCCGACGAGATCCTCGGCAAGGCCCGTCGGCAGGCTGAGCAGGTCACCAGTGACGCACGTGCCCGGGCCGAGAGCCTGGAGCGGGACGCGCAGGAGCGGCACCGCCAGGCGATGGGCTCGCTGGTCCAGCAGCGCGAAGAGCTTGAGCGCCGGGTTGACGACCTGCGCGCGTTCGAGCGCGAGTACCGCAGCCGGCTCAAGGCCTACCTGGAAGGTCAGCTGCGCGACCTGGAGGCTGGCGCAACCGACAGCGGCGCGTTCCCCGCGGTGACCGGCCCGCAGTCGACGATCGGCATGCCGAGGATTGAGCCCCGCAACGGGACGGGTGGATACATGACACCTCCGGACACCGCTCCGCACACTGGTGGTTTCCACTCGATCGACAGCTCCATACACGACCGCCGGTAGCGATCCGGCCGTTCGGCGGGAGCCCAGCCGCCTGGAAGCGAGCAGATGATCCGGACCAGCGCCGTCCTTGTCGGTGCTGCTCTGGCGGTACTGATTGCAGGGGTGCTCGCCAGCAGCCTGCTTGTCATCTACATATCGATCGGCCTCAGCGGGGTCGCTGCCATCGTGCTGGGGACCGCTGTCGCACGCAGACGGGGAGAGATCTTCGGAGGGGCCACCGCGGCAGAACCGGTGGCCCAGGCGCAGGCAGGGCTGGGCTGGCCCGCTGTGTCGCAGCGGTGGGGGTCAGGCAGCGGCAGGGGCGGAGCAGGCAGGGGCGGAACGCCTCGAACCGGGCCCGTGCCGGCACGCCCCCGCCGTGCTGGCCGGACGGCTTCACCGGACGGCCGCAATGGCCCAGGTGACGAGGGCCAGGCTGAGATCGCGGTCCGGACAGCCGGGGCGGCCCGTGGCGGCGCTCACAGCGCGAGCCGCCCAAGACCCGTAGGCCCTGTCCGGGACGGGAGACCGGCGGAAGCGGTGCCCGGACCGGTCCGGGCCGCCGCGGCTTCTCAGCCGGATGCGGCACTGGACGAGCGCCGTGCGGCACGTTCGCGAACCGCGCCGGGCGGCCCTCGGGCCGTTTCCGGTGGGCGAGGTTCCGCGCCCGAGAGCACCCGTTCCCGTTCCAGCGAGGAGTCTGCGGCACGGGGCCCGTCCCCGGTGGGCGGCTCATCGTCCGTACCGGGACCGTCGCCGGCGGGCGTCCCACCGTCCGCGCCAGGGCCGTCGCCGGTACGGGGGCCATCCGTCGCGGAGGAGATGTCCGGGCGGGAGCCGTCTGCGGCAGAGGCGGGCGCCGCCGAGGCGGGCGGGAGCGCGGCGGCCGGTGGCCGGCCGGCCGCGGATACCCGCGGGCCGGGCCCGGCCCGGGCCAGGTCA
>DAHUZQ010000152.1 GCA_027306495.1 Actinomycetota bacterium | reverse complement strand
ACGCCTGACTGGAAGAGGGGGTTATCGATCCCTCGAGTCCGGGGCCGTGGATCGCGGTGCCCGGGGCTGGCCCGTCCACCACAGCGGACGTCCACCGTCACATCGGCTAGGCGGCTGACGGCGCGCCCGGCCCGGCGCCGTCAGCCCGGCCCGGACCGCTGTGTGGTCAGCGCCGTCCGGCGGGCCAGCGGTTGCGATCCCTCATGATCACGGAATCCTGTCAGTCGTATTAGCTGACAGGATTCCGTGATCACCTGTCCGGGTCAGTGCCGCCTGCGTGGCAGGAACGTGAACGCGCTCGCACCGAACAGGACGGCGACGACAGCCCAGATCGCGACCAGCCAGCCGCTGTTGCCTAGTTCGTCCGCCATGCGGAAGGCGAAGATGGTGAGGGGCGTCCCCGCGGCCACCGCCCCGATGGCCGCGCCGGCCCACAGGGTGCGCCGCCTGGCGAGCGTCGCCTGGTCCACCTGACGGGCGCGGCGCAGCCCGGCGTCGGCGATGTGGGCGTCGATGCGCGCGCCTATCTGCCGGTCGACTCTGTCCAGGAATGACTCGACTACCGCATCGCTGAACTCGGGCCCGAGTTCGGTGTGCACATGCGCCGCGGCACTTATCTCCGCAGATGACAAAGGCGACGTAGTCATATCCGGATGCTAGCTGAATGGGCTCGGGGCCCCCGCGCGCCACGCGGCCACCGATGGCACCGCCCTGGGGGATCTGGTATTGACTGAGCCCATGACGATCGACGGAGAGTATGAGCCGAGCAGGTCCGCCTGGGTTCGTGACCAGGTGGAGCTTTATGAACGCTCCGGCGGCACCGAGGGGACCACCTTGCGCGACACCGGGCTCCCGGTTGTCATCGTGACCAATCGCGGTGTCCGCAGCGGCAAGGTCCGCAAAACGCCGGTTATGCGGGTGGAGCACGATGGCCGGTACGCCGTGGTGGCCTCGGTCGGGGGCGCGCCCCACCATCCGGGGTGGTACTACAACATTCGCGCGAATCCGCAGGTGGCGCTTCAGGACGGACCGCGCGCGCAGCAGATGGTCGCCCGCGAGGTCACAGGCGAGGAACGCTCGCAGTGGTGGCAGCGGGCGGTGGCCGCCTACCCGCCTTACGCCGAGTATCAGGAAAAGACCAGCCGGATGATCCCGGTATTCGTGCTGGAGCCCGCCCGCGGCTGATGCCCGTCCGGGCCGTGCCTGGTGCCGGCGAGTCGGTGCCGGGTTCCGTTTGCTATGTCCAGGTCGGGCGTACGCTGCCCGGTATGGCCAGTGCTGATCAGCGCACACCGCCGGGATCATCGCAGGAGGACCTGCTCCGGTCCGGGGAGGCTACCGCGAAGCCCGGCCGGCTTGCGGCCATCCGGGTGGGCACCGCCTTCACAGTTCTCTTCCTGCTCGTGCTGCTCGCCTTCGCGGTCGTGGCCGGGCAGCACCATCAGTGGGCACGAGTGGCAGGCTTCGTGTTGCTCGTGCTGGTGGTGCTGGCCATTCCGGCGGGCGGCATCAAGTGGCTGGGCCATCTGCTCAGGGGTGGGAAAACAACCGTTCCCCCGGCTGAGAACTGAGCCCTGCTGTTGCGGCGGTTGGCCGGAACAGTTCGCAGCCTGGTGATCGCCACCTGACATGCACAAGCGCGGCACCCTGCGCAGGCCGCGGTCTGCGCCCGCTATGAGCATTACCGGCAGTTGCCCGACCTGCTCGCCGAGGCCGGTGAGGTTACTCTAAAGGAGAGGGCAAAGCGCATCTCTGCCCGGCCGGCAGGCGGCATGGACTCGCTCATCCTGATCCTGGCGATCATGTTCTACGGGGTTGTGATCGCTGCCTTGGTGCTGGCCATAGTCGGGATCGTGCTCCTGGCCCGATGGCGCAGGCGCGTCCGTCGCTCACGGTTGTGAGTGCCCGGGCGTCGGCGGACGGGCACTCGCCGGCAGGTGCCGGTGTCCCAGCCGAAGCTCGCGGCCCGGTCGCTGGCATAGCCGCGTCAGGCTTTCCCGTCAGCGGGTTCGGCGTCCCCGGCCGCCGCCCGCGCCTAGTGCGGCACCCGCGTGCGCACCATCCCCGAGTGCTTGGCCACGTCGATCGCCGCGGTCAGGGCCACCACCTCCACTCGTTCCTCGGCCTGCTCCACATCACCTGCGGCACCACCTGGCCTCACCTTCCTGACTTTGCTGAAGGGATACTGGGACGAGGTCGAGCGGCCAATGCCATCATCAATGGCATGTGCCATGCCCGCCACCTCGACGCCGTTCGCGAATTGATAGATGGCCGCCAGCGGATGGCCCTGACCTGAGCAATGCTGATCCCAGTCGCGGGGCAGGGAGCGGGAGGTAGCACTACCGGTGGCAGCGGCCGGCCCGTCGCGGTATATAGCTGGCTACCCGGTGCGGTCGCTGTGGTGCCTTCTCGGTCGGCATGCCGGACGAGGCCCGGATGTTCGGCGCTTCTTCGCTGGGTCTTCGCCGGGTCTCGTGCCCGGTATGACCGCTGACTTATGCTTTCGGTGAGGAGCAACCGTCCGGAGGTTGGCGGTGATCTACTTAGTCTGGGTCGGGGGCGCCTTCACCGTGGCGGTTGCGATCGCGGTTTTCTATGACTACCGGGTCGGGAAGCGCGGTGCGATCGCCGGGCCGACAGCACTGGACCGTAAGCAACTGGGCACGGCGGGGACCACCCGTTACGTGCCGAGTCATGTTCGGCCGTGGCGGGCTGGCCCGAAGCGCGAACAGCGGTCACCAGCACCATCGAATTCCGGAGCGGTCTGGCATCGTCGCTGGTGCGGTGCGTCCGCATTGCCGAGCCGCCGACGGTGGCCTTCCTGACCGGCAACCGTCTCCTCAGCCGGGCCGGAGCCTGCGGGCCACCATTCTGAGCGCCAGGCCGGCCGGGTCACCCGGGTGGCCCGGCCGTTGGGTGCTGGGTCACTGTCCCTACCAACGGGCCAGCCGTACGCTCATGGTCAGCAGCGGTTACGGAGGGTTGCGGTGATCTTCTTGGCACGGCTCGGTGGTGGCATCCGTGACTGACCTTGAGCGCGGCCACGCGGCGGGGCAACGCGACTGGGTGTGGTTCGCCGCCTGGCTCGCGGTCGGAGCCGGCTATACCTTGAGCCTCCTGGGAGCCGCGTCGATCGGATTGTTCCTGCTGCCGCTGACGGTGCTCGCGACGATCCCGCTTGCCTGGAAGGAGCGTGCCAGGAGTGGACTGCCCGGCCTGATCGCCGGTCTCGGCATCCCCCTGCTCTACGTGGCCTATCTGAATCGTTCGGGACCGGGAATGATCTGCGCCGCGCTTCCCGGCGACGGGCAGGGGTGCACTGACGAATGGAGCCCATGGCCCTGGCTCGCCGCAGGCCTCATCCTGTTTGCTCTGGGAGCCGCCGTCTTCATCGCCCGGCGGCGGCACCTCCAGGGACGAACCACGGCGCGGTCCTGATCGCTGGACCCTGGCACTAGCATGCCCGGGTGGCTTCTCGCGTGATCGGATCCCGGCGGTACGTGACGGCGGCTGGCGTGGTCGGCGTCGCGGTATGCGCCCTCGATGTGATCTCCAAGGTTCTTGTGGTGGCCGACCTGCCGCCCAATCGATCGGTGATCCTGCTCGGAGGGCTGATCACACTGCACTTGTACCGCAATCCGGGTGCGGCCTTCAGCATCGGGCCTTCCTACACCGTCATCTACGCGGTGATCGAGGCGGCGGTGCTGGTGGCGATCCTCCGCCTGTCCCGGCGATTGCGAAGCTGGCCGTGGGCGATCACGCTGGGCCTGTTCCTGGGCGGCGCGGCCGGCAATCTAGCCGACCGGATCTTCCGCGCTCCCGGCCCCTTCCGCGGCTTCGTCGTTGACTGGATCAAGCTGCCGTACTTCCCGGCGACGTTCAATATCGCAGACTCGGCCATTACCGTCGGCGCGGTGCTGCTGGTCCTGGCCACTATCCGCGGCTGGCGGCTCGAGGGCGACAGTCGCGCCTCACAGATCCCACTGGCGGAACACGGTGAGCAGCGCGCTGTTGGCGATCACGAGGACAGCGAAGATGACCGCGACACCGACACTGACCACAGCCGCCAGCGCCGCGGCGGCCAGCCCGAACACACATAGCTCCAGCGGCACACGGGCGCGTCAGCCTGCCTTACGGCGCGATCTCATGGTGGGCCGCTGTAGGCGCGATGTCGAGCACCCGCATGCCGCAGGCCCCGACAAGTTCTGCCCCGGGTCCGGGATGATTGTGCGCGCGACGGTGAGATAGTCACCCAACGCCCACGCACGAAATTCACGGCCCCGAAGGGCTGCGCCGGGCGGCGTTTTGGCTGGCGCGCCTGGCAGGACTCGAACCTGCGACCCGCTGCTTAGAAGATTTCGGCACCACCGTCCAGGCACGGTCGTCCGGGTCGTCTGGCGTGCTCAAGGGCACTCACTGGCCTGCGATCGACCCCCGTGCACGTACATGAATGAGACCAGGAATGAGACCAGGCCGGGACACTCGGCGGGCGCAGCGCCTCCGGCCGGAGCGGCCGGCTGGGCGGCGCAGGGGTGGTCCCGGTGAGCGTCGAGGCGATCTCCTGGGCGCTGAACCTGGCCCCGGTCCCCGCCGACCGGAACGGCCAGCCGTCCAGCGCGTCCAAGTTCGTCCTGGTGGGCCTGGCCAATCACAGCGGGCCGGATGGCACCGCCGCGTTCCCGTCAGTGGCGACCCTGGTCCGATACACCGGCTGTCCGAGCGCACCGTCCGCAGCTGCCTGGACCGGCTGCAAGCCGGCGGGATCATTTCGCCGTGCGACCCGGGCACCGTCGCGGCGCGGATCAGGCGAGCTGACCGGCGGCCGCAGGGCTGGGACCTCAACCTCGGCCTGATCCGCGCC
>DAHUZQ010000135.1 GCA_027306495.1 Actinomycetota bacterium | reverse complement strand
CGTGTCCAGCCCGGACAGGGCGGCCGCCGTGGGGCACTGGTACCGGCACCGCACCACGGTGGCGAACATTTTCCGCGACAGCAAGCTCGGCACCTCCCCTCCGGCTGCCCGCAGGTGAACCTGGCCTGGATGCTGGGGGTGCTGCTCGCCGCGACCATGGCCGCCTGGCCGCACAGATAGGGCAGGTGCGCCGGGGCCGCCTCACCCATCCACGCATACTGATATCCGGCGCGTGCGGCTGGCGCGGGCCCCGGACCAGCCTGCGGCTAAGGTGCCCATAACGGACGGCGGCTGCGTGCCGTCCGCCGGCCGCCCTCAGGCGAGGAGCAGGGTATGAGTGATCGGCCCACCGGGCCGCTGGCCGGTCTGCGGGTGCTGGAGCTCGCCGGGATCGGTCCGGCGCCGTATGCCGCGATGGTCCTGGCCGACCTCGGCGCCGAAGTCGTCAGGGTGGACAGGCCCGGGGCGGCGCCGGCCGCCGCCGCGCCCGTGGTCGGTCGCGGGCGCAGGCCCCTCATCCTCGACCTCAAGCAGCCGGCGGCCGTGCAAGCGCTGCTGAGCATGGTGGAACGCGCCGACGTGCTGATCGAGCCGTACCGCCCCGGCGTCGCCGAACGGCTGGGCATCGGCCCCGAGGCGTGCCTGGCGCGCAATGCGCGCCTTGTCTATGCCCGG
Organism: Actinomycetota bacterium; assembly: GCA_027306495.1. Taxonomy (GTDB): domain Bacteria; phylum Actinomycetota; class Actinomycetes; order Streptosporangiales; family Streptosporangiaceae; genus DAHUZQ01. The sequence goes on along the minus strand of DAHUZQ010000135.1, from coordinate 8,650 downwards.
ATGACCGGCTGGGGCCAGGAAGGTCCCTGGGCGGGCATGGCCGGGCACGACATCGCCTATATCGCGGTGACGGGGGCGCTGCATGCGATCGGCCGGGCACAGGGACCGCCGCAGCCGCCGGTAAATCTGCTCGGTGACTTCGGCGGCGGCGCCATGTTCCTGATCACGGGGGTGCTGGCGGCGCTGTGGGAGCGCGAGCGGTCGGGCCGTGGCCAGGTCGTAGACGCGGCCATCGTGGACGGGACCGCCTCGCTGACGTCGTTCCTGTTCGGCATGCGGGCGCAGGGGCTGTGGTCGGACGAGCGAGGCGTCAACCTGCTCGACACTGGCGCCCCGTACTACGACGTCTACGAGACAGCCGATGGCGGCTGGATGGCGGTTGGCGCACTGGAACCGCAGTTCTTCGCCGAACTGATCGCCTTGCTCGGCATCCCCGGCGCACCAGCCCAGCACGACCTGGCGCGCTGGCCGGAGCTGCGGGCCGCCATCGCGGCCAGGTTCCGGGAGCGGACACGGCAGGAGTGGGCAGAGGTCTTCGCGCACACCGACGCCTGCGTGGCGCCGGTGCTGAGCTTCGCCGAGGCACCGGACCACCCGCACATAGCGTCCCGGCGGACGCTGGTCCGCCGGGACGGTGTCAGCCAGCCCGGCGCGGCGCCGCGCTTCTCCCGGACGGCCGCGCAGGTGGGCGCCCCACCCCTGCCGGCGGGTGCGAGCACCCGCGAGGTGCTCACCGAGTGGGGGGTCGGCGACGTGGACGGGCTGCTGGCGAGCGGCGCGGCCGTCCAGACGGCAGACGAGCGGTCCGGGACGCACTGACCTGGCCCGCTCGCCTGCCCGGCCGGCGGCGCCGGCTGCCGGGGGGGCGACCCCGGACCGGGAATCGCTGACCCGGTCCGGTCACCGGCCCGCTGGGCGGTCTGGCGGCTCCAGGACCTTGCGGAAGAAGACCCGGTCGTAGCCGTCCTCGCGGGCCCGGTGTGTCGGGGTGTACCCGTGCCGGGGGTAATAGGCCAGGTTCTCGGTCATCGCCGCGTTGGTGTAGAGCCTGATCTCGCGCAGGCCGAGTTCCCTCGCGCGCTCCTCGGCCCGCCGCAGCAGGAGCACACCGATGCCGAGGCCCTGGTCCGCCGGCGACACAGCGACGTTCTCCAGCAGCAGGTGGCCTGGCGCGGGCACCAGCACCACGAAACCGGCGATACGGTCCTGCGCCAGCGCGACCCAGACGTGGTGCTCGCTGATGGCGCGAGGGTAGTCGGCGCTCATGGGCGCCGGTTCGCGGCCCATCCTGACGGTGTACTTCCGGTATGCGGCCGTGGCGATCGCGCGGACGGCGTCCGCGTCGGCGCTCTCGGCGGCCCGGATCACGACCATAGGGGTTCCCGCTTCCTGTGGGGGCATCGGCGTGGTTTCGCCCGCGCCCCAGGGGAATTATCGGCTCTGAGACCGGGGGCAGTTCACCACCGCCCGCGGTAGTCGGGGGCAAGGGGGCTTTGCGGTGATGCGAACGCATCAGTTCAGTTATGGCAGCCGTCCACGTCTGGCCACGGGTGTTGGCGCGGCGGTTTCCCTGTGTGCCGTGGCGGGCCTGGCCGCATGCGGGGGCAGCAGCACTCCGAGCAGCACCCATTCGGCGAGCCCGAAGGCGACACCGAGCACATCGGCGTCGGCCAGCGTGGCACCCACCACCGGCGCGGCCGCGGTTGCCGCGGTCAAGACCAACTGGCAGGAATTCTTCAACCCCGCGACGGCGACCACGCGCCGGGCCGTGCTGCTGCAGAACGGCGCCATGTTCAAGAGCGTGCTGGCGGCCCAGGCCAAGAACCCTATCGCCTCGTCTGCGCAGGCCAAGGTCAGCAGGGTGACGCTCGTGAAGCCGGGTCAGGCCACCGTCGTCTACACGCTCAACGTGAACGGCAAGCCCGTCCTGACGAACCAGACCGGCGTGGCGGTCTACCAGGACGGGACCTGGAAGGTCGGCACCGTCAGCTTCTGCGGCCTGCTCACGCTGGAGAATGGCGGGAAGACCACTAACCTCCCGCCGCAGTGCAAGACCAGCGGGTGAGGTGCCGCAAGCCGCCGTGCTAGCCGATCGGCCGGCCCTCCCCCGCCGGGGCGGGCGCCCGGTCGCTCTGGCCACGCTGTGCACCCTGCTGTTCCTCACCTTCCTCGACAACACCGTCGTCAGCGTGGCGCTCGGCGACATTCAGTCGCAGTTGCATGCCGGGGTCTCGTCGCTGCAATGGGTGGTGAGCGCGTACGCCCTCCCGTTCGCGAGCATGATGCTCGCCTGCGGGATGATCGGAGACGAGTTCGGCCGCAAGCGGCTCATCCTGTGGGGCGGCGGGGTGTTCTGCGGTGGGTCGATCCTGTGCGCGCTCGCGCCGGCGTCATCGGTGCTGATCGCGGGCCGCGCGGTGATGGGCCTCGGGGCCGCCGCAAGCGAGCCCGGCACACTGTCGCTGCTGCGCCACATCTACCCCGAGGACCGCGCGCGCAGCCGCGCGGTCGGCGTCTGGGCCGCCGTGTCGGGACTGGCACTCGCACTCGGGCCGGTGGTGGGCGGGACACTGGTTGGCCTGTGGGACTGGCGGGCGATCTTCTGGTTCAACCTGCTGTTCGGCTTCATCGCGCTGGTGGTGGGCGCGATCGTGCTGCCCGAGAGCGCGGACCCGCAGGCGCACCGGGTGGACATAGCGGGGACGCTGCTCGGCGGTGGTGCCCTGGCCATGCTGGTATACGCCATCATCGATGGTGAGAGCGCGGGGTACCGCGCGCCGCATGTGCTCGCTCTGCTGTGCGCTGCGCTGGTGGCGGGCGCGGCCTTCATCTGGTGGGAACGGCGTGCCCCGCATCCCTTGCTCGACCTGCGGTTCCTGCGTATCCCGGCGTTCTCCTCCGCCAATGTCGCCGCTTTCTGCACCTATTTCGCAACCTTTGCGGTCTTCTTTTTCACGGCCCTGTATCTGGAGGAAGTCGTCGGCTATTCGGGTTACCGGATAGCGGGTGTGTTCCTGCCGATGACGGCGCTGATGATCATCGCTTCGCTGATGGCCGGCCGGTGGACGAGCGGGGTGGACACGCGCTGGTCGATCACGGTGGGGTGCCTGGTCTTCGGCGCGGGACTGCTGACCATGAACACGGTCCTGAGCCCGCACCCCGACCAGGGAGAACTCATGGCGGCACTGGCGCTGGTCGGCATCGGGATCGGCACGACGGTCGTCCCGATCACGACGGCGGTGCTGGCGGCGGTCCCCCCGGAACGGTCGGGGATGGCCGCCTCGGCCACCAACACCAGCCGCGAGATCGGCGCGGTCGCGGGCGCCGCGGTGCTGGGCTCGCTGGTCAACGCTCAGCTCAGCTCGCATCTGGTCGGCGAACTCCGCAAGCTGGGGATTCCCGCCACCTTCCAGTCGATCGTCATCAACGCCATCGAGACGGGCCGGATCCCGGCCGGCGGAGCGGGCGTGAACGCCCAGGGTCACGAGGCGCTGGTCCAGAAGGTGATCGCGGCGGCGTATTCGGCGTTCCAGGCGGGCCTGCAGACGGCGCTGTGGGTCTCGGCGGCGCTGGTGCTCGGTTCGGCGGCGCTGGCGGTTGTCACGCTGGGCCACCATGCGCGGCCAGGAGACCAGTCCGGCTGAGAGCGGGGCAGCCGGACGGGCGCATCCGGCCCGGTCGCCGCAGAACGCCGCGGTGACCTCCCGGGTGCGTCAGCCTTCCTCGGTCAGCCGGAGCGAGCCGCCGGCGACCAACCCGCGCAGGTGCAGCAGTGGCGCCCCCGGGCTCCCGCCATTGTCTGCGATGGTGTCGCGCCGCCCGAGCACCAGCACCTGGTCCGCGAGCCCCCAGGCGGCGGGCACGATGACGGTGATGTGTGCGGCCAGGCCCCAGACCGTCACGCTGACGGTGTCCTGGCTCGCCGCGGCGTCACGCAGGTCGAGGTCCAGCCGCCCCAGCACAGTGATCACCGAGCAGAACCTGCCGATCCGCCATCGCCCGGCGCGCGGCGCCCGGCCGCCGACCACCACGCACCGATAGGGGTCGAAGGCCCGGTACAGCGCGCCGCGGCGCACCGGCCGGGCGGGGACGTCCGCGACGACCGCAGCCACCTCGTCGGTGGTGATGGCCGCATAGAGCGCGTCGAGCCGTGCCCGGTGCTGGTCCAGGGTGAGCCTGCCCGAGCCGACCGCGTCGGCGAGCGTCTCGGCGGCGGCGTCGCGGTCCGCCTCCGACGCCCGCATGCCCCCGGCCGGGCCGGTCACGGTTCCCGCCTGCTGAGCGCGTCGGCGATCTGGCTTTCCCACTGCGGGCCGTGCGGGACCGCGGCGGCGAGCGCGCCGATCAGGAACGCGGCGCTGGGCTGGCCCGCCACGGCGGCCGGCGAGCGCAGCCCTTCGGCGTGCACAGCGGAGACCGCGAACGCGCAGTCATCCAGCGCCCGGTTCACGGCGGTCAGCCCATCGGGGGCCGGTGCCCGGTACAGATACGTGCAGCGCTCGTCGGAGTTCAGTACCTCGAAAACCACGAACTCTCCGGCCCGGCCGAGCAGGAACGCCAGCACGGTGGGGTCCTCACCGCTCACGGTGAGCGCGGAGAGGTCCTCGCTCGCCGGCGTCAGTCTGCCGCGTTCGACGTTTGGCCTGGTGGACATCTGGCGCGGGGTGGCCGCGTTCATCCCCGCGCCCAGCGCCCGGTACGCCCAGTAGTCCCCGAACTCCCCATATCCTTCGCCGAAACCGAACGGCCCCCCACCGAACCCGCCTCCCGCGAACCCGGGCCCGCCGCCCGCGCCGTCGCCGAACCCCTGGCCGCCGAACCCTGGGCCGACCGGGGGGCCGCCGGACATGATGCCCGCCGCCATCATCCCCCGCAGCCCGGGAGCGAACGACCCGCCGGGGCTCTCGTGCTCCCCGATATGCGGGGCCGCCGCATGGTCGTGCCAGGGTGTGGTGCCGACCGCGGCCCGGTGGACGGAGGCCACCTGCTTGAACCCGATCGCGAGGTCGGTGCGGCGGGCGAGGCCGGCGATGATCGGCTGCCGTGCCGGCATGGCGGCGACGCGGGCGAGGGTGGGGAACAGGTCGGGGTGGATGGAGCCCAGCGTGCCGGCCGGTGCCGCCACCCCGTCGCGGAGCAGCCCTGCGGCCTGCCGCAGGGCCATTGCGTCCAGCCCCGGCAGCAGGGCGGACAGGAACGCCGCCGTGCGCCCCCGGGCCTTGGCCAGGCGATCGGTCAGCAGGCTGGCGAGTTCGCCGGTGCGCCGGCCGAGCCGGGACAGCGCCAGCGGGTCGCGGCCAGCGACCTCCAGCGTGACGACGTAGTCGGCGGTCCGCACACCCGTCACGAAGGAGAAGCTGATCCGCTCGCTCGCGGCGTCGCGCAGGATGAGCAGGGCGTCCTCGTAGACCCGCACCTCGACCTGGTCGCTCCCGCAGCTGGCCGAGAACGGCTCCGCCTGCCCGACGGCGCCCGCCGCCGTGGCGGTGGCCGCGCCGCGCGCCTCACGCAGTTCCGCGAGCAGTTGCGTCCGCATCACGCCGAGCCGGGACAGTTCGATCACCTGTCCACCAGCCAGCCCGACTTCCAGGGTGTACGGCTGGCCCTCGCCGACCGAGCTGATCTGCGCGAAGGGAACGCGGAGCACGGCACCGCCGGAGGGGGAGACGACCAGCGCCCCGTCGGCGACCTCGACGTCGGCGTCGCCGTCCTCGGTGGCCGCCCCGGAGGCGGTCAGCAGCCGGTAGCTAGCGCTGGCCATGGCATCAGCCGCCCGCCGGCGTCCCGCACTCGCCGCAGAACTTGGCCTCGCCGAGCGGGGTGCCGCAGTTGCCGCAGAACTTCTTGGTCTCAGCCGCGCCGATCGGGCTCCCGCAGCTCTGGCAGAACTTCCCGCCACCGCTCTCGTTCCCGCAGGAGGGGCAGATGCCCGTTCCCTGGTCACGGTAGTTGATGTCGCGGGTCCAGTCCTGCTGCTGGATCTTCTCGTTGAGCTGATTGACCTGCGCCTCGGCCTGCATGCCGGCGATCTCCTGGTCGAGCTTGGGCGCGCAGGTCACGCACAGCCCGCGCTCGGTGTTCCAGCACACCTCGCCACAGACCCACTGGCCGCACCGATGGCATTGCTCGAAATGCGGCTTCATCTCCTCGACAGCTTTGGCCAGGGCCTTGTCGCGGGCTGAGCCGCGCACGCCGTCCCGCAGCCACTCGGCGTCCCAGCCGAGTTCGCTGGCACGCTGGCCGAGATTCCCGCCGACCAGGTCCCCGCCCATGGCAAGCAGGCGGCCACCGAACCCGGTCACCGAATGCTGGAAGGTCGAACTGTAGCCATTGCCGCAACGCCGGCAGAAGAACTCGAACTGGTAGCCCTCACGGGTGGATAGGTCCTGGTAATTGTCTGTGAAGAAGATCATGCCGGCCATGGCGTCCCCTTGTGGAAGCTTTCTTCGCGGTCCTCATCCCCCCGTGGCGCGTCGGACCGAATGTGGAGAGGGATCATCCCCCGTGCGGCCGGGGCAACCCGGCAGGGGCAACGTAGCAGGGAGCTATGCCCCTTATTGGGGAAATCTTCGAGTCAACGGTCGGCAAAGTCAACAGGTGGGTGCTCCATCGCGGGGGGCACGCCTGCGGATACCGCAGCGAGGGCGATTGCGCGCTGCCCGGCTAGCTCCGTGGATCGAGGCGGGCCAGCAGCAGGGCCACGTCGTCGCTGTGGCGTGGCGGCCGGCGCGGGCCTTTCAGCAGGTCGTCGGCGAGCGATTCCAGGTCGCCCCCGGCCCCGTGCTCCAGCGCGGCGAAGACACTTCGCACGTTGTAGTCGTCGCCCGCGTCGTTCTCCAGCAGTCCGTCCGTTGTGAGCAGCAGCACGTCACCGGGCTCGGCGTGCATCGTGACCGTGACGTACTCGCTCGCGGCGTCGACGCCGAGCGGGAGCCCCCCGTCACACTCCATCACCCGGGGGCCGCCGCCGGGTGAGATCTGGACCGGCGGTGGGTGACCGGCCCGGCACATGGAGATATCACCTGTCGCCGGGTCCACCACGACCAGAGCGCAGGTTGCGAACAGTGCCATGTCGGGCTCGGTGTTGAGGTCGGCGAGCCAGCGGTTGGCGCGGGCCATCACTTGCGCCGGGCCGTGCCCGTCCCGCGCGTAGGCGTGGACGGCCGTCCGCAGCCTGCCCATCAGCGACGCGGCCAGCAGGTTGTGCCCCTGCACGTCGCCGATCGCCAGGCCCACATGCCCGCCGGACAGATTGATGACGTCGTAGAAGTCGCCACCGATCTCCAGGCCGGAGGTGGCGGGCAGGTACCGCACCGCGAGGGTCATCCCGGGCGCGGTTAGCTTCCCCCGCGGCAGCATGCCCCGCTGGAGCTCCCGGGCGAGAGCGTGCTCGCTCTCGTACATGCGGGCCCGCTCGACCGACTGCGCGAGCAGGGCCGTGGCGGCGAACAACTGGGCACGCTCGCCGGCCGTGAACTCCCGGGGTTCGGGGAAAGCGAACAGGCAGGCACCGGTCCGGCCACGGGGGTCGGTCACCGGGACCGCCGCCCATGCCTGCTGGTGGGAACGGCCGGGGAGGCTGGCCAGGTGCGGGTAGTCATCGATCAGCGCCCGTGCCGAAGAAAGGTAGACCGGCGACCGCCATCCGATTGCGGTCGCCAGCGGGGTGGTCATGCTGGCGGCCAGGTCACCGAGTGCGGCCAGGCTCTCCTCGTCGAAGCCGCACGAGGCCACGATGGCCAGGTGGTCATCGCGGGGAGCAACCATGATCAGCCCGTTCGCTCCGTAGGCGTCGAGGCCTTCGCGAGCCGCCGCGATAATGGCGTCGACGGTCACCGCCGCGGCGAGGGCGGCGGTGAACTGATGCGTGCGGTTGGCGCTGTCAGCCTGGTTCTGCAGCCTGCGCTGCTCGGCATCCCGGCTCGCGCTGGCCGCCGTGATGTCCATGACCAGGCCGACCATCCGGGTTGGGCGGCCGTCGGGGCCGGGCATGACCCTGCCCCGCGCTTCCATGGACCGCAACCCACCGTCCGGTCCGACCACGCGGTACTGGATCTGGTAGGTGCCGCACTTGGTGATCATGCGTTCCAGGGCCTGGGTCACCGCGGCCATGTCGGGTTCGGGGACCCTTGACAGAAAGGCAGCCATCGGCGCGGATTCCTGCTCGGGCAGGCCGTGCAGCCGAAAGGTCGCCGGATCGCCGGATACCTCACCGGTGGTGATCTCCCAGGTGAAGAAGCCCGCGTCGACATTGGTCGCATTGGGCTGGAAGCCCGTCAGGGCGACATTCCCCAACGAGTCGGCTGAACCCTGGATGCCGGTGCCGGGATGGGCGATCTCACCCGACCGTGTCATCCTCGCCCACTCACTAACCTTGATATGCGATCGCCCGGCGCGCCCCGATCATGAGATCGGGCACTCATCATGGGACACAGCATAGGCCCCGGGCGGGCTTGGGGGGCGGACCTTCGTGCCGGTGTGTAGCCGTCGCCCCCCGGTGTGTCACCCTGATGACGGCCGATCTCGCGCACAGCGGTCAGAGCCGGGCAGAATCAGCCGCGGCAGCCAATGACCGGCAGGCCCCGGGCACAGTCAGCCGCGGCAGTCAGCGAGGAGAAGGCGGATAGAGATCGTGAAGACCCCACGGAGC
>DAHUZQ010000125.1 GCA_027306495.1 Actinomycetota bacterium | reverse complement strand
GCCGGACCGCCCGACCATGATGATGACCAGGATCACCGGCCGGGCGGGATCAGCCATAGCCCGCAGGTCGTGGCCCAGCGTGGCTGCCGAGATTCCACCGGGGGCGTTGTCCACGCCGGCGGTGAGCACCACGACGGCGTTCTCGTACTGCGGCTGGTAGTTCACGACCATCTGCCGGTAGGCGGCCAGGATGGTGCCGTAGAGATCCGCTGGGACGCCCGGCAGAGCGTGGCTCGCGTCGGCCGCCTGCTTGATCTCCTGTCTCCTGCTCACCAGCCCGAACTGGCCCGGGAGCGGGCCGAGCGGCACGATCTGGCGGTAGGGCAGCGAACCACTCAGATGACTCGCGAACGCCCACAGGCCCATTTGGGTGCTGTCGGGGAACCGCGCCAGGCCCAGTCCGGCTGCGCGGGCGAGCATGTGCTCCAGGGTGGGCCCGCCGGGGGCCGCCCGCGCGGCCATCGCCCCGGATACGTCGATCAGTGCGAGGTCCCGGGAACCGAGCAGGAGCCGGTGCCAGGCGCTCAGTGACCGGGCGGCCCGTGTCACGGTCGGGGCCGGCAGCAGATGCGGCGCCGCCGCGCTGAGCCCGTACCAGGCCGGCCAGGAGCCGATCGGTGTGGCGCCCAGCCGGAACCCCTCGTAGCGCAGGTAGGAGGTGGCGTAGGAGGAGGTGAGCAGTTTGCCGAATTGCTCACCGACGGCTCGGGTGACCCGGTTGGTGGTGGTGAGGACATACGGGAAGGTCAGCTCCGCCGTTCCCTCCGACGGGTAGCGGACGGCGAGCGGTTCGCTGGGATGGGCACGGTCGAAGGAGATCGCCGCCTGCTCGGGGATGACGGTGACCGGCTCAGCCAGGGCCGGGCTCCCACCCTGCGACGGGGGCACGGTCAGCGCGGTCTCCCCGGCCGGGGCCGGCACCACCTGGACATGGAAGACGAAAGTAGCCAGTTGGGTGCGTGCCGCCCCGCCGTGCCCGAACAGGTGGCGCAGTTCGATCAGGGTGGACAGCCCGGTGCCGCTCTGGGTCGGGTTGGGGAAGCGCACGTGCAGGCCGAGCCCGGGCGGTGGCCCGCCAGCGGTCGCCGGCAGCAGGAACCGCCAGCCCACCGAAGTGCCGTAGGCGGGCATGCGAGCCGCCGCCGCCCGCGGCATCACGATGACCAGCGGAGTCTGCGCGACGCTGATCCCGGTCAGGCGCACCCGGGCGGCACCCGCCGGCGTGGACCGCGCCAATTCCGCCCACAGGAGCGAATCGGGCACCCAGGCGTCCAGTCCCGCGGCCTGTCCGGCCGTGCCGGTGACGGAACCGGTCCCACTCAGCCCTGCGGCGACCTGGCCGGGGGAGGCCGCGCTGACAGTCACCCGCGTGCAGCGGCCGTCCACGACACGGTGCTGGCGATTGAAGTAATTGCCGATGCGCTCGATGACGGGGGCGATCTCGCCCGCCGCCGCTACGTGCAGCACCACCGGATGGCTGGTGCACCAGGACCGGGCCAGCACGGCACGGGTTCCGAGCCCGACCAGCACCGAAACGGCGATCAGCGCCGCGAGCGCGATGAAGATGGGCGTGCGGATACGGCGTCTGCGCTCCGGGTGGTACCGGGCGATTCGCGTTTCGCCGCCTGCGTTCACTGCAGCCCTCACCAGCGCAGCGGTGGATCCGGTCCGGGTGCCGCATGCCCCCGGCCTGCGCCGCTGGCGCCTGCGCAGGCGTGGTGGGGCACAAGCCCGGCGGGGCACGACTGTAGCGGACGAGGCATCCCGATGGCGCGACTTGTCCCGTATCGCCACAGTTCGCCGTCCCGTGCGTGGCCGTTGTGCCGGCAAGGCGGTGCCAGCGAGATCCTCCAAACCGTTCCCAGCACGGCCCACGTCGCGGGCAGCGTGGGTGGGCAGGGTCAGTTGCCCGGCCAACTGCCGGCGGCGACCCCGGGCCAGAGCCGGCCACACTGGTCCGGTGACAGCGGCGATCCGCATCGATGACCCGGCCGACCCCAGAGTTGCCGAGTACACCGCCCTGACCGACGCCCGGCTGCGGACCAGCCTGGAGGCTGAACACGGCCTTTTCATGGCGGAGGGCGCCAAGGTGATCCGGCGTGCCGTCGCGGCCGGCTACGGCATGCGGTCGGTACTGTGCACGCCTGAGCGGCTAACGAGCGTCGAGGACCTGGATCTGCCCCCGGGCACGCCGTTGTACGTCATGGCTGAGGCGGTCGCCCGGACACTCACCGGGTTCCGGGTGCACCGCGGCGCGCTGGCGGCGATGACCCGCCGGGCGCTTCCGGCGGCGGGCGGCCTGATAGCCGCGCACGACCGGTTGCTCGTGCTGGAAGACCTTGCCGACCACACCAACGTGGGTGCCATCTTCCGCTGCGCGGCGGCGCTCGGGGTCGGTGCGGTGCTGCTGGCCCCGCGCTGCGCCGACCCGCTCTACCGCCGGTCGGTCAAGGTCTCCATGGGTGCGGTGTTCGTCATTCCCTACGCGCGGATGACCGACTGGTATGGCGGGCTCGCCGACCTGCGGGCGACGGGCTTCCGGGTGCTCGCGCTCACCCCCGACCAGTCGGTGAGGTCCATAGAGGAAGTGCCACGGGCGGGGCGGGTGGCCCTGCTGCTCGGCGCGGAGGGGGATGGGCTGTCCTCTCGCTGGCTGAACCAGGCGGACGAGCGGGTCTGTATCCCGATGAGCCCCACGGCACTTGCCCTTGGCGTCGATTCGCTGAACGTCGTGGCCGCCGCCGCCATCGCCTGCCGGGCGCTCGCCCGGCTGGGCTCAGCTGGGCCGGGGCCGCCGTGAGGCGTTGAAGAACTCGTTGGAGTCCCGGCGCCAGAGCAGGATGAGCGCGCCGAGCCCGATCAGCCAGATGACCCACGTGATCGCCTGGCCCGCGGAAAAGGCCGGGTGCACGAAACCGATCGAGATGAAGATGGTGTTCACCGCGAACAGCGCGGTGGCGACGGTGCGCGCCCAGTACAGGCCCGCACGGTTGGTGATCGCCATGCCCACCCATAGCCCCACGGCGATGAGAGCCGAGACGGCGTCGTAGGCGATTGCCGCCACGATGAAGGAATGAACGGCGGTAGTGGTGAGGTTCGGCCGCGCAGTGAGCAGTGCAGTGCGGAGCGCGTTGATGGTGACCAGCGAGATGACCAGGCTCACGAGCGTGACGGCCGCTCCCGCGTACATGAGCCGGACCGCCCTGATCACCGAAGTGGGAGCCTCCGGACGGGCCGGCTTACCCGGCGTTGAAGCGCCGGCTGGATAGGACTGGTACATCTACGCTCCTGGTGCGATCGCCGCATGGGCTTGCTGCGGCACGGGGCGGGCAGGCACCGAGCCTACTCCCGGCGGACCGGCACTCAGGTTGGCTGGCGCAGCAGCGCCCAGACCACCTTGCCCCCCTCATCGAGCAGGTGCCATCCCCAGCGCACGCAACAGGACTCGACGACCTGCAAGCCGCGGCCACACTCGGCGGAAGGGTCGGACCCCCGCAGCACCGGAATATCCGTCCCCGGATCGCTCACCATGCACATGAGGAACGGGTCCTGGGCGAGCAAGCGGATCCGGACCGCGCAGTCGCCCCGTCTGGCCCCCGCCGACGGCATGCCGTGCCGCAGGGCGTTCGTGACCAGTTCGGAAACCACCAGTTCGGCCACATCCGCGAGATCGGTCATCCGCCACCCGGAGAGAGCGGCCCTGGTGAACTCCCGTCCCGTCCGGACCGACTCGGCGCGCGGGATCAGCGCGCAGACCGCGACGGGCTGGGCCGGCGGATACGGCTCATCGCCGGGCAGCGGTGATGAGGGCGGCCAGTGCCGCGCGAAGCGTGACGGGTGGATGGTCCGGACGGCCCAGGCGGCCTCGTGCGACATGCCGGGATTAGCGGAGGTCGCCGAGGAGGGCGCCCACTGAGGGGTCATGAGGATCCCGTCTAAGTCTTGATCGCGTGTGCTCGTCGAACCTTCAGCGCAAGCGCTATCATCCCCTTTGTACCTTGCAAGCGCAAGGCCGGATGCACGTGCAGATGAACTGGTCGTTCAAAGTTAGGTAAAGAAGCCGGCATCTGGCGGGATGACCCAGGGGTGGGATCGCAGTGATTTCGACGCAGCATGGCAGCGGGCCGACTGTGCTGCGCATCTTGCTGGGCTCACAGTTGCGCAAGCTCCGTGAGGCCCGGGGGATCACGCGCGAGGAGGCCGGCTACGCGATCAGGGGATCGGGTTCCAAGATCAGCCGGATGGAACTCGGGCGGGTCAGCTTCAAAGAACGGGACATCGTCGATCTCCTGAAAATGTACGGGGTCGACGAGGGCGAGGCGCAGGCGCTGATTTCGCTTGCCCGGGAGGCCAACTCGCCCGGGTGGTGGCATAAATACGGCGATGTGCTCCCCGAGTGGTTCCAGGTCTACGTCGGCCTCGAAGAATCGGCGTCTCTCATCCGTGCATACGAAGTGCAGTTCGTGCCCGGACTGCTGCAGACAGCTGATTACGCCCGGGCCGTTATCCAGCACGGCAGCTCAGGCGTCCCCGACGAGGTGATCGAACGGCGTGTGGGCCTGCGCATGGCCCGTCAGCAATTGCTCACCAAAGCAGGTGGGCCCAGGCTGTGGGCGGTCGTTGACGAGGCGGCACTCCGCCGCCCCATCGGTGGTCCGGAGGTGATGCGAAACCAGCTAAGACGGCTGATCAAAGCGGCGGCCGAACCCAACGTGACGCTCCAGATCGTGGCCTTCGCCTCGGGCGGCCACGCGGCGGAGGCAGGCGCTTTCACGATCATGCGCTTTCCCGACGACGATCTGCCGGACGTTGTTTATCTCGAACATCTCACCAGTGCTCTGTACCTGGAGAAGCGCGAGGACGTAGACGCTTATACCGGAGCGATGGAGCGCCTGTGCGTGGAGAGCGAGTCTCCTGAACGCACCGTCGATATTCTGAGCGGGATGCTTGAGGAAGTAACGGAGCCATGAATACTTTTAATGGAATGTCCGCCGCCGAGCTTACGTGGGCAAAGTGGCGTAAGAGCAGTGCCAGCAATTCGCAGGGCGCCTGCGTGGAAGTCGCCAGGCTCAGCGCCGACGAGTTCGCAGTGCGCAACTCCCGCAACCCGGACGGCCCGGCGCTCATCTACACGCGCGCCGAGCTGGCCGCCCTGATCGATGGCGTGAAAATGGGCGAATTCGACGACATGCTCGGCTGACTTCCCCGAGGCGACTGAAGGCGCCGCTGTGGTGACGGGGATCTGGCCACCGGGGGCGGTGGATGGTGGCTGTCCCGCGGCCGAAGGGCCGCGGGACAGCCACCGGCATGTCCGGGCGCTTTCCCGCATCCCCGCCGCGCCTGCCCGGCCCGCGCCCTTCGCTGGCCCGGACCCTTCGCTGGCCCGCGCCCCTGTCCCCCATCCCCGGCGCCCGAGACCCGATTTGCTGCGGTATGACCATCGAACTTCACAAATCGGTCGTGATTTTGGTCGCGCCGCGTGAAATCAAGGATGAGGGGCGTGGCCGGCATCCGCGCGGCCGCGCCTCCCGTACGCCAGTCGGTTGCATGCGCGACTGGCTTGGTGGGAAGAGGGCTGGGCACGGCAAGCCTCCTGTGCAGTGCGTCACATCAGCATTGTTAGGCTTACCTAAGTCTTGCTAGCCTGACTCGTCGTACCGGCGGCTGACCAGGAGTGCCGCCACTTCGCGTCCGGAGGATCCACGTTGCCCGCAAGCGAGATCGCACTGCTGGGGGCCATCGCGGGCCTCACGATTTTCCTGGGCCTTCCGCTCGGCCGGATGCGGGCTGCGATGCCGCGCACCAAGGCGTTCCTGAACGCACTTGCCATCGGCATCCTGATCTTCCTGCTGTGGGATGTCCTCACCAATGCCTGGGCCCCGGCGCAGGACGCGATCGCCCGGCACGCCTTCGGCGCCGCCATCGCAGACGGCCTGCTGATGCTGGCCGGTGTCGGCGCAGGGCTGATCGGACTGGTGTACGTCGACCGCTGGATCAAGCGCCGGGCGTCCCGACTGCGGCCTGAGGGCCCGGGGGCGGCGACCGCACGGCCGGCGGCGATACCCGCCGGCCCGGATGCCGCCGCGGCCCGTGCGGCCCAGTTGTCGATGCTCATCGCGATCGGCATCGGCATGCACAACTTCGGGGAAGGGCTGGCCATCGGCACATCGGCGGCGGCCGGCAAGATCAGCCTCGCGCTGTTGCTGGTGATCGGCTTCGGGGCGCACAACGCCACCGAAGGTTTCGGCGTGGTAGCGCCACTGGCGGCGACGGGGCAGCGGGCGCCCTGGCGCCGGCTCGTCCTGCTCGGGCTGATCGCGGGGGGCCCGACCTTCGTCGGAACTCTCGTCGGCGTCGAGGTGACCACCCCTCTGCTTGCCATCCTGTTCCTGGCACTCGCCGCCGGCTCCATCTTGTACGTCGTCATCGAACTGCTGGCGGTCGCCCGCGCGACCAGGCTCAAGGAACTGGTGGCCTGGGCGATCTTGCTCGGGATCGCGCTGGGCTTCGCCACCGACGCGATCGTGTCCGCCGCGGGGGCGTGAGCGCCCGGCCCGCGGGCGGTGTGGGCGCCGAGGGACGCCGGCTGTGATCGCCGGGCTTGCGGGGGCTGTGGGCGCCCGGGCCTACCGGGGCTGTGATCGCCGAGGGACGCGGGCTGTGGGCGCCCGGGCCTACCCGGGGGCTGTGATCGCCGGGCTTGCGGGGGGCATGGTGTGCGGGGCCCGCCAGGGACATCTGCGCGGGTGATCTGGCTGCCTTCGTGGTGCGCGCATGCCGTTAGAGTCCAGGGGTGATCGAGGATCAGCATGCCGATGCCGGGCCGCTCACGCGGCGGTTTATCGGCTGGGAGATCATCGTCGTCTTCGCGGTGTCACTGGGCGCGAACGCCCTCTACGCGGTGATCTCGCTAGCCGGGTCGCTCACCGCCCCAGCGGCGCTCGGCCGGCAGCACGCCGTGCTCGTGGCGCCGCTCGCGCCGGGCAGGCCATGGCTCGATCTCTCGCTGCAACTGGCCACGATCCTCGTCACCGTGGCACCGGTCGGCCTGGTCTTCTATCTGATGGCCCGCAGCGGCGAGCCCCCCTCGGCCATGGGTTTCGACCTGACCCGGCCCCGCGGGGATTTCACCCGGGGCGCGGTGCTGGCGGCGGTCATCGGCGGGTCTGGCCTCGGGCTGTACGTGATCGCTTTCAAGCTCGGAGCCAGCCTCAACGTGGTGCCAGAGGATCTGTCCGCTGTGTGGTGGCGCATCCCGGTGCTGGTGCTGGACGCGGTCCGGAACGGCCTGCTGGAAGAGGTCCTCGTCGTCGGCTACCTGCTGCGCCGCCTGGACCAGCTCGGCTGGTCACCGGCCCGCGCGATTACCGTCAGCGCGCTGCTGCGTGGCTCTTACCATCTGTACCAGGGGTTCGGTGGATTCATCGGGAATGCCGCGATGGGTGTCATCTTCGGGGTGCTCTACCGGCGCTGGGGGCGGGTCATGCCGCTGGTCATCGCGCACAGTCTGATCGATACCGGGGCGTTCGTGGGATACGTGCTCCTGCGCGGGCGGGTCTCCTGGCTGCCCTGACGGCGGCCGATCACCCCCGCGGCGGCGATGTTCCACCGGGCGATCCCTGGCGCGGCGGCTTATCCTTCCCCCATGCCACCACCCTCTGACGCCGGAAGTGTGCCCGGCGGCGTCGACCTAGCCCGGACCGGCGTGAGCGGCTTGCGCGAGGCGCTGGCGGCCGGCACCCTCACCCAGGCGGGGCTCACCTCCTGGTGCGCCGATCGCATAGAACGCCTCAATCCGCTGCTGGGCGCGGTGATCACGGTCAGCCCCGAGGCGGTCGGTGACGCGCGGGAGGCGGATGCGACCCGTGAACCGGGCGCACCCGGGGGCCAGGCGGCTGGAGATGGACCCGGTGGGCGGGTGACCGGGCAGGAGCCGCGAGGCCGGCAGCCGGCCGGGCAGCACCGGCCCAGCGGGCGGGAGCCCGGGCCGAGGGCGCCCGGCCCGCTCACGGGCATCCCGGTCCTCATCAAGGACAACATCGCCGTCCGGGGAATGCCCGCCTCGGCCGGCTCGCCCGCTCTCGCCCGCGCGGAGTCCGGGGACGCGTTCCTGGTCGCCAGGCTGCGCGAGGCCGGCGCGATCATCTTGGGCAAAGCGAACCTGTCGGAGTGGGCGAACTTCCGGTCCACGCATTCGACCAGTGGCTGGAGCACGCTCGGCGGCCAGACCGCCAACCCGCACGCCCTCCAACGGAACCCGTCGGGGTCGAGTTCGGGATCGGCGGCGGCGGTTGCGGCCGGGTTCAGCCCGCTGGCGGTCGGCACTGAAACCGACGGCAGCATCGTCTGCCCGGCCAGCGCGTGCGGCATCGTCGGCATCAAGCCGACCATCGGCCTGGTGAGCCGGACCGGCATCGTGCCCATTTCGCTGGTCCAGGACACCGCCGGGCCCATGGCGCGCTGCGTCGCGGACGCCGCCGCGCTGCTGACGGTCCTGGCCGGCCCCGATCCGCTCGACAGCGCCACCCAGCACCCGGCGGCGCAACCTCCCGCGGACTACACAGCCTTCCTCGACCCGGATGCGCTCTCGGGCGCGCGGGTGGGGGTGTGGCGGTCGGGCGCCGATGGAGCCGGTCCCGCCACCCTGGCGGTCCTCGACGCGGCTGTGGCGCTGTTGCGTACGGCGGGTGCCACCGTCATCGATCCGGTGGAGGCGCCGGGCGCGGGGGAGATCCCCGTTCCGGAGTTCGCGGCTCTGGCACACGAGTTCAAGCACGACCTGAACTCCTACCTCGCGGGGCTGCCCGGTGAGCACCCGCGCAGCCTGGCCGCACTGATCGCGTTCAACCGCGACAACGCCGCGCGTGTGCTGAGCCACTTCGGCCAGGAACTGTTCGAGCAGGCCGAGGCCACCAGCGCCGACCCCGCCGACGAGTCGTACCTGGCCAGCCGGGGCGCGGCCAGCCGGTCCGCGCGGGAAGCGCTCGACAACCCGCTGGCCGCGCACCGCCTGGACGCGATCGTCGCCCTGACGGCGAACCCGGCCTGGGTCACCGACTACCTGCTGGGCGATCACGACATCTTTCACACCTCCACGCCGGCGGCGGTGGCGGGCTATCCGACGGTGACTGTGCCGGCGGGTCAAGTTGGCGGGCTGCCGGTCGGGCTGTCCTTCATCGGTCCCGCCTGGAGTGAGCCGGTCCTGATCGGCTTGGCTTACGCCTTCGAGCGGATCGCCCCCGGGCCACCGGCCCCCGCGCTGGGCGAGGCCGTCCAGGACGGCGAGGCGGGCCATACCGCCCCCGGACGATAGCCTGCGATCGTGGACGCCTGGCGTGGCACGGCCGTGCCCTCACTTCCCGGGAAGGGGCCGGAGCCTAGGATCCGGGACACCGCCTCCGGCGTTCTCGCCGAGGCCGCAGCGGGCCCTGCGGCGTCGCTCTACGCGTGCGGGATCACCCCCTACGACGCGACCCACCTCGGGCATGCGGCGACCTATGTCGCGTGGGACCTGCTGGTGCGGGCCTGGCGGGACGCGGGGCATGACGTGCGCTACGCCCAGAACGTCACCGACATCGACGATCCGCTGCTGGAACGTGCCGCGCGGGACGGGGTCGACTGGCGGGGGCTGGCCGACCGGGAGATCGCGCGGTTCCGGTCTGACATGGAGGCCCTGCGGGTGATCCCCCCCTCGCACCTGATCGGCGCGGTGGAGGCACTGCCGCTCATCGAGCGATTCACTCACCTGCTCGGTGACCGGGGCGCTCTGTATGAACTGGACCGGGACGTGTATTTCGCGCGGGAGACCGACCCCCGCTTCGGCTGGGTATCGCACCTGGACACGCAGCGGATGCTGACCCTGTCGGCCGAGCGGGGGGGCGATCCGGGCAGGCCGGGCAAGAAGGACCCACTGGACAGCCTGGTCTGGCTGACCGCACGGCCCGGCGAGCCGAGGTGGCCGTCGGCGTTCGGTCCCGGCAGGCCCGGATGGCATGTCGAGTGCGCCGCGATCGCAACCGAGTACCTGGGCGCCACCTTCGACGTCCAGGCCGGTGGCTCGGACCTGATCTTCCCGCACCACGAGATGAGCGCGTCGCACGCGCGGGTGGCGCTTGGCGACGGCAGCCCGGGGGAGCCCATTTTCGCCCGCCGCTACGCGCACGCGGGCATGGTCCGATGGCAGGGCGGGAAGATGTCCAAGTCCCGGGGCAACCTGGTATTCGTGTCCGGCCTGCTGAGTGAAGGCGCAGATCCCATGGCCGTGCGGCTGGCCATCCTGGCTCACCGGTACGGCCAGGACTGGGACTGGACCACCGAGGGCCTCGCCCGGGCGACGCGCAGGCTCGGGGCCTGGCGTGCCGCAGTGCGCCAGGCCGGTTCCGCTGACGGTTGTGCCACCGCGGGCGTGCCGCCGGCCGGCGCCGCCGCTTCCGTTCCGGACGTTCGCCAGGTGCTGGCACAAGTGAGGGAACGGCTGGCGGATGACCTCGACGCTCCCGGAGCCCTGGCGGCCATCGACCGCTGGGCGGACGAGGCCAACCGGTCCCCGGACCCGGCGAGATCACCGGAGGCCGCGCTGGTGCGAGACACCGCTGACGCGCTGCTCGGCGTCAAGCTGTGAAGCCTTAGCCGATCCGGCTGCTCCTGTCAAGAGCCGTCCCGGATCAGTGGATGCCGTGACGCCCCGAAGCGGCTTATCCACAGGCCGTCACAGTGAGCGGGCACGGCCACGCCGGTGCGGGCGAGCATGAGCGGCATGGACAACTCACTCTCCCCAGTAACCCCAGTCCCCGGCCCGGACCCCCAGCAGCACCGGGTCCGGCTGAGCAGCCCTGCGGACATCCTGGCGGTCATCCCGCACATGCTCGGCTTCCACCCCGCCAAGAGCCTCGTCGTGATCGGCGCCGGTGGGTCCCGTGAGCGCGTGCAACTCGGCTTCCGGTACGACCTGCCCGACCCGCCGGCCTCCGACGCGGCGGCGGAGATCGCCGATCACGCGGTTTCGGTACTGGCCCGGCGCGACATCAGCACCGTCATCGTCGTGGGCTACGGGCCCGGCCGACTGGTCACGCCACTGGTCGATGCTCTCACCAAGACCGCCGGGTCAGCAGGCCTGCGCCTGCGGGAGGTGCTGCGGGTCGAATCCGGCCGCTACTGGTCCTATCTGTGCGGCAACATCGAGTGCTGCCCGCCGGAAGGGGTCCCCTTCGATAACGGCGCTCACCCAGCGGCGGCGGCCATGGTGGCCGCGGGGCTGCCGGCATTTCCCGACCGGGAGTCCCGTGCCCGCCTGGTCGCGCCGCCCACCGGCGCGCTCGCGGCCGACATGGACGGGGCCGCCGACCGGGCCTGCGACCGGGCGACGGCGCTGATGACGCAGTCGCGGCGGCGCAACGGCCGCAAACCGCTGGCCGGGGTGATCGCCGCGGGCCGGGTAGCGGTCCGGGAGGCGATCGAGACCTACCGCGGCGGAGGCCGGCTCTCTCGCGCCGACGCGATCGCCTGGCTCGCGGTCTGCATGACCAACCTGGCCGTCCGCGACGACGCCTGGGCGCGCATGGATCCCGAGCACCGCGAGGCGCACCTGCGCCTGTGGACTGACGTGGTCAGCCGCGTTGGTGATCTGTGGGTGCCCGGGCCAGCCTCGCTGCTCGCTTTCACCGCCTGGCAGTGCGGGGATGGGGCGCTCGCCAATATCGCGATCGAACGAGCACTGGCAGCCGATCCCCAGTACTCACTCGCGCTGCTGCTGCGGGACGTGATCGACGCGGGAGTGCCACCCTCGGCCGCCCGGGTCCCGATGACCCCGGAGGAGGTGGCACGCAGCTATGACGAGCCCGAGGGGTCCGTTGGTGATGCCGGTCCCGGCAGGGCAGGCGATCGCGTGGCCGGTGAGCAGTCAGGGGTGGCCGTGGCTGGCCGAGGTGTGGGTGCCGGTGTGGCCGGTGAGCAGTCAGGCGCTGGCGCGAGCGGTGACCAAGCGGGTGCCCGCCCCCTCGCCGATCCTGAGGGCGCGCCCCCGGCGAGGGGGCGGCGTAGCCGCCCGGCTGACGGCAGATCTGGCTCCCGCCCGCTGCCGCGGCCCGATGAGGCCGGAGGCAGGTCCAGCGCTTCGATCCACCCGCGGCGTCCCGCTATGGGCACGCCGGTGCCCGCCACAAAGCGGTCAAAGCCATCGGGTTACACTTCCTGAGCCGCGGGCCCGCCTGAGCATGCTTGCCGGATCGGGCCTGGAGCATTCATTCTCTCAGCAGGGCGTGGCAGGTGCGGGTAGGGAGGCTGTCGTGACGGAAGCCGCTGTCGGCCGTGGCAGCGAGCGGGCCTCCGGCGCGCCGTTGCCCCCAGCCGTGCTGGCCGCGCACGAGGCCGCGGTCGACGACATCCGGGCTCGTTACAACTCCCTTCCCGCTGGTGCGAAGGTCCGGCTCGCCAAGCGGACGTCCAACCTCTTCCGGTTCCGTGATCCGCTGCCCGCTTCCGCGCCGGCTGGCCGGGCGCGGGCGCAGCGGGCGCGGCCGGTGGCCGCCCGCGCCATGGCCCCGGCAGCCGGGCTGGACGCGTCAGCTTTCAGCCGGGTCCTGCATGTCGACCCGGAGGCCGGGACGGCGGTGGTGGGCGGCCTGACGACCTACGAGGATCTGGTGGAAGCCACGTTGCGGCATGGGATGATGCCACTGGTGGTACCGCAGCTCAAGACCATCACCCTGGGCGGAGCGGTCACCGGGCTCGGCATCGAGTCGACGTCACTGCGCAACGGCATGCCGCACGAGTCGGTGCTGGCGATGGAGATCCTTACCGGGGATGGCCGGGTCGTCACGGCCACCGATGACAATGAGCACAGCGAGCTGTTCCGGGGGTTCCCGAACTCCTACGGGACGCTCGGCTACGCCCTGAGCCTGACGATCGAGCTTGAACCGGTGGGGCGATTCGTTCACCTGCGCCACTTCCGGTTCACCGACCCGCAGTCGTGCATGGAAGCGATCGCGGAGATCGCGGCCGGCGGCGGCTACCGGGGCCATCACGCGGATTTCGTGGACGGCACCGTCTTCGGCCTGGATGAGATGTACCTGACGGTCGGTGCTTTCAGCGAGGTCGCCCCGTGGTTGAGCAACTACCGGGGTCAGCGCATCTACTACGAGTCGATCCGCGGGCCGCGGGAGGATTTCCTGACGACGGCCGACTATCTGTGGCGGTGGGACACCGACTGGTTCTGGTGCTCGCGGCCGTTTGGCGTGCAGCACCCGCTGATACGCCCGCTGTGGCCGCGCCGCTACCGGCGGTCGGATGTCTACCGGGCGCTGGTCGCCTTCGACCGGCGGCACGGACTGAGCGACACCTTCAACAGCCACCGGGGCCGGCCGGGCCGGGAAGCTGTCATCCAGGACGTGGAGATCCCGCTTGACCGCAGCGCGGACTACCTGCGGTTTTTCGCCAGGGACGTGGGCATGAGCCCGGTCTGGCTGTGCCCATTGCGGCTGCGGGGCGAGCGGACCTGGCCGCTGTACCCGATGCGGCCCGGCGAGGTGTACGTGAACTTCGGCTTCTGGGGGACCGTCCCGTTGCCCCCCGGGTGCGTCGATGGTCACTTCAACCGACTCGTCGAGGCAGAGGTCGCGGCACTGGGTGGGCACAAGGGCCTCTACTCCACGTCCTTCTACAGCGAGGACGAGTTCTGGGCCCATTACAACGGTGCCGCGTACGCGCGGCTGAAGCAGGCATACGACGGCGATGGACGGCTGTCCGGCCTTTATGACAAGTGTGTGCGCGGTCAGTAGCGCGCGGCGGCAGGCGAAGGGGAGGCGACGATGGCGCTGGCCGAAGTGTTCGAGAGGATAGCTGGGCCCGACGCGCCGGTGGAGTTCCGTGCCTATGACGGGAGTTCGGCCGGCACCGCTGGCGCGCCGGTGCGGATCACGGTCCGCTCACCGGTCGCGGTCTCCTACCTGGCGCAGGCACCCAGCTCGCTCGGGCTCGCCCGGGCCTACGTCACCGGCCACCTCGATGTCGATGGTGACATGTACACGGCGCTGCAGCGGATGGCCGAGGTCCAGCAGGTGCAGCTTGACCTGGCCGAGAGATTCCAACTGCTCGCCACCCTCGGCGGAGCCAAGCTGCTCTTCCCGCGCCTTCCGCCTCCGCAGCAGGAAGTCCGGGTCAACCGCCGCTGGCTGGGCGGCCGCCGCCACAACCGCGGCCGTGACGCCAACGCGATCTCACATCACTACGACGTCTCCAACACGTTCTATGAGTGGGTGCTCGGACCGTCCATGTCCTACACCTGCGCCTGCTTCCCGCGGGAGGATGCCTCGCTGGAGGAGGCGCAGGCGTACAAGCATGACCTGGTTGCCCGCAAGCTCGGGCTGCGGCCCGGCATGCGCCTGCTCGATGTGGGCTGCGGCTGGGGCGGCATGGTCCGGCACGCGGCACGGGAGTACGGGGTCAAGGCCCTCGGCGTGACGCTGTCGGAACAGCAGGCGGTCTGGGCGCAGCAGGCGATCGAGCGGGAGGGTCTGTCCAGCCTGGCCGAGGTGCGGCACCTGGACTACCGGGACGTGGCGGAGACCGGCTTCGACGCGGTGAGCTCGATCGGGCTGACCGAGCACATCGGGAAGTCACAGTTGCCGGGGTACTTCTCCTTCCTCTACAGCAAGCTGAAGCCGGGCGGCCGGCTGCTCAATCACTGCATCACCCGGCCGGACGAGCAGGAGCCCGCCCGGCGCGCCCGCGGTTTCATCAACCGCTATGTCTTCCCCGACGGGGAACTCGAAGCACCCGGCTACCTGGTGTCGAGGATCAACGACGCCGGGTTCGAGATCAGGCACGAGGAGAACCTGCGCGAGCACTACGCGCGCACGCTCGCCGGATGGTGCGCCAACCTGGACCGCCACTGGAAGGACGCGGTCGCCGAGGTCGGGGAAGCGACCGCCCGGGTCTGGCGGCTCTACATGGCAGGGTCGCGGGTCGGGTTCGAGCGCAACGTCGTCCAGCTACACCAGATCCTGGCGGTGAGACTGACGGAGTCCATGGGGTCCGGCATGCCGCTGCGGCCAGACTGGGAGGCTTCGGCCGAGCCGGTCGCCGGCTGACCAGCCTCGCCAGGCTGGTACGCGGGCCTGCGCCCCCCCGTCCCGCCGCGCCAGGCAGAATGGCGGAGTGACTACCACTGCCCAGACGCCGCGGCGTGTCGTGCTGCTCGGCTCCACTGGCTCTGTCGGCACGCAGGCGGCTGACGTCATCCGCCGCAACCCGGACCGGTTCCACATCGCCGGCCTCGCGGCCGGGGGAGGCAACCCCGGCCTGCTGGCCAGGCAGGCGGTTGAGTTCGGGGCCGAGGTGGTCGCGGTGGAGAACCCCGCCGCCGAGCCGGCCGTCCGCCGGGCCATCGCCGCGGCGGCCGTGGATCACCGGACCACTGTGGGCGGCGCCACCGGCAGCGCGAGGGTGGCTGGCGGCGAGGTGGCCGGGCGGCTTCCCGAGGTGCTGGCGGGGCCGGACGCGGTGGTGCGGGTAGCGGGCTGGTCCTGCGATGTCGTGCTCAATGCCATCACCGGGTTCAGCGGCCTGGCGGCGACGTTGGCCGCGCTGGACGCCGGGAGGGTGCTCGCCCTCGCCAACAAGGAATCCCTCATCACCGGCGGCCCGCTGGTCTCACGCCGCGCCGCACCGGGGCAGATCGTCCCGGTGGACTCCGAGCATTCGGCCATCGCCCAGTGCCTGCGCTCCGGGACGCTACCGGAGGTGGCCGCCCTTGTGCTCACCGCGAGCGGCGGGCCGTTCCTGCACCGAAGCCGGGCTGATCTTGAGGAGGTCACTCCGGAGCAGGCCCTGGCACACCCGACCTGGGCCATGGGGCCGGTGATCACTGTCAACTCCGCCACCCTGGTCAACAAGGGGCTCGAGGTGATCGAGGCGCACCTGCTGTTCGGCATTGGCTTCGACCGGATCCGGGTGGTGGTGCACCGGCAGTCCGTGATCCACTCGATGGTGGAATTCACCGACGGCTCCACGATCACCCAGGCCAGTCCGCCGGACATGCGCATCCCGATCGCGCTCGCGCTGGGCTGGCCGGCCCGGGTGCCCGGTGCCGCGGCCCCGGTGGATTGGACGATGGCGCACACCTGGACGTTCGAGCCCCTCGATGAACGGGCATTCCCGGCGGTCCCGCTCGCCCGGGCCGCGGGTGCCGCGGGCGGCACTGCACCAGCGGTCTACAACGCCGCGAACGAAGCCTGCGTCGAAGCCTTCCTGGCGGGAACTCTGCCATTCACGGGGATCGTTGACATTGTCGCGGCGGTAGTCTCGGAGCATGACGGCCGCGCGGGAGACTCGCTGGCGCTGGCGGATGTACTGGCGGCCGACGAGTGGGCACGCACCCGCGCCCGGGATCTCGCGGCTGGCCGAGCCCGCCGGTCGCAGCACGCCGTGAACTCGGCACGCGTGAAGGGGGAGCCCGCCGGATGAGCTTTGTGCTCGGCGTCGTCATCTTCGTCGTCGCACTTCTGATCTCCATCATGCTCCACGAACTCGGCCACTTCCTGACGGCTAAGGCGTTCCGCATGAAGGTCACGCAGTTCTTCGTGGGGTTCGGTAACACGCTGTGGTCGCGCCAGATAGGCGAGACCGAGTACGGCATCAAGTCGATCCCGGCGGGCGGCTACGTCAAGATCGTCGGGATGACGGGGCTGGATGAGGTCGATCCCGCGGACGAACCGCGTACTTTCCGCCGCAAGCCGGGCTGGCAGCGCCTGATCGTCATGGCGGCAGGCTCGTTCATGCATTTCGCGCTGGCGTTCGTGCTGCTCTTCGTGCTCGCCGCCGCGGTCGGGCTGGCCACCCCCGGCTCCGGCACCCGCATCGGTACGATCGCTGCCTGCGTTCCAGCCAGCGTCAAGGCCCCCGCGTGCACCACGACCGATCCGACCTCGCCGGCCAAGCGGGTGGGCCTGCGGGCGGGGGACACGATCATCGCCATCGCGGGCAAGCCGGCCCGGAACTGGACCGACATGGGTGCCCTCATCCGGGAGCAGCCCGCCGGCAGACCGGTCGCCGTGACGGTGGAACGCGACGGTCACCGCCTGACCGTGCATCCCTCACTGGCGGTCATCCGTGGCCGCAGCGGGTCCTACCTCGGGATCGCTCCGGTGATCGTGTACCAGTCGGTGAGCCCCATCAGCGCGCTGGGATACGCGGGTTCGGCGTTCGCCGCGACGGTGCAGGGGTCTGTCCACGCGATCTCCCAGCTTCCGGCGGCCATCCCCGACCTGTTCGCCAAGAACCGTGCTTCAACACCTGCCGGGCAGGTGACCAGTGTGGTGGGCGCGGGTGACGCGACGGGCCAGGTGCTGGCGGCCAACATCGGCTGGCAGCCCAAGGCGGGCCTGGTCCTGCTCATCATCGCCTCCCTGAACATCTTCGTGGGACTGTTCAACCTGCTCCCGTTGCTGCCGCTGGACGGTGGCCATATCACGATCGTGCTCTATGAGCGGGTACGGGCCACCATCGCCCGGCGCCGGGGCCGGCCCGATCCCGGTCTTGTGAACTTCCAGCGGTTGATACCGGTGAGCATCGGGGTATTCGCAGTGCTGATCGGGTTCGGTTTGCTGTTGATCATGGCCGACCTGGTCAATCCGGTTCACATCCTCCAGTGAGGGCAGCCAACGCCATGACAGTTGACCTGGGCATGCCGGCCGCGCCGGCCGAGCCGGTGGCTCCGC
This sequence comes from Actinomycetota bacterium, assembly GCA_027306495.1. Taxonomy (GTDB): domain Bacteria; phylum Actinomycetota; class Actinomycetes; order Streptosporangiales; family Streptosporangiaceae; genus DAHUZQ01. The sequence continues at coordinate 8,984 of DAHUZQ010000125.1, read as the reverse complement.
GCCGGGTATCACGCCAGATCATCGTGGGCAAGGGAGCACACGCCGTCCCCGTGGGCGGTGGCGCGCCGGTGTCGGTCCAGTCGATGACCACGACGCTGACCGCTGATGTGAACGCCACGCTCCAGCAGATCGCCGAATTGACGGCGGCCGGCTGCCAGATCGTCCGGGTCGCGGTCCCCTCCCAGGATGACGCCGACGCGCTGCCGCAGATCGCGCGCAAGTCCCAGATCCCGGTCATCGCCGACATCCACTTCCAGCCCAAGTATGTCTTCGCCGCCATCGAGGCCGGCTGTGCCGCGGTCCGGGTGAACCCTGGGAACATCAAGGCCTTCGATGACAAGGTCGCCGAGATCGCCCGGGCGGCCTCGGACGCGGGTGTCCCCATCCGGATCGGAGTCAACGCGGGCTCCCTGGACAAGCGGTTGCTGGCCAAGCATGGCCGGGCGACGGCGGCGGCACTGGTGGAGTCGGCGCTCTGGGAGTGCTCGCTGTTCGAGGAGCACGGCTTCACCGACATCAAGATCTCGGTGAAGCACCACGACCCGGTAGTCATGATCAACGCCTACCGCCAGCTCGCGCAGTCTTGCGACTATCCGTTGCACCTCGGCGTCACCGAGGCCGGCCCGGCGTTTCAGGGCACGGTCAAGTCGGCGGTGGCGTTCGGCGCCCTGCTCGCCGAGGGCATCGGGGACACGATCCGCGTCTCGCTCTCCGCGCCGCCCGTCGAGGAGGTCAAGGTGGGCATCGCAATCCTGGAGTCGCTGGGGTTGCGTGAGCGCGGCCTGGAGATCGTGTCATGCCCGTCCTGCGGCCGGGCGCAAGTGGACGTCTACACCCTGGCGGACCAGGTGACCGCCGGCTTGCAGGGACTCGATGTGCCATTGCGCGTGGCGGTGATGGGCTGCGTCGTCAACGGCCCCGGTGAGGCGCGTGAGGCCGACCTGGGCGTTGCCTCGGGCAACGGCAAGGGGCAGATCTTCGTGCGCGGTGAGGTCATCAAGACCGTGCCGGAGTCGCAGATAGTCGAAACGCTCATCGAGGAAGCGATGAAGCTCGCCGAGTCCGGGATGGCGGGGGCATCCGGCGGGCCCATGGTCACCATCTCCTGAGGGCCGCGGCACGGCGCGGGCGCATGCGGCAGGATGTCGCTATGCCCAGCATGCGCCGCCCCTCAGCCCCCACCGGTTCCCGCAGGGCACCGCGTCGCGCACTCACCGCGGTCTGCGCTGGCCTCGCGGCTCTGCTGGCCGCGGGGTGCACGGCGCAGACCGGCGGTGCGGGCTCCGCGAACCCCACCTCCCCGACCACGGCGGCGGGCGCGGCGCGCCTGCACTGGCATTCCTGCCTCATCCAGGGCGCGTCGCTGCAATGCGCGAGCCTGCAGGTGCCGCTCGACTACGCACGCCCGTCCGGACGGAAGATCACGCTGGCGCTGTCCATGGTGCCGGCCACCGCCCCGCCCTCGCAGCGCCAGGGGGACCTGCTGGTCAACCCCGGCGGGCCGGGCGGCAGCGGGCTCTCGCTGGCCGCCTATGTGGCCCAGGGTCTCAACCCCGCGGTGGCCGCTGACTACAACATCATCGGTTTCGACCCTCGTGGGGTTGGCAGGAGCCGGCCCGCCCTGCACTGTGACCCGTCCTTCTTCGCCGGGGTCAGGCCGGACTACATCCCCGCCAGCAACGCCGCCGAACAGGTGCTCATCGACCGGGCGAAGATGTACGCCAATGACTGTGAGAAGCGGTACGGCTGGTTCCTGCCGTACCTGACGACCCGGAACGCGGCGCGCGACATGGACTCGATCCGGGTCGCCCTCGGGCAGCGGCAGATCAGCTACTTCGGGTACTCCTACGGCACGTACCTGGGACAGGTGTACGCCACGATGTTCGGCAGCCGGGTTCGCCGGATGGTGCTGGACAGCGTGGTGGACCCGCGGGGTGTCTGGTACGCCGACAACATCAGCCAGGACTACGCGTTCGAGGGACGCATGCTGGCGTTCTTCTCCTGGGTGGCCGCGCACAGCAACGTCTACCGGCTCGGCGCGACCCGGGCACAGGTGGACCAGGCCTGGTACCGGGCCCGGGCCCGGCTGGAGGCCCATCCCATCGCCGGGCCGCGGGGACCGATGATCGGTGCCGACGAGTTCGATGACACCTTCCTTGAGGGCGGCTACACCAACAGCTTGTGGCCGGGACTGGCCGCCGCCCTCTCCGCCTACCTGCGGACCGGCGCCACCGGGCAGATGACCGCCGAGTACACCGATTTCGGCGCCCAGAACGAGAACGAGTTCGCCGTCTACAACGCGGTTGAATGCGCCGACGTGAACTGGCCACGCAACTGGTCGACGTGGAACACCGAGACCCGGCGGGTCTACCGGACGGCCCCCTTCCAGGCATGGGACAACGCCTGGTTCAACGCCACCTGCGCATTCTGGCCGGTGCATGGACCCGCCCAGCCGATGCGGATCGACGGCAAGGGCCTGCCCGGCATCCTCATGATCCAGGGAACGCTCGACGCCGCCACCCCCTACCAGGGCGCCCTGGTGGCCAGGCGGTTGCTGCCGAGCGCGCGGATGGTCGTGGTGGCTGGCGGCGGCAATCATGGCCAGTCGCTTGCGCAACCCCCCAACGTTTGTGTGAACAACTACCTGAACCGCTACCTGGCGACCGGTGCCCTGCCGCAGCGTCCGGGACTGGTGAACGCGGTCTGCCCGGCGCTGCCGCCACCCTCCCCGGGTGCGTAGCAGGGGGCGCCCGGGCCGATACGCTTGACGGTGTGCTGAGAACCAGGGCGCGCCGTCCGGTGCCGCGCGTCCTCGATGACCGTGACCTGGACCAGGTGATCGCGCTCTGCGATCGCAGTCCCGTGGTCGACGTCTTCGTCGGTTCGCGTGTGCGTGATTCCGGGCTGTCCCCACGCTGGCTGGGTGGTGAGGTGTGGGGTTATCCAGCGGGCGGCCCGCTCGTCTCGCTGTGCTACGTCGGGGCCAACATGGTCCCCGTGTGCCCCACGCCGGAAGCGGTGTCCGCCTTCGCGGCCCGGGCCCGTATGCACGGGCGCAGGTGCTCCTCGATCGTCGGCCCCGCCCCGGCTGTGCTGGACCTGTGGCGCCAGCTCAGGCCGTACTGGGGAGACCCGCGCGAGGTCCGCGCCAGCCAGCCGGTCATGGCGATGAGCGGTCCGCCCCTGGTGGCGCCGGATCCGCTCGTCCGCCGCGTGCGGCCCGATGAGTTCGGGATCATGCTGCCCGCCTCAGTGGCCATGTTCACCGAGGAGGTCGGGGTTTCCCCGTTCGGTGTCGACGGCGGGATGGCCTACCGGGCCAGGGTCGGCGAGCTGATCTCCACCGGCCGGTCCTTTGCCCGGATCGAGGACGGCGCCGTGGTGTTCAAGGCCGAGGTGGGGTCGGTGACTCCGCACGCATGCCAGGTGCAGGGCGTGTGGGTGCGGCCGGACCGCCGTGGCGAGGGCCTGGCGAAGGCCGGCATGGCCGCCGTGGTGGCCGAGGCGCTGCGCAGCATAGCCCCGGTTGTCTCGCTGTATGTCAACGACTTCAACGCCCCCGCCAGGGCGGCGTACCGGCGGGTCGGCTTCTGCGACGTGGCGACCTTCGCGTCGGTGCTGTTCTGACCGCCGACTGCCGGGTGCTCTAGGCTCGGCAGGGTGTCCGATATCGCGAAAGCGGTGACTGCCTGCGGCGAAGCAGCCCGGCGCGCCGCGGTCAGCCTGGCGGTGGCGCCGGATTCCGTCCTCGGCGATGCCCTGCGGGCCATGGCTGGGCTGCTCACCGCCCAGGCCGGGCCGATCCGCGCGGCCAACGTGGCCGACCTGGCAGCGGGGGAGAGGGCCGGGCTCGGGCAGCCGATGCTGGACCGGCTGCGCCTGGATGAGGCGCGCATGGCTGAGATGGCCCGCCAGCTTCACCTGCTGGCTGATGTGCCCGCCCCGCCAGAGCGCTCGCCGGTACGGGAACTGCCGGACGGGCTGGTCCTGACCGAGCGCCGGATACCGGTCGGTGTGGTGGGCGCCAACTACGAGGCACGCCCGAACGTGACCGTCGATGTCGCCTCCCAGCTTCTGAAGTCACGCAACGCTGGCGTGCTCCGCACCGGCGGCGCGGCGCTGGGCTCCGCGCAGGCGCTCACCGACATGGTGATCGGCCCCGCGCTGGCGCGGGCTGGGCTCGACCCCGGCGCCGTGCAACTGGTGCGCTCCGCCGACCGGGAGGGCGCGCGCGAACTGGTCAGCCGGCCGGGCCTGATCCCGCTGGTCATCCTGCGCGGCAGTGGCGAGACGACGCGGGAGCTGGCGGCGCAGGCGGCCAGCCACGGCGTCCGGACGCTGGCCCACGCCGACGGGGGCGGGGTCCTGTACCTGGACCGGGCCGCGGAACCCGCCATGGCCAGCCAGGTCATTACCGCCAGCCTGGACCGGCTGGGCGTGTGCAACCGTCTCAACCTGCTGCTGCTGCACGAGCCGGCCTGGGAGACGCTGCTGCCGGTGGTGCTCGAGGCGCTGGCCGCGGCCGGAGTCCGGGCGTCACTGCCGCCGCACGCGCACCCGCTGGGGCAGGAATGGGCGCTCGTGCCGGGCGCGGAGGCGACCGTGACGGTGACGCCGGTGGCTGGCCCCGCGCAGGCCGCGGCGGTGGCCAACACCAGCACGTCCGGGCTCGCCGCCGCGGTGGTCACAGCCGACCCGGACGCCGCCCGGGAGTTCCTGGACGCCTACGCCGGGACCGGGGCGTTCTGGAATGCCACCACCCGGTTGCTGGACGGCTTCAAGCTGCGGGGAGTGCCGGAGACCGGCATCAACGTCGCGCGCGTTCCCGGGCCGCGGGGGCCGGTCACCTTCCAGGATCTGTGCCTGCGCCAGTACGTCGTGACGCCGGCTGACGCGAGGTGAGCGCTCCCGCCCAGGCGGCCACCGCCGCGCCGGCCCGGCCCGCGCACCGCGGCCCCGTGCTGGTCGCCCTGATGGTGACCATGGCCCTGTCCGCGATGGACAACACGATCGTCGCCACGGCGATCCCGCAAGTCGTCCGGGACCTCGGCGGCTTCACCCTGTTCAGCTGGGTCTTCTCCGCCTACCTGCTGGCCCAGACGGTGACCATCCCGGTCTACGGCAAGCTGGCCGACCTGTGGGGCCGCAAGCCGGTTCTCATCGCCGGGATGCTGATCTTCCTCACCGGATCCGCCCTGAGCGCGCTGGCGTGGAACATGACCAGCCTGATCGTCTTCCGTGGCCTGCAGGGGCTCGGCGCTGGCGCGATCATGGCGACCGTCAACACCCTCGCCGGCGACCTGTACGACCTCGCCGAACGGGGGAGGGTGCAGGGCTGGCTGTCCAGCGTCTGGGGCATCTCGGCGGTGATCGGCCCGACCCTGGGCGGATCGCTGGCTCAGTACGCGTCCTGGCGGTGGATCTTCGTCATCAACCTCCCGGTCGGGGCTGTCGCGATCGCTCTGATCATCCGCTTCCTGCGGGAGAAGGTGCGGCGCGCGCGCCACCGGATCGACGTGGCGGGTGCGGTGACCATGCTGGTGGCCGGTGGCGCGCTGATCTTCGGGCTGTTGCAGGGGGGAACGGCCTGGCCCTGGCTGTCGGTGCCCAGCCTCGCGGTGTTCGGCGTGGCGCTGCTGGCGGCCGTGGTGGCCGTGGGAGTGGAACGCCGGGCGTCGGAGCCGATCATGCCGCCGTGGTTCTGGCGGCAGCGGGTGCTCAGCGGCTCCGGGCTGGGCGCGCTGGGGCTGGGGCTGCTGGTCATCGGCCCGAGCACGTTCCTGCCGACCTATGGTCAGTCCGTGCTGGGCCTGGGAGCCGTGGCGGCTGGCGCGGTCCTGGCCACCATGAGCCTTGGCTGGCCCCTCGCCTCGTCACAGTCCGCCAGGCTCTTCCTCACGATCGGATTCCGGGACACGGCGGTCGTGGGCAGCCTGGTCGCGTTTGGCGGGGTCGTGGCTTTCCTGTTCGCCCCGGCGGTGGTGCCGGTCTGGCTGGCGGTCGCGGGCACGTTCGTACTCGGCTTCGGCCTTGGCCTGCTCTCGGTCTGCACGATCGTCGGGCCGCAATCGACGGTCACCTGGCACCAGCGGGGGGTCGTCACGGGGGCGGTCATGTTCAACCGCTACCTCGGCCAGAGCGTCGGTGCCGCGATCTTCGGCGCCGTGTTCAACGCCGCGGTCGGTGCCTGGCTGCGGACAGCCCCGGCGGGGCTCCGGGCCAGGCTGCCCCGGCAGGTCGGCGGTGTCGGTGCCGCACTCGCCCGCCCCGGCGCGCTGGGCCGGGCGGGCATCGCCTACCTCAAGGGCGCTATCGCGGCCGGCACCCATGACGTCTACCTCGGCCTCGCCGGTGTCGCGCTCATCACGGCCGTGCTGGTGCTGGTGCTGGTGCCACGGCGGTTCAGCACGCAGGACGCGGAGCCAACCGACGCACACGCTGGCGCCTGAGCTAACACACGCACACGCTGGCGCCTGAGCTAACCGACGCACACGCTGGCGCCTGAGCGGGGCGGGGCCAGGGCCGGCGGCCGAAAACCGGGTGAGCCGCGGGCCACGCGCTTGCTAGGATTTCGTGCTCTTGCCGACGTTCCCCACCATCAGCTGAGGTGATCAGCCATGCCCACGGCCAGCGGGAACGGGCGGGCACCGGGGCCCGGGGACGCCCGCCCAGCGCGGGACGTTGCGGGCATGGCCCCGGCGTCGGGCGCGGGCGTTGCCGGGATCCCCGCGTGCCGGACGGAGCCAGACCTCGCCATGCTGGCCGTTCCCGATCATGAAGGCAGGACTGCCCCCGGGCGGAGCGGTGGCGCTGACGGCGACGGTGACGGGGTGCTGGCGGCGGAGCGGGAGCACCTGCGGGCCGCCCGGGAGTATCTGCGGCTGATGCGGGAGAACGTGCTGTCGCTGCCCGCCATGGCTGGAGACCGGGTATCGCAGGAGTACCTCAAGGCCGACCTGCACCGGCGGGCCGAAGCACTGCGTGACCTGCCGGGTGCGCCGCTGTTTTTCGGCCGCCTCGACTATGCCGGGGACCAGGATGCGCCGGGGGGCGGCGAGATCCTGCACATCGGCCGTCGTCATGTGCACGATCCGCAGGGACGGCCCGCCGTCATCGACTGGCGTGCCCCGGTGGCGCGCCCGTTCTACCAGGCCACCGTCGCCGACCCGATGAACCTGCGGCTCCGCCGCAGGTTCGGCTTCTCCGGTGACGCCCTGACCGCCTACGAGGATGAGGGCTTCCGGGCCGGCGATGCTCGCGGCGATGGCGCGGCCAGCCGCATCCTGATCGAGGAGATCGAACGTCCGCGGTCCGGGCCGATGCGGGACATCGTGGCCACGATCGCACCCGATCAGGACGACATAGTCCGGGCGGACCCGGACCAGACGATCTGCGTCCAGGGTGCACCGGGCACCGGAAAGACCGCCGTTGGCCTGCACCGGATCGCCTATCTCCTCTACGCCCATCAGGCACGGATGCATCGTGGCGGGGTGCTCGTCATCGGGCCGAACAAGGCGTTCCTCTCCTATATCCGGGGCGTCCTGCCGGCGCTCGGTGAACTGGACGTCCGGCAGGTCACGATGACGGACCTGCTCGATGGCGTGACCGTCCGGGCACGTGATAACGCGCACGTGGCCCGTATCAAGGGCGATGCCCGGATGGCCGGGGTGCTGCGCGCGGCGGTCTGGTCGCAACTGGTCGAGCCGGCGGAGCCCGTGATGCTGGTCCGTGGATCTCGGCGGTGGCGGGTGCCCGCCTTCGAACTGGCCGGCCTGATGGCGGAGTTGCGCAGCCGTGGCGTCCGGTACGGCAGCGGGCGGGACATGTTCGGGCACCGCATCGCCCACGCCATCCTGACCAGGATGGAGGCGGCCGGTGAGGCCTGCGACGACCGGACCCACGAATCGGTGCGGCGGTCACAGCCGGTCCGGGAGACGGTCGACCTGCTGTGGCCGAAGGTAGATCCGGTCCGGGTGGTCATGCGCCTGCTGTCCGATCCGGCTGCGCTGGCACGGGCCGCCGACGGCATCCTGTCACCCGAGGAGCAGCGCGCCCTCGCCTGGGCCCGGGTGCCGCGCGGGCCGGCGTCGGCCCCGTGGACCGCCGCGGACGCCGTGCTCGTGGACGAGGCCGCCGATGTGGTCGAAAGGGCCGGGGGCCTGTCCCATGTGGTGGTGGACGAGGCGCAGGACCTGTCGCCGATGGAGTGCCGGGCCATTGGCCGCCGGTGTGGGACGGGGTCGGTGACCGTGCTGGGTGATCTCGCCCAGGGCACCGCGCCCGCGGCGGCGGCCGACTGGGCACACGTCCTCGCCCACCTGGGCAAGCCGGGTGGGCTGGTGCGCACGCTGGACACCGGCTACCGGGTGCCGCGGCAGATCCTGGAGTATGCCGGGCGCCTGCTGCCCTCCATAGCCCCGGGCCTGCTGTCGGCGCGATCGCTTCGCCAGGACCCGGGCTCGCTGGTGGTCAGCCGGGTGGAGCCGGGCCTGCTGGCCGGGGAACTGGCACGGGTATGCGCGCGCGCACTGGCCGTGCCCGGGTCGGTGGCCGTGATCGGAGCCGACGCCGAGGTGGCGGCGCTGTCGTCCCAGCTTTCCCGGGCGGGCCTGGCCCACGCCGTGCTTGACACCGGCGCCACGCTGGAGCACCGGCTGGTGATCGTGCCGGCAACGCTCGCCAAGGGCCTGGAGTTCGATCACGTCATCGCCGTGGAGCCGGACCGGATCGTGGCGGCCGAACCGCGGGGGCTGCAACGGCTGTATGTGACATTGACCCGGGCGGTTTCCCGGCTCACGGTGCTGCACACCGGGCCATTGCCGCGGGAACTGGCCGACGGCGCGCGGCCGGACGGTCCGGTCCGGTGCTCTGAAGCCGAGCCGGACGGGCCGGGTCCGAGGCTCTGAAGCCGAGCCGGCCGCCGCGGCCCCGGGCAGCAGGTGCTCCGGGTGCTCGCCGGACCCCAGTCCCGCCTTTCACGCGCC
>DAHUZQ010000107.1 GCA_027306495.1 Actinomycetota bacterium | reverse complement strand
TCATCCGCTCAGCCAGCAGGAGACGTTCGGCCCGTTCATCACCGTGCACCGGGTGCCCGACGTGGCGGCGGCGCTCCGGCTAGCCAACAATGTCCGCTACGGGCTGGTGACATCCATCCACGGCCGCGACATCGACCGCATCCTGGGCCTCGTGCCGCAGGTAGAGGCCGGGATGATCCGGATCAACGCCCCGACCACCGGAGTTGACTTCTACGCCCCGTTCGGAGGTGAGAAGGAGTCGAGCTATGGGCCGCGCGAGCAGGGCACAGCTGCACTCGACTTCTACAGTTCCACCCGGACCATCACGATCGCATCTCCGGGCGGGTAGCCGCACGGCGCCCAGATCACCGGCCGCAATAGGCTGTGATCTGCCGCGCAAGTAGGCGCAGCAGTCAGGTCAGCTTGACCTCGACTGATGTCCCGCCCACAGACCGCGCGTATGCACGATGTGCGCCCGCATCAGGTCTTCCGCCGCCGCGGCGTCACCGTCGCAGATCAATTTGAGCAGCGAGGTGTGTTCACGGGCCGACGTGAGCAGATCCCCCTGGGAGGCAAGCTCCCGCAGGCCGAACAGCCGGGCCTGTCGGCGAAGCCGATCAACCAGCTCGGTCAGGCGTGAATTTCCCAGCGAGGAGACAAGATCGACGTGGAACCGGCGGTCTGAATCCAGGTAGCGGAGCAGATCCCCGGCCGCCGCAGCGTCCTCGATCGCTTGCGCCAGCGTCTGCAGGTGCGCGATCCGGTCTGAGGTGAGCTTTCCGATCACGCGGGAAACGGCAGGAATTTCGAGCAGGAGCCGAACTTCGGAGATCTCGTCCAGATCCGCATCGGACACCTCCAAGACACGGAACCCTCGGTTGCGCACCGGTTCCACAAAACCCTCGCCCACCAGGTCCAGCATGGCCTCACGCACGGGTGTTGCGGACACGCCGAACGACTCGGCGAGGGCGGGAGCCGAGTATATGGTCCCGGGCGTCAGTTCACCAGCGATCACCGCCGCCTCCAGCGCACGTGTGACCTTTTCACGCAAGCTGTCAGCCTCGATCGCGGAGATGGCTCCATGACGTTGAGAAGGGTCTTCCATCCAGTGTCTCTCTCGGGGCAGCCGGCTACGACAAAACTACCCGCGGATCAGTGCCCGTGTGCGCCCTGGTCCGAGAGTCAGTGGGCATGACCGTCACTGGGCGTCGTGAGGCGCTGTGGGCTTGGCCTCGCCGGGGACGCTGCCCGCTGACTGGTCAGGGGCGGCACCGACGTTCCATCCATAGGGCGCTGAGGTGGCGGCCGTTCTTGACGGCGTACTCATGGAACGTGCCGACCTCGGTGAACCCGAACTTGCGGTGCAGCGCGACCGACGCATCGTTGGGCAAGACGATGCCAGCGAGGGCAACATGCACGGGTTCGACGGCAAGGCCTTCGAACAGTGCGCGATACAGGGCACTGCCCACCCCCTGGCCGCGACTGCTCACATCGAGCACGATGCTGACTTCAACGGTCTGCTGGAATCCTGCCTGCTCCCGGTAGGGCTGGCTGGCTGCATAGCCCAGCACCCGGCCGCCGCGGCGGGCAACCAGCAACCGGTGCGGGCCGGCCGGGGAGAACCTCCCGAACCACTCGCGCCGGTCCGCCACGGTGACGGGCTCGCTGGTGAGAGTGGCGTCGGAGTTCTCGATGGCGTAGTTGAGTATGGCGACGATCGCCGGCAGATCGTCCTCAGTCGCGGGCGCGATCTCGGCGGGACGCGGATCGGTGGGAGGGAACGGGCCGGTCTCCTGGTTCACGTTCCTATAACGTTCCCTGCCGGGCTTGGGAATCCCCCCGTTCCCAAGTGTCTGTCAGCCCTGCGGACTGGGCATCGCCGTGACCGCGGACCTGATGAGCCCGTCAACTGGGCAGCTATTTCCATCCTCTGCGCCCGTGCTTATGCCCTGAAAGGCCGGTGCATCGCGGCTGATCTCCCCTAAAGTCTTACCGGAGCACATATCGCACGCCCCGCGGCCGATGGATAGCGCCGGCTTCCGTTGTGGCTGGTGCGCGGGAAGGATTGCTCGATCCGATGGCGCTGAGCCCCGGCCCGACGCGGAATCCGGTGGACGACTCCGAGTGCCCGCCGCGCGAGCCGGCCCACTGGAGGCCGCCACTGGCCCGGCGGCCGAGGTCGCGGTCGGCTTCCGCCGGTACCCCGCCCCCGGCGGCGTCATCGCACGATCACCGTTCCCGCCACGTGCGGTGGCTGGCCCTGGTGATGGCGTTCCTATCGGTCGCTGGAGCCTTGGTGGTGGCCATTTCCGAAGCCACCGGGCATCCGGTCGACTTCGACATCTACCGGATGGGTGCGGCGCACCTGTTCGGGCAACACCTCTACGACACGCGCCTGTCCCGGGCCCTGATGGGGGGTCACCGGGGCATGCGCTTCACCTACCCGCCGTTCGCCGCGTTCGCGTTCTGGCCCTTCACGCTCATGCCCGTCACGGCCGCCCAGCTGACCTGGGCCGTCATCAACGTCTTGGCGCTGGGGGCACTGGCCGGCGTCAGCATCCGCGCGGTACGGCCGGACTGGCCCGCCCCGCGCGTCTGGATCACTGCCACCATCGTGCTGTTCCCCGTCCTGTGGCTCAACCCCGACGCTTTGACCTTGTCCTATGGGCAGATCAACTTCTTCATCGTCCTTTTGGTGATGGTGGACCTGACCAGCACCCTGCGTTGGCGCGGACACGCGCTTCCACGCGGTGTCCTGCTCGGAGTCGCCGCAGCTGTCAAGCTCACACCGCTGATTTTTGTGCCCTACCTGTTCCTGACCCGCCAGACCAGGGCGGGGATAGCGGCGGTGACCGCTTTCATGGCATGCTCGCTCACCGCGTTCGCCGTGGCGCCACATTCGTCCTGGGTCTACTGGTCCGCCGAAATGTTCCATTCGCATCACTTCGGCAACCTGTTGTACATAAGCAACCAGGATTTGCGTGGCGCCCTGCAGCGGATCACAGCGGGGGGTGCCCCGCACATGATGTCCGCGCTGGCGGTAGTGGTGTTCGGGGCCGTCGGGCTGGCGGTCGCCGCCTGGGCCTGCCGCCGTTCGTCCCCGATGGCGGGCATCCTCGTCACGGCGGCGAGTGGCCTGCTCGTGTCACCCGTGTCGTGGGTGCACCACTACGTCTGGATCACCCCGGCGCTCGCCTGGCTGATCCTGGGCCATGACCGGCCAGTGGGCGGGCGATGGTGGGCGCTGGGCGCCGCGTCACTGTTCTGGGCCGCCCCGGTCTGGTGGGTGCCCGATCCGCAGACCGGGTACGGCGGCCCGCTGATCCTGCTGGCAGGTAACTCCTTCTGCCTGGCGGCGGTGGCTTTCCTGTTGCTGGTCGGTGTCATGCTCCTGTCCCGGACACCAATCAGGCTGGCCGCCGGGCGAACTCAACGGACGGGTCAGGGCGGCTGATCCGCTTCCGTGCGCGGCGCCCCTACAGTGGGCGGAGGTCAGCGGAGATGGGGGGCCGGGATGGCGGGTGAGTACCGCCTCTACCACGAACTCGCGCAGTGGTGGCCGGTGATCTCCCCGGTAGAGGAGTACGCGGAGGACTCGGCCATCATCCGCGCAGCGCTCAGCACGGCCGCCGCCACGGTTGGTGAGGTGCTCGATCTGGGCAGTGGCGGGGGCCATGTCGCCGCCCACCTCGCAAGGGACTTCGAGTTGACGCTGGTGGACGCCTCGCCGCAGATGCTGGCCCTCTCGCGCCGCCTCAATCCCGGGTGCCGGCATGTCGAAGCGGACATGCGCACGCTGCGACTGGGGGAGGAGTTCGGCGCGGTGCTGGTCCATGACGCGGTGGACTACATGACAAGCGTGGGCGACCTGCGGGCGGTGATCACCACCGCGTTCGTGCACTGCCGGCCGGGCGGGGTGGCGGTGTTCGTCCCCGATCATGTGGCGGACACATTCCGGCCACGCCGGGCCACTGGCGGCGGGTCGGATCGGGCCGGACGGCGGGCGGAATTCCGCGAGCGCACCTGGGATCCGGACCCCACGGATGACTGGGTGCAGGCCGAGTACGAATTCCTGTTGCGGTCCGGCGGGGATGTTCGGGTCGTGCGGGAGACTCACCGGCTTGGCGCGTTCAGCCGCGCCACCTGGTTCCGCTTGCTGGCCGAGGCGGGGTTCGTGTCCCCCCGCCCGGACCTGGAGGGCGACGCGGCCGTCTGGGCGCGGGGCACCCGTGCCCCGCGCCCAGACGGCCACGTCGCCGTCCAGGTCCGGGCGGGGGGACACGAACCCCGCCTCGGCCAGCAAGCGGAACCAGCCACGTCACGGCGCGCGGGGCATGCCTGGGTGAGCCTCGACGCGGGCGAACT
>DAHUZQ010000102.1 GCA_027306495.1 Actinomycetota bacterium | reverse complement strand
ACCGCCGACCTGAACCACCTGGTCGGGGCAGTGACCGACCCGGCCTCGGTGCAGCACTGCACCACCGTCGGCTCGGCCCGGTACTGCCTCTACGCCGGATTCCCGCAGGGTGTCACTTTCGCCTGGTACGCCATAACCCTTGCCGCGTTCGCTCTGGCCGCCGCCGCGATGCGGGACCGTTGGCTGCGCTACACTCGCGTGCTCCGCTGGCCCGATCGCGGCAAGCTCGGCCGCGGCGGCTCCGTTCGCCGCCCGGCGGTTCGTCGCTGAGCGCGCATTGCGGTGACCGTGATCACGGACACCGGCCATCCGCCCGTTCCCCGAAAGAAAAATTCCGGGGCATGCTGCCCAGCGTGTGCGCTGACCGGCTCGTGCGGCTCGGGCGGCTCGCGCGGCTCGGGCGGGGAAGGGAGGCGCGGGAGGAATGCCAGCGAGCGGCCCCCCCGACCCAGAACGAGCAGGAGCGCGCCCTTCTGCTCAAGCGCGCGGCGGGCTTGTCGGGCTGAGGTCGGACTCTGTGCCGTCGCGGAGTCCGGCGATGTGGGCCTGGTGCTCGCATAGCGACAGGAAATCCTCCTCCCGCAGGCCCAGCCCGATCGCGGTCTGGATCACCTGGTAAGTGGCCGAGGCCGTGGGCATGGGGACCTCGAGCGCGCGGGCGGCGGCCAGCCCGAGATCGAAGTCCTTGCGCAGCAGTTCGTTGGTGAAGGTCAGGTTCCGCTGCCCGGTCACCAGTTCGGGGCTGCGGCGGCGGATCCAGGGCGAGGTCAGCGCGCAGGAGTTGAAGAAGGCGAGGAACGCCTCCCGGCTCGTGCCCGCTTTCTCCGCCAGGGTGACGACCTCGGCCAGCGACTGGACCATCATGCCCAGATAGAGATTGTGGGCCAGCTTGACCAGCCGGGCCTGCTCGGCATCCCCGACGTAGGTCACACTGCCGGCCATCCGCTCCAGGTCCGGGCGGACCGTCTCGAAGGTGCCGGGCGGCCCGGACACGATGAACGACCCTTGTCCATCGGCGAACACCTGCGGATTGCCGCAGACGGGGGCAGCGAGGAACGCCACCCCGGCCGCGGTCGCCGCATCGCGGATCCGGGCCGAGGTGTCCTGCGACACCGTCGAGCAGTCGACCAGGACCGCTGGCCGGCGCTCCCCGGTCAGCAGCCCGCCGTCGCCGAGGGTGACCTGTTCCAGTTCGGCCGGGCCGGTCACCATGACGAAGACCACGTCCCGGTCGGCCAGGCCGGCGATGCTGGGCGACACGACGGCCCCACGGCGGGCCAGCGCCGCGGTCTTCGCCGCTGTCCGGTTCCACACCATGACGTCCCGTCCGGCGTCCAACAGGCGCCCCGCCATCACGGTCCCCATCCGGCCGGTGCCGAGCCAGCCCAGCACTGGGCTGGCGTTCACTGGGCTGGCGTTCACTGGGTCTTCGCCAGGTCGGCGCCGGCGAACAGCCTCGTCCCCGCCACGTACAACTGGTCGGCGGGGAACCGGGTCAGCAGCTCGCACCCGGCCGCGGTCACGACCACTTCCTCCTCGATCCTGGCTGCGGCGCTGCCGTCGTCCGTCGGCCAGTAGGTCTCGATCGCGAAGACCATGCCCTGCTTGAGTTCCACCGGGTGCTCGAAGGAGTGGTAGCGGCTCATGAGCGGCCGCTCCCAGTTGGACAGCCCGAGCCCGTGGCAGTACTGGAGCCCGAACGCCTCCTCCTCGTCGGCGAACCCGAACTCGGTCGCAGCCGGGAAGTGGCGCACGACATCGGCCGAAGTCGCGCCCGGCCGGATCTCGTTGATCGCGTTGTCCATGAATTCGCGGGCCCGGCGGTAGGCCTCGCACTGCGCCGGGCTCGCGGCGCCGACGTTCAGCGTCCGGTAATAGCAGGTCCGGTAGCCGTTGAACGAGTGGATGATGTCGAAGTAGGCGGTATCCCCGGGCCGGATCAGCCGGTCGGAGAAGACATGCGGATGCGGGCTGCACCGCTCGCCCGAGATCGAGTTGACCGCCTCCACCTCCTCGGACCCGTTCTCATACAGGTAACGGGTGACGAGGGCCACGCAGGCGTTCTCGCGGATCCCCGCCCGCAGGTAGCGGTAAAGCTCGTCGTACGCCCCATCCACGAGTGCGGCCGAGTGGTCCAGCAGGGCGATCTCGTCGGCAGTCTTGATAGCGCGGATGTCCTGCATGAAGCCATGCCCATCCTCGATGTGCAGGCCCTGGGCCTCGAGCGCCCGCAGCACCGGCAGTTCCACCACATCCACCCCGACCGGCTGGTCCGCCAGGCCCGCGTCGCGCAGGATGCCGGCGAGCCGGGCCGCGTTGCCCCGCTCGACGCCCACCTCCTCGGGGATCGAACCACGCCAGCTGGAGATACCCGCCCGCCAGTTGGCCGCCTCATTCCAGGGCGCATACCGCTGGTGGGTGCGTGCCGCCGAGCCGATGTCCCACAGGATCGGGTCGTGCCCGCGCATGACCAGGCAGCACCGGAACAGCTTGTCGCGCGCCCAGTTCCCGATGTGGGTAGCGGTGGTGTACCGGATGTTGTTCATGTCGAAAAGGATCAGCGCGCCGAGATGGGATTCCTCGAGCGCGGCCCGGACCTTCCCGGCGCGCTCGGTGCGCAGTCGGGCGAAGTCGACCCGCTGCTCCCAGTCCGTGGCCAGCGTGGCGCCGGGGGAAGCGATGGGAACGGCTTGCGTCGCGGCGGAGTAGGGACGGACCATGCAGGCCTCCTTCAGGTGAACGGCCAGGAGACCGCTGGGCGGGGGCTCCGGCGGGAGCATGGTAGCGTCCCCGGCCGCTGTGGTCCGCTCGGCCAACTACACGGGGGCGTACTCGCCAGCGTTGGTGGCCAGATCGGGGGCTCGCGGAGGCGGGCCCGGCAGGGCGAGGGCTGCCCAGGCGGTCTCGATGATGTGCTGAGTGGTCAGCCCGTACTTGGTGAAGAGGTAGGCAGCACTGGCAGCGCCCTCGGCGAAGGTGTCCGCAAGCCCGATCCGGCGCAGCGGCCGGCCAAGACCGGCTTCAGCGAGTGCTTCCGCGACTGCGGACCCCAGCCCGCCGATGACCGAATGGTTTTCCGCGGTGACAACGACGCGAGCGGCCTGTGCGGCGCGCAGGACCGTGGCTGTGTCGAGCGGCTTGATGACCGGGACGTTGACAACACTCGCCCCCACTCCGCTTCGAATCAGCATGTCCGCGGCTGCCAGGGCGGGGGCAACCATCATGCCGGCCGCAACGACCACGGCGTCGTCACCCCCGGTCATGACCACTTGCGCGTGCTCCAGCGAAAACGGGTGGTCATCGGGAAAGATCACCGGGATCTCTCCGCGCTTGAGGCGCAGATACACCGGGCCGGGGATGTCCGCGATCGCCGTGACCACCTGGCGGGTCTGCGTGGCGTCGGCGACATCGATCACGGTCATCCCTGGCAGCGCCCGCATCAGCGCCACGTCCTCGATCGCCTGGTGGCTCGGGCCGCCCGGGCTCGATATGCCTGGCATGAAGCCGACGATCCGGACGGGAAGGTGTGGGTAGGCGACGGCATTGACGATCTGGTCGAGTGGCCGGCGGGTCGCGAACACTCCAAAGGTATGCAGGAATGGTGTGAACCCGCTGCGGGCCAGTGCTCCGGCGACTCCGACCATGTTGGCTTCGGACATCCCGCAGTGGATGAACCGGTCCGGGAACGCCTCCTGGAACACGTCGATCTCGCACTGGCGGGTGAGGTCACCGGTTAGACAGACGATCTCCGGGCGGGTGCGCGCGAGTTCCACCAGCGCGCGGCCGTACGGCTTGAGCGCGGTCCGGTAGGGAACGGGCAGGTCATGCCGCATAGCGCGCCAGTTCCGCCGTAAGTTCGGCTTCTGCGGCCGCCGCCAGCTCTGCCGGGAGCTTGATGAAGTGACCGTCCGCGTCCGGGGGCAGGCAGGTGAGCCCCTGCCGCGTGGACGTGCGGCAGATCAGCACCTGCGGCCTGTCCGCCCCGGTGCAGGCAGCCAGGGCGTGGGTCAGCGCGGCGAGGTCATGCCCGTCCAGATCGGTTGCCTGCCAGCCGAAGGCCTGCCACTTGGCAGCCACCGGCTCGATGGTGGTGATGCTGTCGACCGGCCCGTCCACCTGCGAGTTGTTCGCGTCCAGTAGCACGGTCAAGCTGGACAGCCGCTGGTGTCCCGCGAACAGCGCCGCTTCCCAGACCTGGCCTTCCTGCAGTTCCCCGTCGCTGAGGAAAGCGAAGGTGCGCGCCTCCGGTCGGCCCAGGAGCCGGTCGGCGAGCGCGAAGCCCGCCGCAGCGGACAACCCTTGCCCGAGCGAGCCGCAGGTGTAGTCGGGGACTGGGCTGCGTTCGGTCCCGATGGCTTCCAGAGCCGCCCCGTCCCGCCCGTAGCCGGCCAGGCAGGCTTCATCGAGCAGGCCTGTTTCGGCCGCCGCCGCGTACGCGGCGATCACATAGTGCGCCGGTGAGCAGATGATCCGGTCGGTCCCGGGACGCAGGGCGGCGCCATAGACAGTGGCGTACTGCTCGGCGGCCGACAACGCCTGCCCGAGATAGCCGAGCCCTGCGGGAGCGACCATCCGGACCGCGCGCAGGCGGATCGCGGTGGCGAGCCGCTGCAACTGCGGGATAGAGGCCGTCAGATTGATCACCCCATCTGGTAGGGAGGCCAGCCTACTGTCCGGGCCGGGTGTGAAGAATGAGTCCATGCGCCAGTCGATATGGTCGCTCGGCTCCCGGGACTCCATCCTGTCAGTGGGCTCGGTCGGCTCGGTCGGCTCGTTCTGCCCGGCCCTCTCCGCCCTCTCAGCCGGCGCCGCGCTCTCCCTGCTGTCATCGATGAGCTTGTGCGCGATCATGTCCCACCCGGTGGTCGGCGGCGTTATGCGGGGTGGCCCCCGGCGCTGACTCAGCCCGTCAGGCGCCCCCGCCCGTCCGGCGCCCCCGCCCGTCAGGCGGCGCGGCCGGGCGGGCTGTGGCTGTGGAAGGCGCGTCCGTCCGGCGCCGTGGCCGTGGTGGTCCCGTCTGGGTGGAGTATGAGCTGCCAGCCCCAGCGGTGTACGACGGTCAGGTGGTGGAACGAACAGAGATTCACGAGGTTCTGGAGTGCAGTGGGGCCGCCTCGGGCGCGCGGGATGAGGTGGTGGACGTGGCAAGCGCTTGCGGGCTGGCCGCACCCGGGAAATTGGCAGTGAGGGCTTCGAGTGGTGACGGCACGCCGCAGGTGGCCGGGGATGGACGGGGTTGGGGTGGCGGCGTCGAGGGGCAGGTCGAGCGGAAGGCTGCCGACGGCCAGCGGTGAAGTGGGGTCCGCGGCGTCGCCAAGCAAGGTGCGCCGCAGGTGGGAAGCGAGTCCGCCGGGCCCAGACAGAGTGTCGGCGGCGGCTCGCAGCAGCGCTGTGCGCAGCCGGGCGATGGTCTGCGGGCTCAGCGGCGGCGGGCAGTTGCAGCGACCGCAGGTACATCCGCACGCCCTTGCCGTGGACGTCCGGGCACAGTCATCCGACCCATCCCCGCCTGGTCTGGGACTACCTGGCCTTATGCGCTCTGTCCCTGCTCCGTCTGTCCCTGCTCCGTCTGTCCCGCGCTCGTGTGTCGCGTGTCCATCCGGGCCGGTCCCGTCCACCTCTGGGATCTCATTCCCGACTGGGCCACCGCCCACGGGCTGGTGATGCAGGGTCAGGAACAAGGCCAGCATTCGGTCCAGGGCGGCCTCGTCGAGGTGGCCGGTGACCGTGGGGGCATAGGTGGCGTCGCAGGCGACCGCATCCGCTGCGGGCCCGGTGAGCCAGCCGGGCTGCCCTGCGCGGGCAGTGATCCAGGCTGCTTCGGCCTGCGCCGCACCGGGGAGGTGGCGCAACTGCGCCAGGGTGAGGTGCACCTGGATCTGCGTCGGCTGGCCAGCCCGGGCCGGCAGCAGACCCGCGGCGATCAGGCGACGGCAGGCCTCATCGAGGGCATCATGGCGGCGCTGGGCGGCGGTGCGGATGTCCTCGGGTCCCGCCTTCCCCCCAAGGGCGTCCAGCACCGCGGTGAGGGCTGCGGCGCAGTCAGGAGTCAGGTCGGCGCTGAGCCGCCCCGCCCCTCCGAGAGTCGTGCCCAGCCAGAGCGCGCGGTCACCGAAGGTGCTGTCGTCATCGTCACGTCCGCCGCACCGTTCGATCATCTCGAGGGCCAGCCTGGCCAAGTCGGCCTCATCCGCGCCGGAACGGGCTGCTGTAGCCAGGATCGCGTCCGCGTCGGGCCGCAGGTCAGCGGGCAACTGATCGGTCCAAGCGCAGATCCGCCTGGCCCACGACGCTGATAGGCCACCAGAGGCTAAGGCTTCGGCGACCACCGGGTGCGCGGCCAGCCGGCGAGCCCATCCGACCGCGCCAGCGGCGGCGCCTTTGGTGATCCGGGTCTGCCACCGCAGCCATACCCGCGCGCTGCCGTGGCCATCACCTTCGTAGCCATCGCTCGCGGTGAAGCCAGCCAGTATCCGGGCGCGCGCAGCGGTGTGCTTGGCTTCAGCCCGTTCGAGCGCCCGCAATGCGTTGGCTTGCAGCGACTCCGGTAGCGAGCCCGCGTCCGCCGCGTTCAGCGTGTCAAGAGCACGCTCGAGCATGGCCAGCGCGCTATCTACGGTCCCCGGTGACTGGCACATGCCCGACCACCTCCCTGAGTGCCATCTATCGAAGTTCAGTTCGAATCATATCGGCAGCCACTGACAATCGAGATGCCTGTCCGGACTGGGTGCCAGTACTCTGGGCATGGCTGCTCGGGTGGTCCGGCCACGGGATTCCGGGCGCGGGCGGCGTGCCCCCTCGCCTACGGGCCGGGGGGTTCCGCGCCGGGGGGTTTCGCGCCGGGGGGTTCCGGGCCGGGGGGTTCCCTCGCCTACGCGCCGGAAGGTTCCCGGCCGGTCAGGCCAAGCAGGCGGTCCAGTAGCGGTGCGTCATCTGAGACCGGCACCGCGGGCGGGAATACGCCAATGGCCCGCCACTCTTCGGCGTGCGGGCTGATCTCGTCCCACATGCCCTGGACGAGATCGAGAGGCAGGTCGGCGCTCACGCCAATAACGTCTGCGATGTCGTGCGCCCGCAACCCACGGAAGCTGTTGATCTGCCAGAAGTATTCACGCGCTGTGAAGTCGCCGAATGAGCAGTGCACGATCCGGTCGAGGTCGTCGAGTGCCAGTGCCGCCGCGCACGCCTTGTCGACGATGGCAGCGAAGCTGGCTTTGGGATCGGTCCCCAGCAGGTCTCCACCGAACGCGTCCGCGCCAACCTCGCCCATAGTCCGCCCGGCCAGCATGTCCGGCACCCACGCGTCATCGTAGGCGTGGTAGTTGATGATCTCGCGCAGGGTGGGGGCCTGGTCGCCGCCCGCCCTGACGAACGAGGCCGGCATCGCCATGTCCCACTGGTGGTCGGCGATCTTGGCCACTACCCCGTTGAGCGCGCGGTTGGCAAGGATGAAGACATCCTTTTCGTTCATCACAGCCCCCTGGTGTTGTGTCGCATAAGCAAGGAGTCCTCCCGACCCTACGGCGAGGCTCGCACAACCTGACCGGGTGTGCGCAGACCCAAGGCGGGGACCGGGCTTCGGGCGAATGGTCATCAGCCGGACGATGTGCGGGCACCGATGGTCGGCACCGAGCGGGCACGACGCCGAGTGTGCCCGGTGCCAGGAACGCCCGGCACCGAGGACGCTTTGACACGGGCGAGTGACCAATGGTAACGACTGCCCATGGCCGGAACAGCGCTGGTGCTCGGCGGTGGCGGGGTCACAGGCGCGGCGTGGGAGATCGGGATGCTCGCCGGACTCGCGGCGCAAGGCACGGATCTGAGCACAGCTGACCTGATCGTCGGCACTTCCGCCGGAGCAGTCGTCGGGGCGCAGATCACCTCGGGGACCACGCTGAAGGATCTCTATGAGCAGCACCTCATGCCACCGCCCAGCGGACCGCTCCCAGGGATCGGGCTGGCGGTGTCGGCGAAATGGGCAGGTGCCGCTGCCAGCTCACGGGACCAACTCAAGGTCCGCGCGAGGCTGGGCAGGATGGCGTTGAAGGCAAGGACGATCAGTGAGCGGGAACGGCTGGCGATGATCGCGGACCGGCTTCCGTCGGCTGAGTGGCCCAGCCGACGGCTGCTCATCACCGTCGTGGACGCCGATACGGGCGAGTTCGCCACGCTCGATTCCACCAGCGGGGTAGCGCTGGTGGAGGCGGTCGCCGCGAGCACCGCGGCGCCGTGCGTATGGCCGGTGATCCACGCGGCGGGGCGGCGCTGGATCGACGGGGGTGTCCACTCCCCGGTGAACGCGGACCTGGCGGTCGGCTGTGACCCGGTGATCGTGATCGCGCCGATCCCACGAGCTGGTTTCTGGGGACCGGGTCTGGCGGGCGAGGTCGCCGCACTCCGTGACCGGGGCGCGCAGGTCGTCGCCATCGCCCCCGACCGGGAAGAGGGGCGGTTCATGGGCGGGAACAGCCTCAACCCCGCCCTGCGCGCGCCCGCCGCCCGGGCGGGCTACGCCCAGGCATCCCGGGGTGTGGACGAGGTGGGCGGCGTCTGGTCCGCCTGCTGAAGGCGGCCGGGCGGCCGCCGCGTGCAGCCTTCGACCGCAGCACTTCCAAGTGCGGGATGACGGGGCGGCGCCCACTGCGGGTCAGGGCCAGTGGATCAAGCGTAGAACGGCCAGAACAGGATCGCGCCGCTCAGCCCGCAGATCACCAGCGGGGCTACGCCGACGCCGCCCCTGCCCCGCCTCGCGCCGATCGCCCCCAGGATGGTGCCGACCGCCAAGACCACAGCGCCGCCGTATCCGGCGTACTTGAAGAAGTCCTCCCACCCAGGGGCATACGTCAGGTGCCCGTGCACCAGTGCCCAGTCGATGCCCTGGTAGGTGAGAGTCGTCAGCAAGCCCAGTATCGAGAGAATGAGCGAGATGATCCCCAGCGCGACGGCACCGCCAGAGTCCGGGGACTGCTGCTGGGCGGGCCTCTGCGCGGGGGAGTAGAACGCTGGCTGGGCCATTGGATAGCCGGCCGGGGCGGGCATGGCCGGGGTGGCACCTGCGGGCGCCCATGCGGGCTGGGCCAGCCGGGCTGACCCAGGGATGGTGGCGCCCGGGATGGATGGTGCCGGAACGGCGGGGACGGCCTGCTCTGGAACGGCGGGGACGGCCTGCTCTGGAACGGCGGGGACGGTCTGCTCTGGAACGGCGGACCCTCCGGCGGGACCGCCCGCCGGGGCGGTGGCTACCGTC
>DAHUZQ010000096.1 GCA_027306495.1 Actinomycetota bacterium | reverse complement strand
CGGTCCGCCGGCAGGCAGCCTGACCGGTCAGTCGGCGGGGCTGGCGGACGGTCCGCGGGCAGGCAGGCCGCCCGGCCAGCAGGTCGCGGCCACGCCGTTCGCATGGGGAGTCGTCCGCGAATGATGAAGCCCGATCGCGCGCCAGGGCACTTGCCGGGGTGCCGCCCACCGGAGGGAAAGCCCGGGGAAGACTTTGGTGCCGTGTCGACCTTCCCCGGGCCGACACGTTCTCTACTCGGCTTCCCCGGGCTCTCCGGACAACGGTAGCGACCGGAAGGCATGCCGCGCAAAGTACCGCTCATCCCCTGGAAGGATTGCCGTAAACATCCCGTCGCCAGTGGGATAGAGCTGACGACATGATGTAGTCATAGCCATACGATGGGTGACTACCCGGCCTTTTGTGGCATGGCACCCGCATGGGCGCAGAGCCGTTCCGGCCCTGAATTACCGGCCGTTGTCTGGAATCGTCGCACGTCACAAGCGTGCTCGCGGCGCCCGCCGCCAGCGGCGGAACAGGCGCCGCCGGTCTGCCCGTTCGTCCCGGCTAGCGCAGGGTCACGACCAACCCGGTCATCAGCGGGGCGACGACGAGCGCGGGGAGCAGATCCGCGACGGGGATGGCACGCACTCTCAGCAGGCGCAAGGCCAGGCCAACCAGCAGCAGGCCGCCGGTCGCGGTCATCGCCGCGATCTCAGCCGAGGTCATGACGTTCCCCGCCGCGGCGGCGGCCGCCGTGAGGCTGCCCTGGACGACCAGCACGCTCAAGGCCGCGGCGGCCACCCCCCAGCCGAGTGAGGCGGCGAGCGCGATCGAGGTGAAGCCGTCCAGCACGCTCTTGAGCGCGAGTTGGCTGAACCCCTGCCCCAAGCCGTCCTGGATTGAGCCGAGGATCGTCAGTGGGCCGACGCAGTAGATCACCGACGCGGTCACAAACCCCTGGATGAAGCGCTCACGCTCCCTGTGGAGCGCCCCCTCGGGGCGGGGAACCCCCTCCGCCTCGGGCGCCAGCGGGCGTGGCCTGGGGAACGCTGGGACGGCCGGGCCGGCTGGCACGGGTGGCACGGCCTGCGCACCGGCCACCTCGTTCCCCCCTGAGACTTCGACGTCCGTGCCGTGGCGAGCGAGCATGCGCTGCAATGTGGCGCCCACCCGGCCGAGGCGGTCCTCGATGCGGATGGCCGACCCCACGATGCCCCCCAGCAGCACCGAGCCGAGCACGATCAGGACCGGGGCACTTGACCCCACCGACCTGCGCAGGGCCGGGCTGATCACGTTGGCGCCGTCCAGCACCGCCACGAGCAGGACGACCAGGCCGACCCCGTCGGTCACCGCATCGCGGATGCGCTGGCTGAAGCGTGCGCCCAGCAGCACGCCGATCCCGGACCCGGCCAGTACCGTGCAGACATTGATGAGGGTGCCGAGGCCCGGCATTACGCAGCGCCGGGGGTTGTGGGGGGTGGGCTGGTGGCGGTCGCGGGTGCGGTGCCCTGGCTGGGGATCCGGTCGCTGAGCAGGCAGGTGAGCCGCGCCGTGCAGACGCGGCGGCCCCTGTCATCGCTGATGACGATCTCATAGGTGCTGATGGTGCGCCCGCCATGCAGGCGGGTCGCGACCCCGGTGACCAGGCCGGCCGATGCCGCCCGGTGGTGGGTCGCGCTGATCTCGATCCCTACCGTGAACCGGTCCACACCGGCGTGCAGCGCCGAGCCCAACGAGCCGAGGGTCTCGGCCAGCACGCAGGAAGCGCCGCCGTGCAACAGGCCGTAGGGCTGGGTGTTGCCGGCGACCGGCATCGTGCCGACCACCCGCTGCGGGCTTGCCTCGACGATGGTGATCCCCATCCGCTCGACGAGGGTGTCCTTGCTTCCCGCCAGGAACGCCTCCCTGATCCGCTGCGCGATGTCCTGGTCCACCATTACCTCCGGGTCTGCCGGCACCGATCCGCCACAGCCTAGAGGGGCCGCGCACAGCCCGGTCCGGCACTGCCTGGCACTGGCTGGCCGCAGTGCCCGGAGCCGACAGTCAGCCGTCGGCTCCCCACCCCCGGTGTCGCACCCTGCCACTAGACTGCGCGCGTGGCGACGAAGACAGCTCAGCCCGCCGCCAGCCCTTCCGGCCAGGAAAATCGTGAGCGGTTGCTCCTCCTGGATGGTCACTCGCTGGCATACCGCGCGTTTTTCGCGTTGCCCTCGGAGAACTTTTCCACCACGACTGGCCAGCCGACCAACGCGGTCTACGGGTTCACCGCCATGCTCATCAACGTCTTGCGGGACGAGAAGCCTACGCATGTGGCGGCGGCGTTCGACCGTAGTGAGCCGACCTTCCGCCACGAGCAGTACCTGGAGTACAAGGCCAACCGGCGGGAAACGCCCACGGACTTCCGCGGCCAGCTCAGCCTGATCTTCGAAGTCCTCGATGTGCTGGGCATCCCGGCGGTGTCGAAGGCCGGCTATGAAGCGGACGACCTCATCGCCACCCTGGCGACGCAGGCCGGCCAGGCGGGCTTCGACGTACTGATCGTCTCCGGCGACCGGGACGTGCTCCAGCTCGTGAACGACCACGTGACCGTCCTGATGACCCGGCGCGGGATCAGTGATATGACCCGGTTCACGCCGGGGGAGGTCATGGTCAAGTACGGCCTCACTCCCGTCCAGTATCCGGACTTCGCCGCGCTGCGGGGTGATCCGAGCGACAACTTGCCCAGCGTGCCCGGGGTGGGTGAAAAGACGGCCGCCAAGTGGATCTGTGAATACGGATCGCTGGCGGCCCTGGTCGACCACATAGACCAGGTCAAGGGCCGAGCGGGCGAACAACTCCGTGAGCATCTCGGTGACGTGCTGCGCAACCGGCAGCTCACCGAACTCGCACGGGATGTGGCGTTGGAGGTGACCCCGGCGGACCTGCGGCCCAATCCCTGGGACCGGGAACAGATCCACCAGCTCTTCGACACCCTCCAGTTCCGGGTGCTCCGGGACCGCCTCTACGCGACTCTCCCAGATGGCATCGCGGGCTCGGCGCCGGCCGCCGCCCCCGCCGATGCGGGGGCGGGGTTCAGCGTGCGGGTCGATGTCCCGGGCCCGGATGAGGTGGCCGCCTGGTTGGCGGAGCACGTCAGCGGTGACGCCCGGGCCGGCCTGGCCGCGGCGGGCCAGTGGGGACGCGGGACCGGCAGGCTGACCGGCCTGGCCGTGGCGAGCGTGGACGGTTCCGGGGCCTATCTGGACCCGGTCACGCTCACCGAGGCGGACGAGGGAGCACTCGCGGCCTGGCTGGCCGACCCGGCGCGGGCGAAGGCCCTGCATGACGCCAAGGGCCCGATCCACGCACTGGCCGCTCACGGCCTCGCTCTGGCGGGCCTGTCCACCGACACGGCCCTGGCCGCCTACCTGGCCCTGCCGGGACAGCGCTCGTTCGACCTGGCCGACCTCAGCCTGCGATACCTCGGCAAAGAGCTTCGGGGCGGTGGCGAGGCAGAAGGCGGCCAGCTCTCCTTCGATCTGGCCGGCGAGCAGGAAGCGGCCGCCCAGGCGGCGTCTGGCCTGGTATTGCGAGCCTTGGCTACGGCGGAACTCGGCGACGCGCTCGATGCCGATCTCGCGCGCCGTGGCGCAACCGCCTTGCTTCATGACGTCGAACTGCCGCTGGTGGATGTGCTCGCCCGGATGGAACGGGCAGGCATCGCCGCCGATGCGGAGCACTTCGCCGACATGTCGGCCACCCTCGCGGGAGAGGTCAAGGCCACCGAGCAAGGTGCCTATGACGTCGTTGGCCGCGAATTCAACCTCGGCTCACCGAAACAGCTCCAGGAGATCCTCTTCACCGAACTCGGCTTGCCGAAGACCAAACGGATCAAAACCGGATACACGACCGACTCCGAGGCGCTGAGTGGGCTGCTCGCGCAGACCGAGCATCCTGTGCTCGCGCACCTGCTGCGCCACCGGGACGTGTCCAAGCTGAAGAGCATCGTGGACTCCCTCATCCCGATGGCGGGTGAGGACGGCCGCATCCATACCACCTACAACCAGACCATCGCCGCGACCGGCAGGCTCTCGTCGACCGACCCCAACCTGCAGAACATCCCGATCCGGACCGAGGAGGGGCGGCGCATCAGGCAGGGCTTCGTGGTGGGTGGTGATTATGAGTGCCTTCTCACGGCTGACTACAGCCAGATCGAACTGCGGATCATGGCCCACCTGTCGGGTGACGAAGCACTGGCGGAGGCGTTCGCGTCCGGTCACGATTTCCACGCTGAGACGGCGTCCCGCGTTTTCGGCCTGCCGCCCCAGGAGATCACCGGTGACCTGCGTAACCGGATCAAGGCGATGAACTACGGTCTCGCCTACGGGCTGTCGGTGTATGGGCTGTCACAGCAACTGCGGGTGCCCGCCGACGAGGCGAGGGTGCTCATGGACGGATACTTCCAGCAGTTCGGCGGGGTGCGCGACTACCTCCACGAGGTGGTCGGCCAGGCTCGCCAAGACGGCTACACCCAGACGATCCTCGGCCGCCGCCGGTACCTGCCCGATCTGACCTCTGACAACCGGCAGCGCCGCGAGATGGCGGAACGCATGGCGCTCAACGCTCCCATCCAGGGCTCGGCGGCAGACATCATCAAGGTCGCCATGCTCGGAGTGGATCGGGCACTGCGCGAACGCGGCATGGACTCGCGGATGCTGCTGCAGGTTCATGACGAACTGCTCTTCGAAGTTGCCCCTGGCGAGCTTGATGACCTGCGGGAACTGGTGACGGCGACCATGTGCGGAGCCTTCGAGTTGAGCGTGCCGCTGGAGGTGTCGATCGGCACGGGGCGGAGCTGGGCCGAGGCCGCGCATTGATCCGAACCTGGGCGCACAGCGGCGTCGCGCGTCCGCGGTGGCCCGCGAAGTGGGGGCTCTGATTGACCACACGCGCTCGCTCTCATATTCTGAACGTTGCGCCGTGTTCTGGTGCAGTCCGCCGAGGCCGGGCCCAGTCACTCCCTGTCACGAGGCAAGCGGGTAGCTGGTCGGGTCCCCTAGGCAAGTCCAGTGCACTTGTAGCCTTACGGGCTGACCGTTCGCGCGTGTCCTGTTGCCTACCACCACTTGTCCGCCGGAGCCAACCAACACATGACGAGCAGCACAGAGGCCAGCCCGACCCCCAAGGTAGCGGTCAACGATATCGGGTCCGAGGAGGCCTTCCTCGCCGCGATCGATGAAACAATCAAGTACTTCAATGACGGCGACATTGTCGAAGGCACCGTCGTCAAAGTCGATCGAGACGAGGTCTTGCTCGACATCGGCTACAAGACCGAGGGTGTGATCCCCTCCCGTGAGCTTTCGATCAAGCACGACGTCGATCCGCACGATGTCGTGGCCACGGGCGATCACATCGAGGCCCTTGTCCTTCAGAAGGAGGACAAGGAAGGCCGCCTGATCCTGTCCAAGAAGCGCGCCCAGTACGAGCGCGCCTGGGGCACGATCGAGAAGCTCAAGGATGAGGACGGGGTGGTCACCGGCACGGTGATCGAGGTCGTCAAGGGCGGCCTCATCCTCGACATCGGGTTGCGGGGCTTTCTGCCCGCATCGCTGGTCGAGATGCGCCGGGTGCGGGATCTGCAGCCCTATGTCGGCCGCCAGATCGAAGCCAAGATCATCGAGCTGGACAAGAACCGCAACAACGTGGTCCTGTCCCGCCGTGCCTGGCTGGAGCAGACCCAGTCCGAGGTCCGCCAGAACTTCCTCAACACCCTCCAGAAGGGCCAGATCCGCAAGGGTGTGGTGTCCTCGATCGTCAACTTCGGGGCCTTTGTGGACCTCGGTGGAGTTGATGGCCTGGTCCACGTGTCCGAGCTGTCCTGGAAGCACATCGACCACCCCGGCGAGGTCGTCGAGGTTGGCCAGGAGGTCACGGTCGAGGTGCTGGATGTGGACATGGACCGCGAGCGCGTCTCGCTGTCGCTGAAGTCCACCCAGGAGGACCCCTGGCAGCAGTTCGCCCGCACCCACCAGATCGGCCAGGTTGTGCCGGGCCGGGTCACCACACTGGTGCCGTTCGGCGCCTTCGTCCGCGTGGAGGAGGGCATCGAGGGGCTCGTCCACATCTCCGAACTGGCCGACCGCCACGTGGAGATTCCCGAGCAGGTCGTGCAGGTTGGTGACGAGATCTTCGTGAAGATCATCGACATCGACCTCGACCGGCGGCGGATCAGCCTGTCGCTCAAGCAGGCCAACGAGGGCACCATCGGCGAGGCGGTCGGGGAGGAATTCGACCCCACGCTCTACGGCATGCCCGCGACCTACGACGAGCAGGGTAACTACGTCTACCCCGAAGGCTTCGACCCGGAAACGGGGGAGTGGCTCGATGGGTACGAAAACCAGCGCGAGGAGTGGGAGCAGCAGTACGCCGAGGCCCGTGCGCGGTTCGAGGCGCACCAGCGCCAGATCGCCGAGGCACGCAAGAGCGACGAAGAGGCCGGTGGCGAGGAGGACGGCGGCTCCAGCCGGCCTTCGGGCACGGGTGGCCGCAGCGACTCCGGCGACTCCGGTGGCGGGGCACTCGCCTCCGACGAGGCTCTGGCCGCGCTGCGCGACAAACTGTCCGGCGGGCAGAGCTAACTGCGCCCCGCTGACCCGTCCATACCTGCGGCTGGCAAGGCTGGCCGCTGGCGGAACGTGACGCGTGAGTCCTCGTGGCTGACGTCGGCGCTCTGCCAACGGTATGGACGGGTCGGCTGCGCTTAGGATCATCCTGTGCTGCGGGTGGGGCTGACGGGTGGCATCGGGTCGGGCAAGAGTGAAGTGACCCGCCGCCTCGCGGCGCGCGGCGCCGTCATCATCGATGCGGATGTCGCTGCGCGCGACGTGGTGGAACCCGGCACGACCGGACTGGCCGCTGTGGTCGCGGCGTTCGGGCCGCAGGTGCTCAGGCCCGATGGCGCGCTGGACCGGGACCGGCTGGGCGACATCGTCTTCGCTGACCCCGCCGCGCGCGCCCGGCTTGAGGGGATCATCCACCCGTTGGTCCGCGAGCGCATGCGCGAACGTGAAGCCGCCGCGCCACCGGAGGGGATCGTGGTGCACGCCATTCCGCTGCTGGCCGAGGGTGGCCTGGCCGGCGGATTCGACGTGGTGGTAGTCGTGGACGCGCCGGTCGAGGTTCAGGTCGAGCGGCTGATCGCCGATCGTGGCATGACCCGGGAGGCGGCGCTGGCGCGGATCAGGGCGCAGGCGGACCGGAGCCAGCGCCTGGCGCTGGCCACGTTCGTGGTGGACAACTCCGGGAGTCTGGCTGACCTGGACCGTCAGGTGGATGGCCTGTGGGCCGGCCTTCAGCGCCGGGCGTCCACTGCGGCGACCTAGCCGGATGACACCGTGGCGGCCTAGCCGGATGACACCGTGCCGCCGGGCCATCGCGCCGCAGCGTCAGCTTTTGCCGGTTGGGTGCCACCCTGGCGATCTGATCGCCTATCGGCCATTATTTCGGTAAGGGACGACCCCAGCCGGAACGAGACAGGTAGACGACTCTTCGGTGGATCAGCCTGGGCGCGCGGCAGCATGACGTGACGCATCCGCTGGTCGCTGCAAGGCGGTCGCGCCCGGGCACAGCCGCCCGAATCCGACGCTGGCCCGTCCGCTGAAAGCCGCGGGACGCGCGGTTCGCAGCCTT
>DAHUZQ010000095.1 GCA_027306495.1 Actinomycetota bacterium | reverse complement strand
GGCCGCGACACTGATCGGGTTCCTGGACTACCAGCGTGCCACGCTGGCGTGGAAATGCGCTGGCCTCGACTCCGACGGGCTCAATAGGCGGGTTGCGGCTCCTGCGGGTCGCTGATCAGATCGAGCGCCATATAGCGGGCAACAGCTTGCAGCCCGGCGACCGGTTGCCCGGTGAGCGCGAGTTGTGCGAACTCCTCGGCGTGAGCCGCGCATCCGTCAGGGAGGCGTTGCGATCCCTGCAAACGCGCGGAATGGTCCGCGTGCGGCATGGCAAGGGCGTGTTCGTCGCTGCGGCTGACGAGGGCGGTTGGGCAATGCAGCAGTTCGCCCGCTTGCGCGAGGTAGGGCTGGACGAACTGTTTGCCATGCGCGAAGTCCTGGAGGTGCCGGCCGCAGGCTGGGCGGCCACAGCGGCGTCCGACAAGCAACTCGACATTCTGGTCGAGTCGTTCCGGAAACTGGAGCAGGCGGTGTTCGACGGGACGCCGCCCGCGGCCCTGCAGGAGATGCTCGCCCGCAGCATGGAGACCACGCTGGCGATCACCGGTCGGCCCGCCCGATCCGTCCGTGAGCACGCCGACATCGTGGACGCACTGCTCGCACGCGACGCCAGTCGCGCACGCGCGGCGGCCCGGCGGCACATCAACAGCGCCCGCAGGGCGGCGATCGCCCGGATAGCGAGCGAACGGGCACAGTCGCCATCGGCATTCCGGACCTGATGCGCGGGAGAGGCGGACCGGATCAGCGGAAGGCGCGCCGGACCTTGCTGTGCTCGAAGCTCTCGGGCCTCCCGGACGGGATCAAGGGCCCTGCACGTGCGGCATGACCTCCGCGGCGAGGCGCTCCATCTGCTCCGACTGGTCGAACACGGTGGTGAAGAGGATGACCCCCGCCCCGGCTGCGGCGACGGCGTTGACCTCGCGGACGCAGTCGGCTGGGGTGCCGGCGACCGCTGCGGCCTCAATCGAGGGAACGCGGCGCCCGTACATGCGCTCCATGGCGTCGTTGATCCGCGTCCGCGCCCGGTCTGCGTCATCATCCACCGCGATATAGATCCGCTTGGCGATCGGGAACGAGCCAGGCGCCCGCCCGGCCTCGGCGAGCGCCTGTCGCACGGTCCGGACATTGGCGGAGAAACTGGCTGTCGGCGAGGATCCGGCACCAAAGAACCCGTCACCCAGCCTCACCGCACGCCGCAGGGCGGGCTCGGTGTTGGCGCCGAACCAGATCGGCGGATGCGGCTTCTGGGCGGGCTTGGGCTCCATAGCAGCGTCCCTGAGCTGCCAGAACTCACCGTCGAACGTCACGCGAGACTGCGTCCACAGCGCCTTCATCAGTGCCAGGCCCTCGGTGAACCGGGCGAGGTAGCGATCCTGGCTGATTCCGAACGCCGCGAACGGCCGGGCCTTGCCGCCCGTCCCGATGCCGACCTCGATCCGGCCCTGGCTGAGCTGGTCCAGCGTGCTCAGGTCCTTGGCCAGATGCACCGGGCTGTGCAACGGCGTGACGAATACCACGCAACCCAGGCGGAGCCGGCTTGTGCACGCTGCCGCATAGGTCATCGTCTCGAGCGGCGCGAGTTGCGTGCCGGTGCCAAGCACGGACTCCTGTACCCACGCGGACTCGAAGCCGAGTTCCTCGGCGCGGCCCAGGTACGAGCGGAACTGCTCGGGCTCGAACTCACCATCGGCGTAGAACTGGGGTATCGCGATCGCGAAGCGCATAGCGGGATCGTATTCCCTCGCTAACCGCCAGGACTTGCGAGAAGGGAACGAGTCGACTCCCGGGTCGTCACCAGCAACCCATGTGGGCTCGCACTTTTCCACGCGCCCGGTCCCCTCCCCGCCATCAGCTTCGAGATACAGGCGGAGTTCCCTGCCCGGGCGCTGCTCACGCTGGCCTGAGAGAGCGCGCGCGCGGCCGCTACTAGGGCGCCGGGTGCCAGGCGTCGTTCCAGACCACCGACGCGTCCGCGTGGATACCGGTGAGATCGGGCCCCGCGAACTGCACGGAAGCGGCCGGATGGCTGGCGATCAGCATCTTGCCGTCCAGGGTGGCCACCCAGTGGTAGTAGTGCAGCCCCTGGCAGGCCGCGACAACCGCGGCCAGGGTGTTCCTGTCGCAGTACACCGTCACGTACCGTTCCCCGGCAGCATGGCGGGCCCGGATCCAGGCGGGAGCTTGCGCGGGGGTGGCATCCCCTGTCTCGACATCGAGTACGTCCCCACCGTGGGCCGGGTCCCCGGTGACGTTGATCCTGGGCAGTGCCGCCTTGGGGAAGCGCTTGCTCACTTCCGGGAGTGGCACGGCGTACAGGCCGTCGCAATAGGTGGCGACAACCTCGGCGCCCGCCGGGATGTCCCCCAGGGTTGTGCTGTCCCACATGAGCCGGGGCATCGTCTACTCCTATCTCGTCTTTACCTGGTGGGCGCGAATTGGCCGCATCAGGCGCACCTGACACGCCAGGCCCAAGGCCCGGGAATCCCGCGAATTTCCGCTCATACCATCACGACAAGCAGCGCGATAAGGGCTGCGAGGGCCGCGATCAGCGGCACTGAACAGCCGAGACACCCGAGGTGACAGCCCACACGAGCGCGGGGGCGGTAACGGCGGCTCATGGCATGCTCAGCATAACCAGGATTAGCGTGGCGATAAAGGCTGCCTCACCCGCCATCCGCCAGGCGCCTGATTCGCGCGACCCGTGCCGGCGGACTCGTCCCGCTCAGTCGATGCCGTGGGCCGTGTCGACGATGCAGAAGCGGTTGCCTTCGGTGTCGGCCAGCACGATGAAGTCGGCATCGGGCGGGTAGAGGTCCCAGTCCACCCGTTCCGCGCCCAGCGCTATCAGGCGATCCGCCTGCGCCGACTGCTCGGCCGCATCCTCGGCGAACAGGTCCAGGTGCACCCTGGGCCGGTCCTGTGGCGGCGTCTGGCTGAGCTGAAGGCCGATCTCGGTGCCATGGGCGCCGGCAGGCACGAGAGTCGACCAGGTTTCGCCCGCTTCCTCGTCACGCAGACGGTAGTCGAGCGCGTTGCACCAGAAGTCCACCGCGCGTTCCATATCGGTGACGCCGAGGACCACGCTTCCAAGCCGCATACCGCGATCCTTTCAGGGCGGGCACTCGGGCGGTGAAGCGGTCGCGGTACCTGCCCGCCACGCGCTCGTATCCCTCCCGCGGCCCGGCGCGTTTAGGGTCTGGGTGTGACTGACTTCTCGCGCACGATGATCGAGCGGTCGGGGTATCTGCGCGATGGCTTCGCTTCCACCTACGAGCGGTTCCGGCCATCCCCGCCCCCAGTGTTGCTGGACATCCTGGCCCGCTACGCGCAGGTCCCGCACCCGCACCTGGTCGTCGATCTGGGCGCCGGCACTGGCCTGTCGGCGCGGGCGTGGGCGGACCGGGCGGACCGGGTCGCCGCCCTTGAGGCGAACCCGGAAATGGTCAGGCAAGCGAGCCGGGCACCGGCGGCGAACCTGGCTTACCTGCGGGCGTATGCCGATCATGCGCCGGTCGCTGATGGCTCGGCCGACCTCGTCACGTGCGCGCAGTCGTTCCACTGGATGGACCCGGCGGTGGTGCTGGCGGAGGCCGCGCGGATGTTGCGCCCGGGAGGCGTCTTCGCCGCCTACGACTACGACCTGCCCCCGCTGGTCCACCCGGACGTGGATGCCGCATTTGCGGCGCACTTCGACGCCAGGCGGGACGCGCGCCGGCGGCTGGGTCTGCAGGCAGGCGCCGCCTACTGGCCAAAGTCAGGGCATGAGGCACGTATCCGGGAGTCGGGGCACTTCCGGTACGTCCGGGAAGTCACCTGCCATGGTTCCGGCCCCACCGATTCGGAACGGGTGATTGGGCTCGCCGAGAGCGTCGGCGGACCGCGGGAATTCTTCGGCGGCCAGGCGCCCGAGGTGGACGAGACCTTCTACAGCCTGCGGCGCATTGCCCGAGCGGTGCTGGCAGACAGGGAAGTGCCGATGGTGGTGAGCTATCGCATCCGGCTCGGGGTGCGGTGAGCGGCAGTCCCCGTGACAGGACTGGAAATTTCCCCACGCGCCAGGTATCTTGATATCAAGGTTCTTGACATCAAGATGGAGGACGCCGTGATCCATCACGTTCAACTCGCCTGCCCGCCTGGCAGCGAGCCCGCCCTGCGCGCGTTCTATACAGGCGTTCTCGGGTTTGAGGAAATCGCCAAGCCGCCCGTGCTGGCCGCCCGGGGTGGCTGCTGGTTCCGCGGCCACGGGATCGAACTGCACCTCGGGGTCGAGACGGACTTCCGGCCGGCGCGTAAGGCGCACCCGGGACTGCTGGTCAACCGTCTGGACAGCTGGGCGGACCGGCTGTCGGAAACGGGTTATCCCGTCCGTTGGGACGACGACTTCCCTGGTATTCGCCGCTTCTACAGCGAAGACCCGTTCGGTAACCGGCTGGAGTTTCTTGCGGTGGCGTAGCGCCCGTGCCCAGCGGGCATCTGTCGGGGGAAGGCGGGATCGGTTAGCCGAGTATCGGGGGAGACCATGGCGGTCTGCGAAGTTTGCGGCAACGACTATGACAAGGCTTTTGAGGTGCGCATAGACGGGACGGCGCACACTTTTGACAGCTTCGAGTGCGCCATCCACAGCCTTGCACCGACCTGCACGCACTGTGGATGCCGCATTCTCGGGCACGGAGTGGAGTCGGGGAACCAGATGTTCTGCTGCGCTTCCTGCGCCAGCGCGCACGGGGCGATGGGATTGCGGGACAGGGTGTTCGCCTGAGATCTGGCTCACCCGGCTGGGTGGCGGGAACGCCGTCAGCCCATGTCACTGCCCGCGCGTGATCGCTTTCCGCGGGTGGCCCGCCGGCGCGCGTGATCGCCGCTTGCGGGGTCGCGCCCCGGATCACCCGGCCGCGTGGCGGCTCGATCTGCCGCAGGTCAGGACCAACGGCCTCTGGCGGGCAGGCCGCCATGCGCGCAGCCTGAGGTGGGGGGCTGGCGCTGCTGCCGGGCCCCGGGCCGGTGGCCGGCCGGTGGTCGGGAGGGCGTATGGCCAGGCAGATCGTTGGATTCCAGGCGGCACCGGTGACAGTCCTTGAGGAGCGGCTGCAGCACTTGGAGACAAGGGTGGGGTTGCTCGCCGAAGCATTGCGGATGCTGGCCCGCGGACTCGAGGGCGGACCGCTGGCCGAACCGGGGGAGAGCAGAGCGAGCGAGGCGGCCCGGCAGGCCCATGAACTGCTCCTATCCCACGAGGCTCACGTCCCGGCCGAGGCTCACGTCCCGGCCGAGGCGCACGGCTCTGAGCAGGCGGAACCGGGGCCAAATCCCGGCTGAGCGGGTTCCCGCCCGGCCCCACGGCGGAAACCCGCCGACCCGGCATAACGCATGTGTTCCAGAGCGTTACAGTATGTGTAGGGGGGAAGGATCAAATATCCCAGGATGACGCGGGGTAACGGATCCGCGGGTCCGCGCACCGCGCAAGGGCGATCCGCACGTAGCGGAGATCCTTCCCCGTCTTACTGCCAGCAGCCGTCGATGTGACGCGTCCGGTGGCGCGGCGGACCCCACGGGAGGACTGCGGCCCGGCATGCAACTTCTCGAGGAAGCGCCGTACCGGTTCATCATCCCGCGGCAGGGCCAGATGCGTGTGCCGGGGGTGGTGTACGCATCGCGCGAGTTGATCCCCGACCTGACGGCTGACCGGTCGCTGGAACAGGTCATGAACGTGGCGGCCCTCCCCGGGATCGTCGGAGCCTCGTATGCGATGCCGGACGTGCACTGGGGCTATGGGTTCCCGATCGGTGGTGTCGCGGCAACGGACCCGGCCGTTGGTGGCGTGGTCTCCCCCGGCGGCGTGGGGTTCGATATCTCCTGCGGTGTCCGCCTGCTCGCGGCGGGCCTCACCCGCGACGACATCAAGCCGAGGCTCGCAGTCCTCATGGACAGGCTGGCGGCGGTGACTCCCCGCGGGGCCGGGCGGGGAGCCAGCTGGAACCTGCGCGGAACCAGGCAGATGGACGAGTTGCTCACCGGGGGTGCCCGGTATGCCCTGGCCCAGGGCTACGGGACGGACCGGGACCTCAGCCGGTGCGAGGACGGTGGGGCCGTCGCCGGCGCCGACCCCGGGCAGGTGAGTTCCCGCGCCATGGACCGGGGCCTGCGCCAGGTGGGCAGTCTGGGATCTGGCAACCACTTCCTGGAGGTCCAGGCGGTCGACCGGATCTATGACGCCGGGACGGCGAGCCGTTTCGGGGTGAGCGAGGCAGAGGTATGCGTCATGATCCACTGCGGCTCACGGGGGCTGGGCCACCAGATCTGTGGCGACCACGTGCGTGCCATGGAGGGGTCGATGCGCCGTTACGGCATCACAGTGCCGGACCGGCAACTCGCCTGCGCCCCGGTCGATTCGCCCGAAGGGCGGGCATATCTGGCCGCGATGGCCGCCGCCGCGAATTACGGCAGGGTGAACCGGCATGTGCTCGCGCACCGTGCCCGGGAGGTGTTCCAGAGCGTCACCGGGACCAGCCTGGACCTGGTGTACGACGTCTCGCACAACCTCGCGAAGCTGGAACACCATGAAGTTGACGGTGTCCGCAGGCTGCTGTGTGTCCACCGCAAGGGTGCGACGCGCGCCCTGCCGCCCGGCCACGAGGATCTGCCCGCGGATCTGCGCCCGGCTGGCCAGCCAGTCCTCATCCCGGGGTCGATGGGGACCTACTCCTACGTCCTGACGGGGGTGACGCCGGGCGGGGCGTTCGCGTCCACCTGCCATGGGGCGGGCCGGGTGATGAGCCGCCACCAGGCGCTCCGCACGGTGACGGGACCAGAGTTGCGGTCCCGGCTGGAACGGGCGGGCATTGTGGTACGGGGTACGTCGGCGCGGGGCCTCGCGGAGGAAGCGCCGGAGGCGTACAAGGACGTGAACGCCGTCGTCGAGGCGGCGGAAGGGGCCGGGCTGTGCCGCAGGGTTGCCCGGCTTGTGCCACTGGGAGTGGTGAAAGGCTGACCGGCGCCCGCCGGATGGAGCGCGACGCACGGGGGGTCACCGCCATCGGTCGTTCGGTGGCTGTGGCCGGCCCGGCCGCGGCGGTGTGGCCGGGAGCGCGGTCAGACGTCGACTGTGATCGTGCCCCGCCACCCGTCGGCCGTTCCCGACTCCGAAGCGCCGGGTGCCAGGCGCAGGCCGGACAGGGACACAGCCTTGGGGCCGGCGCCGATAATGTCCACCGTGCTGGCATCCGCCATGACCAGGGTGAGGTCGACGCCACCCGCGGCGGCAGAGCGGGCGGTTGCGCTGACCGGGATCAGGCCATCGGCATCGAGGCGGTAGATGACCTCCTCGAGGGCCTGCGCGGCCAGGTCGGCATCCGTTTCCCCGCTCAGGTGACACCGGACCACGCCGCCGCGGGCAGACTCCGCCAGATCGCCGACATCAGCGAAACTGTCCACCAAACCCATCACCGCCTCCGCAAGGCACTCTTCCCGGGTGCGTCCCCAGGCTTCAATCCGCAGGTCGGCCGTGTGCGGCAGGCTCCGGTGCCCGCGTCGGGCGTTCACCTTTCCCATGATTTCACGGCGTTCGGCCATGGGAACTCCGGTCTTCCCGAAGGTTGCGGGGCCGGCCCCCGCGAAGGAAGAATTCACCGCGCTATGGCAGACACCGATGAGCGGTACTTCGAGGACTACCCGGTTGGCGCGACGTTCGAGTACGGGCCCGTGCTCATGGACGAGCCCGCGATCGTGGAGTTCGCGCGCAGATACGATCCGCAGCCGATCCATACCGACCCGCAATGGGCACGCTCGGGCCCGTTCGGCGGGCTGATCGCCAGTGGCTGGCACACCATCGCGGTCACCATGCGCCTGCTGGTCGATCACTATCTGCCGGTCAACGCCAGCCTCGGCTCACCCGGCGTTGATGAGGTCAGGTGGCTCAGGCCGGTGCGGCCCGGCGATGAACTCTCCGCCCGGGTCACCGTGGTCGAGGCCAGGCCCTCCCAGTCCAAGCCCGATCGTGGGCTGCTGAGATCCAGGATCGAAGTGCGGACGGCGGACGGGCCGGTGGTCATGTCGCTGATCGCGGTGAACCTGATCCGCCGCCGCAGTCAGGACTGATCGCGGGTCAGCGGGCAGTCCGCACGCGCCGGCGCTGCCGCGCCGCCGGCCTGCTGGCGGGGCGCCGGCCAGCCCGCGATCCCGGCCGCGATGAGCCGGGGAAGGGCAGTGGGTTCACCGGCTCCCAGCGTCGCTGCTTAGGCTGGTAGGGAACGGTGATTCCCGACCCGGGTGCCCTTCGCCCACCGGGGACCCTGGGTGCCCTTCGTTCGCCGGGAGGCGGCATGCGTGACTTCTTCGGGATCCTTGCCGCCGGTCCCTTCTTCTTCGTGAGCGCCTGGATCCTGATGCTGTTCGCGGGGCTGGTCAGCACGGACGTGGGTATCAGGCCCTTCGGCTATCTCACCTCGATGCTTGTCACCATCGGCCTGTGGCTTGCGGTCGCGCCCGCCGTGGGAGCTATCGCGAGGGCAGGCCGGAAGAAATGATGGCCGGCGGCCGGTGTGCGCGGCACGGTCCGGTCGGACCGGCATCGCCCGGACCGGCATCGCCCGGACCGGGTGCGTGCCGTGGCTTGCGCCGATTCGTGGACTAGCGCGCTTCCTTGATCAGGATGCTCAGCAGCCAGGTGACCACGGCGACGACGATCGCCCCGAGGAACGCCGGCACGAAGCCGGTGATGTGGAAGGGCAGATTCAGGGCACCCGCCACCACGCTTGCCAGCCACAGCAGCAGGGCGTTGACGACGAGCGCTATCAGCCCCAGCGTCAGCACGTAGAAGGCGCATCCGACTGCCTTGATTATGGGCTTGAGCACTGCGTTGATCACACCGAAGATCAGCGCTACGGCCACCAGCGTGAGTGCTGCCTTGGGCAGTGAGCCCGTGTGCAAGTGGATCCCGGGAACGACGAAGGTCGCGACCGCGAGCGCGGCGGCGGAAGCCACAAGACGGATAAGGAGATGCATGGGGCAATCCTGGCACAAGCGTAGAAACCGCCGCGACCGATCGGTGTGCCCGCGGGGCCGGGAGATCGGTCCGCGCTGGCAGGACATGAACCGGGCCTGCGCCGACATCACGATCAGCAGGGCGGGGCCGCGCCCGCCCGCCCGCCGGAGGTTTCAGCGCCGGGGCCGCGCCCGCTGATCCGGTGGCTATTGTGCGAGATATATATACCGGGGTATATTGGTCCGGACAATAGCGGTTTGAAATGATCCGCTGAGCTTCATCAACGTGTCTGGTGTTGTTGCTGGACACCCATGCATGCCACGTGCCACTATGACCCACGGCCGCTTCCGGGCCCGCCTTAGCTGGGGATTCGGCTGGGCAATCGAAGAGGGTCTTTTATGCCGTCTTCCGGAGAAGCCGCCGAATTAATAACTATTGCAGCGGGCCTGTCCGGCCTGGTGGACGGGGCTGTGCGGTGACACGGGGAGGGTTCAGCATGGGGTATTTCTGGCAATCTGATGACGAGGATGCGGACCGCGTGGGCACGCCGCGCTATTACCGACACGTCGCACGGCACCGCAAGCCCACGCTCTGGCAGCGGATCTCGGTGAACATCAGGCAGGAGCCCAGGGGGCCATCACCAGAGGGCCACGCCGGGGGACGTGTGCGCAGGGCGGTGGCGCGTTCCCGGTGACCAGTGGTGCCTCATCGCGATACCGGGATGCTCTCCGGTTATTTCCAGCGAAAATGGACGAACACTCGCCCGAAATTCTTCGAGTCCTTCTCGACTCTGGCGTACAGGGATTTGATCTCCTTCTGATCCAGGAACCTGAGCACTCGCTTCTTGAGCTGGCCGGACCCCTTCCCGGGAATAATCTCGACCATACTCGCCTTCTTCGCGACGGCCTCGTCAATAATGTCACGCAGCGCCCGGTCGATGTCCTGGCCGCGGTTGTAGATGTCATGCAGGTCGAGCTTGAGCTTCACACCGGTCTCCGATCACGCCTGCGTCAAACCTACGCGGCACTGTGCCCGCCGATCGGCAGCCGGGCGACGATGTCCTCGACCACCGTGGCGGGGGGCCGATCGGCGGG
>DAHUZQ010000088.1 GCA_027306495.1 Actinomycetota bacterium | reverse complement strand
GACCAGCCCAGAGCGCCTGACGGCCGACCTGGCCGGGCCACACCCCCCCGTCCTGCTTGACGTCCGGTGGCGGCTGGTGGGGCCGCCAGGCCTGGCGGACTACCGGGCGGGCCACGTGCCGGGGGCGGTGTTCGTAGACCTGGATACCGACCTTGCCGGGCCACCAGGGCCGGGCGGGCGTCACCCCATGCCCGCTGCCGCGGCATTCCAGGCCGCGATGAGGAGGGCAGGCGTCCGCGACGCTCACCCCGTGGTGGCCTACGGCGACGCGGACCCAGCGGCGGCCTCCCGGGCGTGGTGGATGCTGCGGTATTTCGGGCACGAGCAGGTGGCGGTGCTGGACGGTGGGTACCCCGGGTGGCTCGAAACGGGAGGGCGGGCCGAATCGGGCGACGTGCTCCCTGCCGTGCCCGGTGACTTCACGGCCAGGCCGGGGCAGATGCCGGCACTGGACGCGGACGGGGCCGCCGCTCTGGCGCGCACCGGCGTGCTGCTGGACGCACGCGCAATCGAGCGCTACCGGGGCGAGAGCGAACCTGTGGACCCGGTGGCTGGCCACATCCCGGGCGCGCTCAGCGCGCCCTCGGCCGGGAACGTGGACAGCCGGGGCCGGTTCCTGGCGCCCACGCAGTTGCGGGCTCGGTTCGCCGTGGCCGGGGCACGCAGTGACGGTGGCCCGGTGGGTGCCTACTGCGGGTCGGGGATCACCGCGGCCCAGCAGGTGCTCGCCCTGGCGCTGGCGGGCATCCCGGCCGCCCTGTATGTCGGTTCGTGGTCGGACTGGATCGCCGACCCGGCCCGTCCGGTCGCCAGCGGGCCGGAACCAGGGTGAAGTGAGCCCGCCCCGAGCGCTGTGAAGCGTGCCCGAGCCCTCTGAAGCGCGCCCTGTATGAAATGGGCCCGGCGGCGGGCAAGGGCACCGCACTGCCTTGGACGTGAGGGGAACTGGGTCAGAGCACGGGAACCCGGCCCGGTCCGGCGGCGTCGAATGTGTGCGGCCCGGGCTGTCGAGGTATGCCCGGGCCGACCACAGATCGCGACAGCGACCGCCCCGGGCTCGGCGCGAACGGGCCAGCGACCGCTGAGAGGCTGGAAATGGAGGCCGCGATGAGGACGGAAAGCCATCGGATGGGCGTGCTGGGCCGGGCGTTCCTCGGATTGGGCGCCATCGGGCTGCTGGCCGGGCTGTGCGCCTGCGGGACGGTGGGTGTTGCGACCGGCAGCGGCGCCCAGGCTGGAGTGAAAGCCGATTCCGCGAGCCAGCAGGTGCCCCTGTGCGCCGAACGCGGCCACCTGGACCGGGTCATCGTCATCCGGATCGTCGGGTTCGGGAAGAAGCCGGGCGAAGGGCCGCCGCTCGCCGGGATCACCGTCACCGACGCCACTGCGGTGCGGGCTATCGCTGCGGCGCTGTGCGCGCTTCCCGGCGCGCCACACGGGGTGGTGAACTGCCCGATGGATACCGGCGGCGGCTACCGGTTCCTGTTCACCGCAGGTGAGAAGAGGTTTCCGCTGGTCGCGGTCGAGGCCACGGGCTGCCGGACGGTCACCGGGGTGGGCGCGCCACGATCAGCGGGATCGGCCTTCTTCAAGTCCCTGGGGACGATTCTCGGCCACGTCTCGGGGCACCCAACCCAGCGGCCGGCATAACCGGCGCGGGTCAGCGCCCGCCGGCGGAGTGGCTGCCCTGCCGGTGGTCAGGCAGGTGG
This sequence comes from Actinomycetota bacterium, assembly GCA_027306495.1. Taxonomy (GTDB): domain Bacteria; phylum Actinomycetota; class Actinomycetes; order Streptosporangiales; family Streptosporangiaceae; genus DAHUZQ01. The sequence continues at coordinate 19,822 of DAHUZQ010000088.1, read as the reverse complement.
CTTGGTGGCGCGGCCGGTCGGGCAGGTGGCTTGGCAGGCAGGGTGGGTCGGGCAGGTGGCTTGGTGGCACGGCCGGTCGGGCAGGTGGCTTGGCAGGCACGGCCGGTCGGGCAGGTGGCTGGTCATCGGGGGCCGAGATCCCGCCCACCGGTCAGTGCCAGCCAGGTGAGCGCACCGGCGATGAGGGCCGGGGTGGCCGGCCGCCAGCCCGCGATCGCCATGGCGGCGACCCCGACGCCCGCCACCACCATCACCCGCAGGGTCAGGCGGACGGGCCGGCCGCTGGTGATCCGGGACAGCCCCGCGAGCACGCCGGCTGGCAGCAGGCCGGCGAGCGGGCGCACTGGGCCGCCGCCGGTGAGCGGAATCCGCCAGCGCCGGGTCAGCCGTTCGCTGCCTTCGGTGAGGACCTCACTCCGGCCGGAACGTGTGCGCAGGGCTGTGTAGGCGGCAGCGGCGGCGGCGAAGCGCGCAGGATCCCCACCGTCGGCCCGGTCCGGATGGGTCGCGGCTGCCACCCGCCGCCAGGCGGCGCGGACCTCGTCATCGGTCACGTCGGCCCGCCGCTCCAGCCCGAGAGTCCGGAACGGGTCGCTGGGTGCGGGCCTGCTCACCGGACCTCCCGGCCGAATGCCTCATCGAGCAGCGCGGAGGCATCCGGTGGCGAAGGCGGTCCGGTGGCGCCCGCCGCGGGTGACGCGACAGGTTCGGATGCGGCGGCACGCGCGGCGGTGACCTTGCTGGCCTGGCCATCGGCCGCCTGAGTGGGCCGCCCGAGCGCCGCCGGTGCCGCAGTCAGCCGCTTCACCTGGACGAAGGTCACGCCTCCCCGGTGGATGTACGCGGCCTGCCCGACGTCGAGCCTGCGGATGAGTTCCGGATCGGCGACCGGGGCGGTGCGGATCTGTGACGACCCATCATGGTTCCACCTGGGCACCCCGACCACCCGGCGGCTGGTGTCCACGGTCTGCTGTTCCCCGGCCAGCGCGACCGCCGGTTCGGGGTGCGGCGTGCGCAGCAGCCAGATCCCGCCTTCGGCGGCGCCCGCGATGCGGCGCCGGTCGTCGTCCTGGTCGGCAAGGCCTTCCCAGGACTGTGCGGACACCTGGACGGCCAGCCCCAGCGAACGTGCCCGTTCGTAGAGTTGCCAGATCGGGAGCCGCCGCGACACCGCACTGAACTCGTCCACCGCCAGCAGGATCTCCCGGTCGGCTCCCGGCCCATCGACCGCGTGGTGCGCCAGCAGTGCGACCAGGGCGCGGGCCTGCGCCTCGGCGACCGGAACCTGGGAGGTGCCTTCCAGGATGCAGTACCACACGTCCGCGTCGGCGAAGCTGCCCGGCCCATCCAGGCCGGGCCCGAGGCGCCGGAACACGCTGCGGAAACGCAGGGCGATGTCAGTGATCTGCCGGGACGCGGAGGCGAGCAGCGCGGCGTCCTCGGGACGCCCTGCGGCATAGGCGAAAGTGAGCCACCCGGCGTCGAGCCGCGCCAGGAAATCCGCCGCACTGGCCGGTGGGCCAGCGGGCGCGCCGACCGCGAGGGCGACGATGGTTTCCATGACGTCGGTGTAGTAGGCGGCCCCGCCGGCGCCGTGCTCAACCATGTCGACCAAGGTCGTGATCAGGGCTTGCGGAGGCAGGGTCCACAGCGACAGGCTCGCTTCGTCTGGCCAGATGGCGGTCGTCCGCGCGCCGGCCTCGCGCAGCACCCGCCGGGCGCGGTCGGAGATGCGGCGCGAGTCGGGACCGCCCTTGCAATCCAGCACGACGAGCAGCGGCCGCTTTCCCTGGCCGGCCGCGTGCCGCTGCAGGCCGCGGCTCAGGAAACCGGCCCACAGGCGCAGCAGCAGTGCGGTCTTCCCGGTGCCGGTCGTGCCGATGATGATCTGATGGGAACGCAGCCGCTGGTAGGCAAGCGTGGCGAGCGGCCAGTCCTGGTGCCCGGTGCTCCTGATGACGGCGCCGACGGCGATCGCCCCATCGCGCGTCAGCAGCGGAGCGGCGCCCGGCGCGGCGATCCTGGCCCTGGCCGACCGCACCTGCCGGCGCCACTGACGCCGGTCGAACACCGCCGGGGACGTGGGCGTGAGGCCGCCGGTGCCGGTGCTCATCGCGTATCGCCGCCGTGACCAGGCCAGCCCGCCTATCAGCAGGCCGAGCGGGATGGCGATGGGGGCGATGGTCACAGCGGCAAGCAGCACCGACCCCGCGGTCGACACCCGCCAGGCGTCCAGCCAGGTGAGATAGGGCGCCAGCACGACCTGCCGCCACGAGGCCGCCCTCGCCGAGGTGGCCACGAGCCAGACCCCCACCATCGGCAGGCACCAGGCGGCCGCCCGGTACAGCACCCGGGGTGGCCACCCCTGGCGCAGGGCGAGGGCGAAGCCCGCTGCCGCCACCGCCGAAACCGGAGCGGCAGCGAGCAGGATGACAAGGGCGGCGGCCGCCCGCAGCAGCCGCCAGGCAAACCGGGCCAGCGCCAGCAGGGCCAGCAGGCTCAGGTATCGCCGGATCATCGCCTGCTCCCACTGCCTGGGTGGGCGGGGTGCAGGCCGTCGCCGGGGCGATGGTGGGAGTCCCCGTTGCGGGGGCGGCCGGGGGAGTCCCCGTTGCCGGCCTGGCCGGGGGAGCCCCCGCCGCGGGGGTGCCCGGCCCTGGCGCGGGAGGAGCCGTCGCCGGGATCCACTCCCGGCAGCGCCACGGGCGGCAGGTCTCGGATCTCCACCCGGGGAGCGAGGTGACCCAGGGCCGCCCGGGCCCGGATCACGGTGGGCCGGGCAGCGGGGGAGCAGATATAGAGCACCCTGGCGTGCCGGGGCGCGGCGCCCGGCCGGAACGCCTCGGCCGCGGGGCACCCGTAATCTCCCGTGCGGGTGAGGATGGCGCGCATGATGGCCGTCGTGCGGCTGACGGTCTTACGGGTGAGTTCGGCTTCGATGGCCCAGCACTCGCCAGCCCACGCCACGGCGGCGCCGTCGGGCCAGTGCACCTCGCCATCGGGAACGTGTTCCCGTAAGCCGACCCGGCCGCCCATCCGGCTGCGCAGCCTGCGCTCGCTGCGCCAGAATGCTCCCGCGTCGCGATAGGCCGTCGCCGACTCCAGGCTGATCCGGACCGCCGCGACCGCGCGCAGGTGGGCGAGCCTGGACAGGGCCGGGCTTGCCGCCGGGCCCGGGACCCCGCACACCGCGAGCCCGGCCCGGGTGAGCCAGGTCCAGGACTGGCCGGGGCCGAGCCGGGCGCTCTGGACATATCCGGCCCGCCGCCAGCGCTGGACCAGCGAGCGGGTGCGCGTGTCACCGGTCCCGAGCGCGAGCCTGAGCAGGTCGAGTTGCACTCCGTACATGTCCGCGATGAACAGCAGTCCGGTGATGTCAGGCTCGCTCATGCGGGCCGCAGTGGCCGATGTGGCTACAAACCGTTGCGTTCCGCTCACCGTCCAACTACATCATGAGCGGGCGACACGCGGTAAGTGCTGGTCCTGTCGGGGGCGATGGTGCACAATGGCGAACCGGAGGCTGTCGGCTGTCACGATGGCAACGGTGTGCCGGGGCTTGCGCGCTCGGAGCGAGGTCGTTGGGGAAGGCGTCCCTCGTCCGTTCGCAAGGAGGCCCGGTGTCCGTTCGTGGCATGCTGCAGATCCATTCCGCGCCCCCGGCGCTGTGCCCGCATGTTGAATGGGCGGTGGCCGGGGTTTTCGGCGTCCCCGTCAGCCTGCCGTGGGTGAACCAGCCTGCCGAGCCGGGAATGGTGCGCGCCGAACTCGAATGGCAGGCCCCGCCGGGTGCCGCCGGGGCGATGACCTCCGCCCTGGCCGGCTGGAGGCTGCTCCGGTTCGACATCACCGAGGAAGCCAGCCCGGGTGCGGACGCGGTTCGCTATAGCTGCACCCCGGCCCTGGGAATCTTCTCGGCGGTGACGATGGCCAACGGCGACATCGCGATCCCGGAGGGCAGGCTGCGGGCCGCGATGACGGTGGCTGCCGGTACCGCGTCCGGGGTGGTCCGGCGCCCTCACTCGCTGGGGCCGGCCGGGCCCGCCGATCCGGTGGCGGCGCTGGAAGAGGAACTGGCGAGGTTGCTGGGGCAGCCTTGGGACGAGGAACTGGAACCGTTCCGGTGCGCGGCCGAGGGCGCGCCCGTGCGGTGGCTGAACGCGACCGGCTGACCGCCCGGATCCCTGCCAGAGGCAGGCGGGCACTGACGGGCTGCTGCTGGGCCGCCACTGCCGTGACCTCCGCAAAGCGCAGGCCCACCGGCTTGCGAGGGGCCTGCCGGTCCGCCGCCGCTGACCCGGCCGGGCCGCGGCCGATAGGCTGACGGCGCATCCCCAGCGGGCTGGACGTTCCCGCGCCAGGTGAGTGCAGCGCTCCAGCCAGCCGATGCGGAGCCGGAGGTGGCGATGGCGGGCGGCCCAGGATGACGCGGGCGGGTGGGGGCCGGCCGGTGCTGCTGGACTGTGACCCGGGGATCGACGACGCGTTCGCGATCATGTTCGCGTGCGGCCACCCGGACCTGGATCTGGTCGGCGTCACGACCGTGGCGGGGAATGTGAGTCTGGCGCTGACCACTGCCAACGCACTCGCGGTGCTGGACTTCGCGGGCCGCCCGGATGTGCCGGTCATCTCCGGGTGTGCCGCGCCGCTGCTGCGGCCGGCCTTGGACGGGAGCACGGTCCACGGCGAGGGTGGCCTGGGAGCGGCGCGGCTCCCCCGGGCGGCCGCCGGGGCCGCGGCGGGCCACGCGGCCGACTACCTGATCGAGCGGGTGCGAGCCGCACCGGGAGAGATCACCCTTGTCGCGACGGGTCCGCTGACCAACATCGCGCTGGCCGTACTCCGGTACCCGCCGCTCGCGAAAGAGGTGGCCGGCTTTGTGATCATGGGCGGCTCGGCCGGCCGTGGGAACGTCACCCCGGCCGCCGAGTTCAACATCGCCTGCGACCCCGAAGCCGCCAGCATCGTGTTCTCGGCCGGGTGGCGGGTCACCATGATCGGCCTCGACGTCACCCTGCAAGCCCGTGCCACGGCCGGCATCAGGGAACGGATGCGCGGGCTCGGGCGACTGGGCAGCGACCTGCTGCTGCCGGGCCTGGGGGGATACCACGGCGACCCGGCCGCGCCGCCGCCGCCCCCGCCGGGCCGCTGGCTTGCGCCCGGGGTCGCCGGCGCTGGTGAGCCCGCGCCCGGTGCGATGGACGGCATGCCCACCGACCCGCTGCGGGACGCGCCACCGGTGCATGACGTGTGCGCGGTCGCCTTCGCCGCCAAGCCCGGGCTGTTCGGCTGCCTGCCCGCCCGGGTGCGGGTGGAGACAGCGGGACGCTGGACTTCCGGCATGACCGTCACCGACTTCGCGGCGCTCCCGGACCAGCGGAACGCCCTGGTCGCACTGTCCATCGACGTCGCGGCTTTCTGGGAACTGGTGCTGGCGGCCTACGCGCGCACCCCGCCCGCAGCGGGGCCGGGCTGACGGTGGTGCGGGGATTGGAGGAGATCCGGACCGCGCGGTTGCTGATGCGGCGCTGGCGGGAGCAAGACCGTGACCCGTACGCGCGGATGAACGCCGATCCTGAGGTGATGCGCTACTTCCCGGCCACCCTGGACCGAGCGGCGTGCGACGCGCATATGGACCGGATGCGGGAGCGGTTCGACCGCGCCGGGTACGGCCTGTGGGCGCTGGAAATCGTGGCGACGGGTGAGTTCATCGGCTTCACCGGCCTCAACCCGCTGCCCGGCGGCGTCCCGGGTGCGGGCGGGATGGAGATCGGCTGGCGGCTTGCCCGGCACGCCTGGCACCAGGGATACGCGACCGAGGCGGCGAGGGCCGCGCGGGACGTGGCGTTCGAGGGAATCGGGCTGGACGTGCTGTGGTCGATGACCGCGGTGGTCAACCGGCCTTCGCAGGCCGTCATGCGGCGGCTGGGGATGAGCGCCCAGCGCTACTTCGATCACCCGGCGGTCCCGCCTGGCGCCCTCCGGCCGCACGTGATGTACCAGCTTCGCCGGCCCTGACAGGGCGCGAGCCCAGCCGCCCGCGGGCAGGGGCACACAGCAGAGTCTGTGCGCCCGCCCGGTGGGCGATGCGCGCCACCCGTCGTGCGCCCGCCACGGGGTGCCCGCCCGTCAGCGGCTCGGGTGTTCACCCGGCAGGCGGGCACGCGGCCTGGTTATGGTGGAGCACTTGGCTCGGGGTCGGGAAGGCAAAGCATGTACGAGCGACGTGTCCGGCTGCGTCGGCGCCGGGGCCGCGTGGCGGTGGCCGTTGCGATAGCGGTGGTGCTGGCCCTGGGCGGGGCCGGGGGGGCTTACCTGCTGCTGCGCACGACGGGCAGCCCCCGGCAGGCTGCCGCGGCCTATCTGACGGCCTGGCAGCACGGCGACTACCCTGCCATGACAGCCGACAGCGTGCACACGCCGCCGGGCGGTCTGGCGGGCCCGATGAGCGCGGTGGCGCACCAACTTGGCGTGCGGCACTTGAACCTGGCACTGGGCCGGGTGAGCACCGGAGCCGGCGGAGCGCAAGCCGCTTTCTCGGCCGCGGCCGGGCTGGCCAGCGGCCAGACGTGGCGTTACCAGGGCCGTCTGCGCCTGGTCACCAGCGACCGGCGCTGGCGGGTCGAATGGGCGCCGTCCGCCATCTACCCCGCGCTGAAGTCCGGGCAGCGGTTCGGCCTGCGCGCCGTGTGGCCACCGCGCGGCCAGGTGCTGGCAGCCGACGGCACCGTGCTCAGCTCACCGGCAGCGGTCAGCCGTTCCGGCTCAATCGCGTTGCTGACCGGGGTGGTGGCGGCGGCGACGCCAGCCCAGGCCAAGGCGCTCGGCGCCCCCTACCCGGCGGGCGACCTGATCGGCGAAGGTGGTGTAGAGCAGGCTTACCAGGCGAGGCTCGCCGGGCGGCCCGCGCTGTCCATCATGATCGAGGGGCCAGGCTCCCGGGTGGACGCCACCGTGGCCCGTTTCGCGGCCACCCCCGGCCAGCCGGTGCGGACCAGCATCGAGATGCGGGTGCAGCTAGCGGCCGCCGCGGCGGTGAGATCGGCGGCGACCACCAAGCCGGTGGACGTGGTGGCGATCCAGCCCTCGACCGGCCGGGTGCTGGCCGTGGTTGAACGGCCGGGCGGATTCGACCGGGCACTGGCGGGGATCTTCCCGCCCGGCTCGACCTTCAAGATCGTGACCGCCTCCGCGCTCGCCCGGACTGGCATGCGCCCGGGCAGCACGGTGCGCTGCCCGTCGCGGGTGGATATCGGCGGGCGCATCTTCCACAACTACGACTACGAGCGGTTCGGCACCACCACACTGCGCACGGCTTTCGCGGTGTCCTGCAACACGACCTTCGCGATGCTCGCCACCGAGCGGCTGACCGGCGCCACGCTCGGCTCGATGGCCCGGACGTTCGGGTTCAACGTCGCTCCGCAACTGGGTATCCCGGCCACGCTCGGCCACTTCGCCGAGCCGCGCACCAGTGTCGACATGGCTGCCGACGCCTTCGGGCAGGGCACGGACCTGGTCAACCCGCTGAGCGAGGCCGGGATGGCCGGGGCGATCGAGGCTGGGGCGTGGCGCCCGCCGCAGCTTGTGGTGAGTCCCGCGCCCCGCCAACCGGTCCCGGCGCAGCCGCTGAGCCCGGCGATCCTGAACACCCTGCGGCCGATGATGCGGGCGGTGGTGACCGTCGGCACCGCCTCGCATGTGGGGTTCCCGCCAGGTGTCTACGGCAAGACCGGAACGGCCGAGTACGGGTCGGGCCCCAATCCTCCCTCGCACGCCTGGTTCGTGGGCTACCGCGGCGATCTGGCCTTCGCGGTGCTGGTCGAGGGCGGCGGCGTGGGCGCCGACCAGTCGGGCCCGATCGCGAACGCGTTCCTGCGCAGGCTCTGATCAGGCGTCGGTGGTGAGTGCCCTGATGAAGCCGCGAGCAAGCAGCGCGACACCGGCCATGATCAGGAGCAGGATCAGCGCCGTTCCCGCGGTGGTGGCGTTGATCCCGATCCGGTCGATGACCGGGCCCTGCAGCAACGACCCGACGGGGTAGGCCACGCCCAGGGAGACCAGGAAGAAGCTGAGCACCCGGCCCCGGTAGGCCTGCGGCGCCCGCAACTGGACCACGGTGGAAAGCCCCGAGAGCACGCCGATGTAGACCATGCCGACGGCGAACATGGTGAGCGCTGCCCACCAGAGGGTCGAGGAGGCGCTGTAGGCGAGCAGGGCCAGCGGCAGCAGTGCCAGGCTGGCGCTCAGCACCCGGCCCCGGCCAACCCGCGCCGCCAGCGCCGGGATGGACACGGCCCCCGCCACCGCGCCGATGCCCTGCGCCGTCGTGAGGAGTGCCGTCGCCTGGGCCACCGCCCGTGGTCCGGCGTGGGTGAGGTGGCTGGCCATGACCGGGATCAGGGCGATGAACGGCGAGGCGATGAGCGCCACTGTGCCGATCGCGATGATCGCCGCGCGGCAGGAGGGCTCGGCCCACGCTGTCACCAGGCCTGTCCGGAGCGAGGAGAACAGCCCCGCGCGTGCGCCCGCCGGCGGGGTGAACCGCACGAACATGACCGCGATGACCACTGCGAGGAAGGAGACGGCGTTGGCCTCGAACGCCACCGGATAGCCGAAGGCGGCGACGGTCGCGCCGGCCAATGCCGGCCCGACGATCCTGCCGAGGTTGAATTGGGCCGAGTTCAGCGAGACGGCGGCGAGGAAGTCGGTGCGCGGCACCAGGTCGGGCAGGATGGCCTGCTGAAACGGCCCGATCAGCGCCGAGGCCGCGCCCTGGACGGTGACCAGCGCGACAACCACGCCGGGACTGCCATGGCCTGCCGCGACGAGCACGGCCAGCGCTGCCGCGGTCGCCGCGGCGGCGAGGTTGCCCAGGGCGAGCACGGGCCTGCGCGGCAGCCGGTCGGCGAGCGCCCCACCGATCGGGGAGAGCACGCCGATCGGCAGGAACGCCCCGGCCGCGACCAGCACCGCCCAGATCGCCTTGCCGGTGGTGGAGATCACCAGCGCGCCCACCGCGACCGTCTGCATCCAGGTGCCGATCGTGGAGATCAGCCCAGCGGCCCACAGCACCGTGAAGGCGCGGTGGCGGAAGGGCCGGAGCGAGGCAAGCCCGCGGGGGCGCGGCGCGCCGGGCTCCGTGCCGCGAGCACCGGTCAGCTCCGCGGGCTCGCCTGGCCGGGTGTCGGTCCCGGAACCTTCCATCAGCGGATGCCCCGGGCGGGCCGGACGGTGCCATGCGGGCTGGGCGTGCCTGCGGTCATGGCCAAAAGCTACCGTCCTGCGGTGACATGCGCGGTACCGGCGGCGACGGCACCGCCCGCTGGTGCAGCGGCGCTAGCGGGCGGCCAGGTCGCCGGCGAGCCAGGCGGAGAACATCCGGGGGGCGTGGCCGGCGGCCACTTTCCAGTTGACCTCCGCGTCCTCGCCCAGCAGGGGCCCGGTGGTGGCGGGGCTCAGCGGTGGCCGGGCGCCCGCCACCCAGCCCGCCATGATCGGGCGGGTGACCTCGGGATGGAACTGCACGCCACAGTGCGGGCCGATCGCGAACGCCTGGAGACCGGCATCGTTGTCGGCAAGGGCCACGGCGCCGGCGGGCAGTTCGAACGCGTCACGGTGCCAGGTGGCCCACGGCCCGGCCGGCAGCGCCGGGTTACGGCTGCGGATGCCGGCCCAGCCGATCTCGGGTGCCGTGAGCCGGTAGACCCGCGCGCCGAGCACGCGGGCGAGCACCTGGGCGCCGAAGCAGATCCCGAGCACCGGCACCGATTCGCTGAGCGCAGCGTCTGTGAAAGCCAGTTCCGCTGCCAGCCAGGGTGCGCGATCTTCGAAAGCCGTGTGCCCGGAACCGAGCAGCACCACCGCGTCGAAGCCCGAGGCCGCGGCCGGGAATGGCTGTCCCGCGTGCAGCGCGAGGGCGGTGACCGGCATCCCGGCGGCCGCGGCCCAGCTTTCCAGCAGGCCCGCCGGGGCGTCGTCGTCGTGCTCGACAACCAGCAGGCGCGGTCCCGGCCGGCACCGGGCCAGCCTGGCCGGCCCGGTGCCGGCGCTCACAGCGGGATATTGCCGTGTGATCCGCGCGCCTGCGGCGCCTCGGCAATGGCGCGGGCGATCGCCTCACGGGTGCGGATCGGGTCGATGATGTCGTCGATGACCCCGAGCGAACGGGCGCGTTCCAGGCCACCGGACTCGCGCTGGTGCTCAGCGGCGAGTTCCGCTTCGACCTCGTGCAGGCGCTCGGGTGGAACGTCGGCGAGCGTGCGCCGGTGCAGGATACGGATCGCCGCGACCGCGCCCATGACGGCCACCTCGGCGCCGGGCCAGGCGAAGACCTTGGTGGCGCCGAGCGAGCGGGAGTTCATGGCGATGTAGGCGCCACCGAATGCCTTGCGGGTGACCAGGGTGACCCGGGGCACGGTGGCCTCGGCGAAGGCGTGCAGCAGTTTCGCGCCGCGCCGGACAACGCCGTCCCACTCCTGACCCACGCCGGGCAGGTACCCAGGGGTGTCCACGAGGACGATCAGTGGGACGCCGAAGGCGTCGCACATCCGGACGAACCGGGCGGCCTTCTCCGCGGATGTGGCGTCCAGGCAGCCGCCGAGCCTTAGCGGGTTGTTGGCGATGACCCCGACCGACCGCCCGGCCAGCCGGCCCAGCACCGTGACGAGGTTGGGCGCCCACCGGGGATGCAGTTCGATACCGGGCCCATCGAGCAGGTCACAGACGAGCGGCCGGACGTCGTAGGCGCGGCGGGGAGAGTCCGGCAGATGGTCCGCGGGGCTGCGGGTGATGTCCCGGCCACGCGACTCCAGCCGCATGATCTCGTCCTGCACAGTGTCGAGCCGCACCTTGGACAGGTCGACGGCGCTCTGCCCGGCCAGCAGTTGCGCCAGCTCGCGGGCACTTTGGATGGCGGCCTGGTCGGTGGGTGCCACCAAGTGCACTACTCCGGAACGGCGGCTGTGCGGCTCAGGGCCACCGAGGCGGGCCATGTCCACGTCCTCGCCGGTGACGCTGCGCACCACATCCGGGCCGGTCACGAAGATCCGGCCCTGCTCGGAGAGGATCACCAGGTCGGTGAGGGCCGGCCCATAGGCGGCACCGCCGGCCGCCGGCCCGAGCACAACCGAGATCTGCGGCACGACGCCCGACGCATGGGTCATCGCCGCGAAGACCAGGCCGACGCCATGCAGGCTCTCGGCGCCTTCCCGCAGCCGTGCGCCACCGGAGTGCCACAGGCCGATGATCGGGGCGCCCTGCGCGAGCGCCTCGTCATAGGCGGCCACGATGGCCGCACAGCCGGCTATGCCCAGGGCGCCGCCCTGGACCCGGGGGTCACTGGCGAATGCCACCGCCACTGTGCCCGCGATCTGGCCGGTCGCGGCGACCGCCCCGCTGGCGTCATGGGGCGTCAGCAACCGGACCGTTCCCGGGTCGAACAGTGCCTGGAGCCGGGCCTCCGGGTCGCGGCTGAGCGCACCGTCCCGGCTGGGCCGGGGCGGTGTGGCGGCTGGTGGCTGGGCCGGCGCGGGGCCGCCGCCGGCGGCCTCGTCGACGCGGGTGCGGCTGTCCAGTACGGTCACGGCAGTCTCCTCATGGTGGCGGAGCCTGTGGGCTAGGCGGCGGTGAAGGCGAGCGTCACGTTGTGCCCGCCGAAGCCAAAGGAGTTGTTCAGCGCGGCCATCGGCGCGCCGCTATGGGCGCGAAGTTCGCATGGCTCGGTGGGGACGCTGACAACCAGTTCATCGTCGGGGTCGTCGAGGTTGATGGTCGGCGGTGCGACACCCTCCCGCAGCGCGAGGATGGTGGCCACCGACTCCAGCGCCCCCGCCCCGCCGAGCAGATGCCCGGTCATCGACTTGGTGGCCGAAACCACGACGCGGTCGCTGGCCGGGCCCAGTGCCGCGGCGATGGCCTGCGCCTCAACGATGTCACCGGCGGGCGTGGAGGTCGCGTGCGCGTTGATGTGGACGATCCGGGCAGGGTCAAGGCTGGCATCGGCCAGCGCATGCTCGATCGCGTGCCGGATCCCCGTGCCGCTCGGGTCCGGCTGCGCGATGTGGTGCGCGTCTGCGGAGTAGCCCGCGCCGGCGACCACCGCGTGGACCCGGGCGCCGCGGCGCGCCGCGTGCTCGGCGGATTCGAGCACCACGATCGCGGCGCCCTCCCCGAGCACGAAGCCGTCGCGGGCCTTGTCAAAGGGACGGGATGCGCGCTGCGGCTCGTCATTGCGGAGTGAGACGGCCCGCATCGCCGCGAACGCGGCGAGGTTCAGGGGGATGATGGCGGCCTCGGTCCCCCCGGCGAGCACCACGTCGGCGCGGCCGGAGCGGATCATCTCCAGCGCGTAGCCGATCGCTTCCGCCCCGGACGCGCAGGCGCTCACCGTGGTGTGCACCCCGGCCCGCGCCCCGACCTCGATGCCGATCCATCCGGCGGCGCCGTTGGGCATCAGCATGGGAACGGTGAACGGCGAGAGCCGCTGCCATCCCTTCTCCCTGAGTGTGTCGTAGGCGGACAGCGTGGAAGCGATGCCACCGATGCCGCTCGACACCACGACGCCGAGGCGCTCAGGCGCGATCTGCGGGGCACCGGCGCTGCACCATGCTTCCCGGGCGGCGACGAGCGCGAGTTGCTCACACCGGTCGAGCCGCCGAGCCTGCACGCGGTCGAGCACCGTCGCCGGGTCGACCGCGGCGGGCGCGGCGATCTGCACCGGCAGGTCCGGTGCCCAGTCCTTGCCGAGTGGGCGTGCCCCGCTGCGGCCAGCCAGCAGAGACGCCCAGGTGGAGGCGACGTCACCCCCCAGTGGCGAAGTCGCTCCCAAGCCGGTGACGAGGACGCGTGGTTGGTCAGCCTTCACTGTGATCGCTCCTTCAACTCTGGTCGGCGACGCGGTACCGGGCCCCCGGCCCGCGGGACGGCTCGCGTCAGGCGGAGACGCCCGCGTTGCGGACGTAGTCGACGACGTCCTGCACGGTCTTGAGATTCTTGAGCTGGTCGTCGGGGATTTCGACGCCGAACTTGTCCTGCGCCGCTACCGCGATCTCCACCATCGACAGGGAGTCGATGTCCAGGTCGTCCACGAAGCTCTTGTCGGGGGTGACCTGATCGGCGGGCACACCCGCCACCTCGTCGACGATCTCGCCGAGGCCAGCCAGGATCTCTTCGTCGGTCATGCCTGCGTTCTCCTTACTTCTGTTCGTGACCCGTTGCATTGTGGTGGCGCCCGGACACCGGCAACCCGGTGGCCGGGCGCCGTCAGGGTCCCGTGATCACCTGCGCCGCATAACTGATGCCCGCCCCGAAGGCCAGCAGCAGCACTGGGTCGCCGGAACTGAGGTCGCCGCGCTCGATCATCCGGGACAGGGCCAGCGGTATCGATGCCGACGAGGTGTTGCCCGCGTGCACGATGTCGGTGGCCAGGATCGCCTGCGGTGCACCGATCTTGCGCGCGATGGCTTCGATGATCCGCAGATTGGCCTGGTGCGGCACGAACGCCTTGAGCTGCGAGGGGTCCACCCCCGCCCGCTCGCACGCCAGCCGGGCCACCGGATGCAGGGCGGTGGTGGCCCAGCGGAAGACCGCCTGGCCTTCCTGGATGATGAACGAGTTGCGGTCCTTGATGTAGATCTTGTCCGCCATGTCCCCCGCGCTGCCCCATACGACCGGGCCGATTCCGGGCCTGTCCGCCTCGTCCGCGACCGGGCCGACCACCGCCGCGCCCGCACCGTCGGCGAAGATGATGCAGGTGGAGCGGTCGGTCCAGTCCACCCACTGGGACAGCTTTTCGGCTCCGATGACCAGCGCGTTCCTGGATGAGCCCACCCGGACGAGGTCGCTGGCGGTGCCGATCGCGTACGAGAAGCCGGCGCACGCCGCGTTGAGGTCGAAGGCGCCCGGCGCGATGATCCCGAGACGGGTCGCCACGGTGGCGGCGGTGTTGGGGATCATCACCTCGGGCGTGCAGGTGGCGACGATGACCAGGTCGATGTCGGCAGGGGAGAGGCCGCTGGCCGCAAGCGCCTTGCCGCCGGCCGCCACCGCCATGTCGGCCACGGTCTCGTCCTCGGCGGCGATGCGCCTGCTCACGATGCCCACCCGGCTGCGGATCCACTCGTCGCTGGTCTCCACCGTGGCGGCGAGGTCGTCATTGGTCACCACTTTGACCGGCTGGTACCCGCCGAACCCGAGAATCCGGGTGGCGGGGGCGCCTTCGGTCAATCGCATCGGTTGCCGCCCTCTCTGCCGTGTGTTGTGTGAAGTGACGATTCAGTCGGTGCCGTCGGGCTGCAGGCGCACCAGGGGCTGACCGGGGCTGACCGGGTCGCCGTCCTCGACGAGCCATTCGAGGACCGTCGCCGGGAAGGCCGGTGACAGTGCATGCTGGCCATCGCGGGCGTCTACGTTCCCTAGTGGTGTGCCGGCGCTGATGACTGTGCCCAGCAGCGCCGATCCCTGCCCGTCCAGCGCGCGGAAGGTGCCGCCGGCCGGGGCGACCAGCAGCCGCCACTCCATCGGGTGGCAATCCTCGTGCGGTCCGGGGGCCCCGTGCTGGGCCAGCACGCGGCGCGCGGCGTCGAGGTCGTCGGGTGTTTTCAGCGCGACCAGCTCGACCCCCGGCAGCATCCGGCGGGCCAGGCCGGTCAGGGTGCCCGCGGGAGGCAGTTCTATGAAGCCGGTGGCCCCCAGGGCCGCCATGGTCTGCATGCACTCCTTCCACCGTACTGGCGCGCTGACCTGGGTGACGATCCGCTCCAGCCAGTCAGCGCCCGAGCCGACGGCAGCACCGTCCCGGTTGGACAGCAGCACGATCGCCGGGTCGGCGGGGGTGACGGTGTCGGCGGCCTCGCGCAGCGCGGCGACGGCAGGCTCCATGTGGTGGGTGTGGAAGGCGCCCGCCACTGACAGCGCCCGCAGCCTGGTCCCGGGCGGTGGGTCCGCGGCCAGGGCCGCGAGTTGCTCCATGGTGCCAGCGGCCACGATCTGCCCGGCGCCGTTCACGTTTGCCGGGGTCAGCCCGCAGGCCTCGATGGTGGCCAGCACCTGGGTTTCGTCGCCGCCGAGGATGGCGGTCATGCCCGTCTCGACTGTGATGGCCGCCTTGGCCATGGCCGGGGCGCGGACCGATACCAGCCGCATAGCGTCCCTGGGGGTGATGACCCCGGCGATGGTGCCGGCCGCCAGTTCACCGACGCTGTGGCCGGCGACGATCCCCACCTGGCGCCGGGCCTGGTCCAGCCTGCCGCACAGCACCTCGGTCGCCGCGAGGCCCGCCGCGAGCAGCAGCGGCTGGGCAACGGCCGTGTCCCTGATCGCTTCGGCGTCGCCTGCCGTGCCGTAGGTGATCAGATCGCAGCCCGCGAGCTGCGACCAGTCCGCCATGAGGTCGGCGACACCGGGCAGTTCCAGCCACGGAGCGAGGAACCCGGGAGTTTGGGCACCCTGTCCCGGCGCGGCGATGACCAGCATGGGTACCAGCCTGCACTGTAGAAGTCCGCCAGATGGATACCGATTAGCACGAACTTAGCGATTACAATTTTGTGAGAATCATACAACCTATGTTCTCTTGTGAACGAGCCTGCCGACGACGATCCCCACCCAGAGGGTGAATCCGCTCCGTCCGTCCGCGGGGACCAGGCCGGTCAGTTCGCTGACGCGGCGCAGCCGGTAGCGGACCGTGTTTGGGTGCACGAAGAGCAGCCTGGCGGTCGCCTCCAGTGATGACCCCTGCTCAAAGTAGGTGATCACCGTGTCGATCAGGGTGGATCCGCCGCTGAGCAGGGGCTCGTACACCTCGCCCAGCAGTTCCTGCCGGGCCAGTTCGTCGCCATCGAGTGCCCGCTCAGGCAGCAGGTCACTGGTCCGGACCGGGCGCGGCGCGTCGGGCCAGGCGGGGACGGCCCGCAAGCCGGCGATGGCCGCCGCGGCGGACCGTGCGGCCGATTCCAGGTCGGGGACTGCCGGGCCCACGACGACTGGTCCGGGGCCGAACCGGACCGCGAGTTGCCCAGCCGCCGGCAGGGGGTCATCGGCTCCGCCGAGCACGACGATCAGCCGGTTGCCCTGGACGCCGGCCAGCAGGTCGAGCCTGCTGCGCCGGGCGATGACCCGCAGCTCGTCGATGAGCCCTTCGGTCTCCGGGCCGTCCGCGGTTCCGGCGATGACCGCGACCGGTGAGGATGACCAGTTGAGTGCCGAAGCCCACGAATGCAGGCCCTCGCCGACCTCACCGCGCACGAGTGAGTCGACGATCAGTGCCTCCAGGCGGGCGTCCCAGGCACCACGGACCTCGGCGGTGCGCGCGTACACCTGGGCCGCGGCGAAGGCGATCTCGCGGGTGTAGCGGAGCACCGCCTCGCGCAGTTCCGCCTCCCCGCCGGGCGCGGCCAGTTCGTTGACCTGTGCCTCCACGACGTCGATGGTGACCCGGACCATTTCCACCGTCTGCTGGAGGCTGACGGCGCGGGCGAGTTCACGTGGGGCGGTGCCGAACACCTCGCCGGCCACGGCCGGCCGGCCCCGCTCGGGATGCTTGACCCAGTCGACGAACGCGCCGATGCCCGCTTGCGCGACCAGGCCGATCCAGGAGCGGTTCTCAGCGGACATGGCCCGGAACCACGGCAGTCGCCGCTCCATCGAGGCCACCGCGGCGGTGCCGAGCGTTCCCATCGCCCGCTCCAGCCGGCGTGTGGTCTCCGGCCGCACCCGCGCCTGCCCGTCCGTCGCGGTGTTCGCGGCCCCCGTGGCGGAGGCGAGGTCGGTCAGCCGCGCCGCGTCGTCCGGGTCGGGTGCGCTCACCTCACCAGAGTCTCATTCCGCGTCCCCGTGCGGGTGCGTGGTCGGTCCGCGATGACCGTGTTCACCGTAGATCCACCATCCGGCGGCGAACGAGGCGACCAGGACCACCAGCAAGGCCGCGAAAGGCCACAGTGTGGCCTTGGCCGCGACAGCGGCCAGGTAGGCGACCGCCACGGCAAGAGCCATCACTCTGCCCACCAGGGCCTGCACCCTGAGCCGCTGGCTGGCCAGGCGCTCGTCGGCCCGGCGGCGGATCAACGCGCCCGCGTCGCTGTCGCGGCCGCCGAGGGCGTACAGGCCCACGGCGATCACGAGCACGACAGGCGCGACGAAGAAGACGCCGGTCCAGCCATAAGCGGCTCCGTCCAGGGCGAGTGGCACCGCCGCGAGTACCACGAGCAGAATCGGTGCCCGCAGCCGCGGGGGTAGCGCCCTTCTCATGGCGTCTCCTGTTCATCATCGGGCTGAAATATCTTCTCCAGTGGTGTGGCGAACAGCCGGGAGATCCGGAATGCCAGTGGCAGCGACGGCAGGTACCGGCCGTTCTCTATCGAGATCACCGTTTGCCGGGACACTCCCAGCACCGCTGCGACCTGAGCCTGGGACAGGCCGCGCGCACTGCGCAGTTCCCGGACCCGGTTCCTCATGATGTCAAGCTACCTTTACAAAGGCCGGTATGTCAAAGATGCTTGACATGGGCCACTCACGGGTCCGGTGGCAGCCCCGGGTTCGGGGTCGGCCCACAGAGGTGCGGGGACGGCCCCATAGATGCGGGAACAGGCATCAGGTACGGGGGGATCGGCGCCCGCCGGACCGTAGCGGCGCCTGATAGCCGACGATCCAGGGCTCCGGCCCCGCCTGCGCCGGCCGGGCGAGCTAAACGGCAGTGCCGGAGGGAGCGGGGGCCGGAGCTTCCAGCATGTCGATCGAGTGATTGACAAGGGTGACGAGCGTGTCGCGGCAGGACTCGCGCTCGCGTGCGTCGCAGCGCACGACCGGCACGTGCCGATCGATGTCCAGGGCCAGCCGGACTTCGTCGAGTTCGTGCTGGCGGACCCCTTCGAAGCAGTTCAGCGCGACCACGAACGGGGTGTCCCGGTGCTCGAAGTAGTCAATGGCCGGGAAGCAGTCGGCAAGCCGCCTGGTGTCCGCCAGCACCACCGCGCCGAGCGCCCCACGGGACAGGTCGTCCCACATGAACCAGAAGCGGGACTGGCCCGGCATGCCGAACAGGTAGACCACCACGTCGGAGGAGATGGTGATCCGTCCGAAGTCCATCGCGACCGTCGTCGTCCGCTTGTTCTCCACGCCGTCGTTGTGATCAATGGCCGCGCCCGGCTCTGTCATGCACTCCTCGGTGCGCAGCGGCTGGATCTCCGTCAGCGCCCCCACCATGGTGGTCTTGCCGACACCGAACCCACCGGCGATCGATATCTTGACGGCCACCGGCGCGGAGCCAAGCTCGCCACCATCGGGGACGGGCTGGTCAGAGCCGTCGAAGTCCATCGGCTACCTCTCGGAGAAGGCGGACGTCGGTGAGGTGGGCGGGGCGTGGGCGGTGGATCCGGACCAGGCCGAGGTCGCGCAGATCACCGAGCAGGATGCGGACCACGCCCAGTGGCAGGTCGATCCGCGAGGCCAGGTCCGCGACGGACATGGGGGTGTGCGCGTGCTCGAGCAGGGCAAGATGCTCCGGCCCGAGGTCCGGGCCCGCGGGGGTGGGCAGGCCCAGTGTGTGCACCATCGCGATCACGTCCAGTGCTTCCCCGCTCGGCCTGGTCCGGCCCCGTACCAGCGCGTAGGGCCGCACCACCGGTCCCGGCCCGTGCGGTGCTCGCCGTGTGTCGGTCGCAGCCACGTGCCGGTCACAAATCCTCGGCCGGGGCGGGCACCGGGGCTCCCTCAACCCCCAGGTGCCGCCCAACCTGCTTCACGATCAGCGCCATTTCATAGGCGACCAGGCCCACGTCAGCGCGGGCATTGGCCAGTACGGCCAGGCAGCTTCCCTCTCCGGCGGCTGTCACGAACAGGAACCGCTGGTCCATCTCGATGACGGTCTGGTGGACCCTGCCGCCGCCGAAGTGCCGCGCCCCGCCGTTGGCCAGGCTCTGCAGTCCCGCGGCCAGGGCGGACAGATGCTCGGAGTCCTCGCGGCTGAGCGAGGCGGAGGTGGCGATGGCGATCCCGTCCCGGGAGAGCACGGTAGCCATGTCGACATGGGCCACCCGGTCGACCAGGTCGTCGAGGAGCCAGCCGAGATGTTTGTCGGTGCTCATCGTGCGCTGCGTGGCTTGCCCGGTGAAATCGATGGTCATGTGCTCTCCCCCCGCGGCGGCTCATCACCGTCGCGCTCGTGTTCTCGATCTGCTTCCATCACCCCGCGCCGCCAGCCCTGCTGGAAGGCTGACATGACACCGCGTGCGCTCTCGGGAGTGCGCGTTTCCGGCGCGCCAGGGGACTGCTGGGGCACCGGATAGTCCCGCAACTGAGGTGCCAGGCTGCGCTGGCGGACCCGTTGCGGAAGCCCGTTCTCGGTGAGCCCGCTGGACACTGCGACCGGATCGAGTCCATCGCCACCGCGTACGGCGTCCCAGGCCGCCGTTTCGACGGCGGTCGGTGGGCTGTACGCAGACGGTGGCTCGGGGGCCGGCACGCCCTCATGGTTCCCGTCCGGCGCCGGGATGCGCGCGGGCGTGACCCAGGGGCCGAGCCGGGGCTGCGGCCCGGTTCCGTCCGGCTGACGATCCGGCCGGGGAACGGCCCCGTTGGCGTGGTGGGGCTCATTGGCCGGCCGCGGGTCACTGGCCCGCACGGGCTCCCTCGCACGCCGCGGTTCGCTGGCCTGCCGCGGTTCGCTGGCGGTCTGCGGTTCGCTGGCGGTCCGCGGTTCGCTGGCGGTCCGCGGTTCGCTGGCGGTCCGCGGTTCGCCCGGCGGCTCCGTCTTACCGGCCCGACCCTGCGCCGGAGGGGCGGCGTGGTCATCCGCCGCCGGGAGCGTGTGACGGCCGGGGCTGAGCCGTCCGCT
>DAHUZQ010000081.1 GCA_027306495.1 Actinomycetota bacterium | reverse complement strand
TGACGGTCCCCGCCGGGGGACCCGGCACGGGCCCCGAGCAGCCGACGTCACCGGCCGGCGGCGCCCCGCAGCGGGGCGGGCAGTCCGGCGGTGGCCGCGGGCCCACCGGCACGCGGCCCGGGCAGGCTCCGGGCGCACGTGCCCACGCTGATCACGCCAACGGTCCCCGCTGGCGGACCCTGCGCCGGGTCGGCCCGGTGGTGGGGGAGGCGATGCGCGCCAACGCAACCCTGCGGTCCTTCTCCGGCTTCATGGTGTTCTTCCTGGCTTTCCTGCTGCGCGAGGAGCACTTCCCGGGCGTCAGCGACAAGCTGGCCCTGGGTTCCATGATCATCGCGGCTGGAGCCGGCGGCTTCCTCGGCACGGCGGTGGGCTCCGCGCTGCGCGCGCGGCCCTACCTGATCATGTTCGGCATGCTCACCGCTTCGATCGTGATCACCGCCTGCTGCGCCGCATTCTTCGGCCTGTGGGCAGCGCTGGTCGTGGCACTGGTTGCCGCGTTCGGCCAGGTCCTGTGCAAGCTCGCGCTCGACTCCACTGTCCAGCATGAGATCGGCGAAGAGATCCGGTCATCGGCACTCGCCGCTTCCGAAACAGTCCATCAACTGGCGTGGGTTGCCGGCGGACTGGCCGGGCTAGCCATGTCGCTGACATACAGCGGCGTGGCAGGCCTCAGCGTGTCCGCCATCCTCCTGACAGCCTCGCTCATCGTGCTGATCGCCCAGCGTCGCCGGCGGGTGCTGCTGCTGGCCCGGTCCTGAACCACACGGCGTGGCACCGCCAGGGACGCCCGTCTGCCCGCCGGCGGTCCTGTTGGCGCCGGTATCGAACAGCCGCCAGCCCGCTGAGGCTGAAGGGGATCAGCCGTCGAGGTCGTCGGCCACCGCTCGCAGCACCGTGGCGATCTTCTTCGCATCGCGGCCCTCTGGGTGGCGGCTACGCCGGTAAGTCCCCGAGATCCCATCCAGCAACTTGATGAGGTCTTCGACGATGACGACCATCTCGTCGGGATCCTTGCGAGACACCTTCATGATCGTCGGCGGCGGCTCCAGTACGCGCACCTGTAGCGCCTGAGTGCCACGGCGGCCCTCGGCAACGCCGAAATCCACCCGCTGCCCCGGCCGCAGCGCAGTGCCCGGCGTCAGCGCGGTGGAGTGAACGAACACCTCACCGCCGTCGTCGCGGGTGAGAAAACCGAAACCCTTGTCGGCGTCATACCACTTGACCTTGCCAGTGGGCACGGAAGGACCTCACGCGAAGTAGGAGCGGCGATTCCACGCGGGAGTGCGTGACGATCCAAGCGTATCCGGCTAGCCACACCGATGGCATCCGCCGGGGAGGTCATCGGGAAGCCGTCCGGCCACGCACCCGGGCCGTCGCGCTGCCCGGGTTTTCGCCGGTTCAGCGCAGCCCATGCGCCGCTGAAGCCACCGCCTGGTCCCGGAGGCCGCTGCCCCACTCCCCAGGACATGGCGATGTGACCCCGGGCGAGCCGGGGCCACATCATCCACGGCCCCCGCACGCTCGGATGGTGCTGGGACGGGATCGCGTGCGGGGCCGGGAAACCAGCGGGCGCTCAGCCTCCTCATCCTGCCCTAAAGCTGGCGTACCCGTTCCGACCTGCGGTAATCAGCTTGTTCCCGCAATCAGCGGGCGGTCCACGCCCACCATCGCGGCAGCTAGTAGCGCTTCCAGGGGGGCAGCCGTTCCCTGCGGCCCTGGCCGATGCGCCGGACCAGGTACGCCGCTGACAGCGCGCACCCGGCGCGCAGCAGCAACCCGATATCGACGCGCAGGGAGTGCAGGTAGATCACGACCGGGTTGGCATGGCCGCCAATGACGATCGCGGTGGCCACTGTCCCGGCCAGCGCCACCGCCAGCGGTCCCAGCATGGCCACCCATTTGTCCCGGGCGTCGAAAAAGCGGGACGCGACCGCGGCCACTCCGCCGATGAGCCAGAACGGGAACGGCAGGATAACCCCGAGTCCGAGCATTACCACGGCTGCGCTCGCGAGCGGATGGCGTCGGGCGGCCTGCCCCCCCGCCCGTGCCACCCGGGCCAGTCCCTGCGAGGTCGGCATCCGCAGGCGCGTGCGGACGGGGTTCACGGCCCAGGGCAGACCCGTCGTGTCCGTCCCGGCCGCAGTGGCGCCCGTCCCCGCCGCTGCGCCCGGGGAGGCTGCCCCGGCCAGGGCTGGATCGGATGACCCGGGCCTGGCTGAGGTGCGCCTGCTGGGCGTCGTCCCCGGGAGCACCTCCCCAACTGACCTAAGCCCGGTGGATTCCCGGCCCTCGGGCCCCGTCCCGGCGGGCGGACGTCCCGCAGTGCCCGTGCCCGCGCCGGGCATGCCGTCAGGACCCGGCTGGGGTGAGGCAGCCGACGGCGGGCCGCTCCCCCGTCCGAGGGGCACGGCTGGGGGAACTCTGCGGGGCAGGGGTGAGGGAACTCTGCGGGGCAGGGCTGGAGGGACGACGGTGGCGGCAAGACCATCGGCGGGCAGCGGCACCGTCTCGTCTTTGGACGGGGGAGGCGACTTGCGTGGCCACGCCGGACGACCGCGGCCGAGCACCCCGAGCAGGTTGGGGGGCTGAGAGTCCATCGCAGGTCTCCAGCGGGATGTGAGGGGACGGATCCGCACGGGCTCGGTTATGGCCGCTGCGGCCGCCTCCCCGGCCTCTGGGGTGGCCGCACGCCGCCTGGCCCGGTCGGCATCCATCCGTGCCCGCTCGTGGCGGACGATGTCCTCCGGTGCGCCAAGTCCGGCAAGCACCTGCGCCACCCTGGCCGGGTCAGCGACCCCACCCGGGCCGGCCTCTCGCTCGATCCGGGCTCTGGTCCGACCCACGAATTCCAGCCGTGCACCCTTGGGCAGGTAGCGCAACCCGGCTTCGGCCACCCGGGACATGTAGTCCAGGATGAGCTTTTCGCCGGACGCATTGGCTGGCTCCTTCATGCCCAGATGATCCCTCGCCGGACGCCCTTTGTGGAGCCCATGCGCCACCGGCGCGCCGTCCGCGCATGGCAGCCCGGGTGGAGCCCATCGCCGGGCCCGGCCCGCAGGCCGGGCCCGGGCGCTCTGTGGTCCCGGGCCTGCCGCCCGCGGGGTGTCAAGCGCGTGCCGGCCCCGCATACCCCTGAACCGTGCGAGCACGGACGGCGCAGAGGCGGCCCCACACTGAGTGGGACCGCCTCTGCTGGCCAGGAGACGATGGGACTAGAAGTCCATGTCACCGCCGCCAGGGGCGGCCGGTGCCTTCTCCTTTTCCGGCTTCTCGACGATCACAACCTCGGTCGTCAGGAACAGCCCGGCGATCGATGCCGCGTTCTGCAGCGCGGACCGGGTGACCTTGGCCGGGTCGATGATCCCCGCGGCGAACATGTCGACGTAGTCGCCGGTCGCGGCGTTCAGGCCGTAACCTGGGGCCAGGCTCTTCACCTTCTCGGCCACCACGCCGCCCTCGAGGCCGGCGTTCACCGCGATCTGCTTCAGCGGCTCCTCGACGGCGCGCTTCACGATCGAGGCACCCGTCGCCTCGTCGCCCACGAGGTCGAGCTTGGCGAAGGCGATGTTGCCCGCCTGCAGCAGCGCGACGCCACCACCGGGGACGACACCTTCCTCGACCGCGGCCTTGGCGTTGCGGACGGCGTCCTCGATGCGGTGCTTGCGCTCCTTCAGTTCGACCTCGGTGGCCGCGCCGGCCTTGATGACCGCGACACCGCCGGCCAGCTTCGCGAGCCGCTCCTGCAGCTTCTCGCGGTCGTAGTCGGAGTCGGTGTTCTCGATCTCGGCCCGGATCTGGTTGACCCGGCCGGAGATCTGCTCCGCGTCCCCGGCGCCGTCCACGATCGTGGTCTCGTCCTTGGTGACCACGACCTTGCGGGCACGGCCCAGCAGGTCCACGTCGGCGCTCTCCAGCTTCAGGCCAACCTCTTCGCTGATGACCTGGCCACCGGTGAGGATGGCGATGTCACCCAGCATGGCCTTGCGGCGGTCACCGAAGCCGGGAGCCTTCACGGCCACCGACTTGAACAGGCCCCGGATCTTGTTCACGACCAGGGTGGCGAGCGCCTCGCCCTCCACGTCCTCGGCGATGATCGCCAGCGGCTTGCCGGACTGCACCACCTTGTCGAGCAGCGGGAGCAGGTCCTTGTTGGCGGACACCTTGGAGTTGACGATGAGGATGTAGGGGTCCTCCAGGACCGCCTCCATCCGCTCCGGGTCGGTGGCGAAGTAGGGCGAGATGTAACCCTTGTCGAAGCGCATGCCCTCGGTGAGCTCCAGCTCCAGGCCGAAGGTGTTGCTCTCCTCGACGGTGATGACGCCTTCCTTGCCAACCTTGTCCATCGCCTCGGCGATCATCTCGCCGATCGCGGTGTCACCGGCGGAAATGGAGGCCGTGGACGCGATCTGCTCCTTGGTCTCCACATCCTTGGCGATCTTGGACAGTTCCTCGCTCACCCGCTCCACGGCGGCTTCGATGCCGCGCTTGAGAGCCATCGGGTTCGCCCCGGCGGCGACGTTGCGCAGGCCCTCCCGGACCAGCGCCTGAGCGAGCACGGTCGCGGTGGTCGTGCCGTCACCCGCGACATCGTCGGTCTTCTTCGCGACTTCCTTGACCAGCTCTGCGCCGATCTTCTCCCACGGGTCCTCGAGCTCGATCTCCTTGGCGATGGACACGCCATCGTTGGTGATCGTGGGGGCTCCCCACTTCTTCTCGAGCACCACATTCCGGCCCTTAGGGCCGAGGGTTACCTTGACGGCGTCGGCGAGCTGGTTCATACCGCGCTCGAGGGCGCGCCGGGCGTCCTCGTCGAACGCGATCATCTTCGCTGCCATAGGCTCCAGTCCTCCCGGAACTGTGCGGCTGTCACAAGGGACCGAGCCGACGCCCGCGACGGACGACCTGCCGGAAGCAGTCACATCCTGGTCTCCGGCGAGGCCTCATCGCCCCGATCCCACCCAAAGGGTTGTCACTCTCGAGAGGAGAGTGCCAACGACTTGTTTAGCACTCTCAACCCGAGAGTGCAAACTGACTTCCCACTGAACCGGTACGCCCCGAATGTCCCGTCCGGTGCGAGCTGTCGCGGCCGCTTCCGGCGCCGGAGGGCACCAACACGGCCGAGCAGGTTGAGCGCGGCGCCCACGGACGGTATAACCGGTAGCGTGCCCGCACCGGACAAGATCCCATCCAATTTCTCCAAGGACCTGGCCGACCGCTTGCGCCGCGCCCGGGACGAGGGACGGATGGACGCGTTCACCGGCCAGATCGCCGACCTGCTGCGCCGGGAGGATGACTGGCGGGATGCCCGGGCAAAGCTGGATCACCTGTTCGAACGTTGCCCCGGACCTGAGGCGAAGCACTTTGCGTGGGCCCGCAGTGCCCTGGGCGTGGGCCCCGAACCCGCCGCGTGATCGGCGGGCGCATCCTCGATACCAGCGCGCTGGTGCAGGCGGCCCGCGGGACGCCTTACATGCAGGCGCTGCTGTACATCAGCCACGAGCACCTCATCCCATTGCTGATCCCGGCGCCGTGCCTCGCCGACGCCCTGGCCCGGCTCGTTGACCCGGAGCAGCAGGCACGCCTGTTCGATCTGGTCCGCTCCCCGATAGCAAGCGTCGCCCAGTTCGGGCCAGCCGAGGCGACCGGCACCGGCCTGCTGCGCGCGGGCGCACTTCCGACCAGGGCTTCGATCAGCGCGGCGCACGCGGCGTATCTGGCAGCCGACCGGGGGTGGCCGGTGGTGAGCTCCCGGCCTGGGCCGTTGCGGGCCGTTCATCCCGACGTGGAAATCGAGCCACTGCCGTAACAGCCGGGCCGCGCTGTTCCGGCTCGCATGCCGCGACAGCGGGTCCTATCTGCCCAAGTAAGGGCAGATCAGCCAAATCCTTGGTCCCGGCGGGTTACCGCCGGGACCATCGGGATCACCTCACTAGACAGGCATCACACGGCGTGGACAGCCTCCGCCTGCGGGCCGCGTGCGCTCTGCGTGATGTCGAATTCGACGCGCTGCCCCTCTTCGAGCACGCGGTAGCCATCCATCTGGATGGCCGAGTAGTGGACGAACACGTCCTTGACGTCCTTGCCACCGTCGACCGCGATGAAGCCATAGCCCTTTTCCGCGTTGAACCACTTGACGGTGCCCTGAGCCATTCCCAACAACTCCCTGACTACGCTCGCGCTTCAGGTCCCGCCCATGCTCACGTGGGACCCGGCGATCGCCGCGCGCTTGGCGTACAAGGCCTGAAGACAAGCCGTTACCGCCTAACCACAGCGACCGGACAAGACCTTACCCCTTGGGGACGACACCTGTGGCAAGTAACCCACCGGATGCGCGCTGCAAGCGCAGCGGCGCGGCGGCGCAGAATGCGGACAGGCAAGCCTCAGCAGGGCGAAACCGGTCAGCTGTCGCCTACCGGAAATCCTCAGGATCACCACCTGCGCGCGACGATCTCCACCCCCGCCGGTATCTCATCATCACCGAGATGTTGACAAATCATGCCATGTTCTTTGAAGAGCAATCCGCCCTCCACCGATGCGGTCCGGCCATTGATGCGGGCCGCTACGGCAGTGACGCCTCGAAAGCGCCGAACGCCGCCAGAGTGGGCGCGATAGCCTCGGGCAGCGTTCCCGGTGCGGCCACCGCGTCCAGGGTCTTGAGCCCATCGCCGGAATTAATGATCACCGTTTCGGCGGCCGGGTCGAGCAGTCCTTCGGCGAGCAGGCGTCGCAGCACTCCGAGTGTCACCCCCGCCGCGGTCTCACCGAAGATCCCTTCCGTCGCGGCGAGCAGTCGCATCGCCTCGACCACCGCCTCGTCACCGACATCGGCCACGGCACCGCCCGTGCGGCGGACGACGTCGAGCACGTACGGGCCATCGGCGGGGTTGCCGATCGCCAGCGATTTGGCGAGGGTGGCTGGCCGGACCGGCCGGACCACGTCGTGACCCGCCTTGAACGCCGCCGAGACCGGGGCGCAGCCGCTGGCCTGCGCGCCGAACACCCGGAACGGCGTGTCCGGCACCAGGCCGAGCGCGATCAACTCCCGGAAAGCCTTATCGATCTTGACGAGCTGGGCACCCGACGCGACCGGCACCACGATCTGGGCCGGCAGCCGCCAGCCGAGGTGCTCGGCGATCTCGTAGCCGATGGTCTTGGAGCCTTCGGCGTAGTAGGGCCGGACGTTCACGTTCACGAACGCCCAGTCCTCCCGCTCCTCGGCGAGTTCGGTGGCCAGGCGGTTGACGTCGTCATAGCTGCCGAGCACCGGGACCAGCGTCCCCCCGTACACGGCGGTGGCGGCGATCTTCTGCGGCTCGAGATCGGCCGGCACGAGCACCACCGAGCGGATGCCCGCCTTCGCGGCAGCCGCCGCCACCGCGTTCGCCAGGTTCCCGGTGGAGGGGCACGCCAGCACCCGGTAGCCCAGTTGCCTGGCGGCGGTCAGGGCGACCGCCACGACCCGGTCCTTGAACGAATGGGTCGGGTTCCCACGCTCGTCCTTGACCCACAGGGCCGCCATGCCCAGCGCCTTCGCGAGGCCGTCCGCCCGGGTCAGCCTGGTACAGCCCGGTTCGGTGTTGGCGGAGTCCGCCACATCGGGCGGCACCGGCAGCAGCGGAGCGTAGCGCCAGATCGTGCGTGGGCCGTCCTCGATCTGAGCCCGGGTCAGGCGCGGCAGGTCGTAACTCACCTCCAGCGGGCCGAAGCACTCGGCGCAGGCGTGGGAGCCGCCGAGGTCGCTGGTGGCGCCGCACTCGCGGCAGGACAGGTGTGTCGCGAAGCCGAACCGGGAGGAGGTATGCGTGGTCGTCGCTGTCACGTGCGGGGCCTTCCCTTCTCATCTGCCCCAGCGGCCGATGGCAGCCGCGGGCCGGAGTTGGCACCTGCCACGGTCAGGCCCCGCTAGCGCGGGCGGGCTATCGGCCGCGTGCGCGTGTGGACAGCCGTGGTGGTTGCCGGGGCTTCACAGGGCCGTTCCCTCCACCCCTCTGGATGAGCGATATGAAGTTGTAGGCAGCACTTTATCCGATGACCCGTCCCCGGCCCAGCGCCGTCCGCCCCGGTCCGAACTCCCCCGGGCGGCCCAGGCTAATCTCACGCCATGAGCAGTGAGCGCGGCCGGGTGCTCATCGCGTCCAATCGTGGGCCCCTGTCGTTCAGCAGGGCGGCCGACGGCACCCTGACCAGCCGGCGGGGCGGCGGCGGCATGGTGTCCGGGCTGCTGTCGGTAGCCGGCCACGCCGACGTGCTGTGGGTCTGCGCCGCGCTGAGCGACGCCGACCGCGCCGCCGCCCGGTCCGCCGCCGGCGGCTACCTGGACCTCCCGGAGGGTGGGAACGGCTCGGCGGTCCGCATGCTCGACATCGGCGCGGCAACGTTCCACCGCGCCTACAATTCGATCGCCAATTCCACCTTGTGGTTCATCCACCACATGCTCTACGACACCCCCAACCGGCCGGATTTCGGCCGCGCGTTCCGCCGGGAGTGGGAGTCCTACCGCGATTACAACGCCGCGTTCGCGGCGGCACTGGCCGAAGGCGCGGGCCCACAGCGACCCGGCCCCGGTGGCCCAGGCTCGGAACCGCCCGGCTCGGAACCGCCCGGCTCCGCTGGACCGGGCTCCGCTGGACCGGGCTCCGCTGGACCGGGCTCCGCTGGACCGGGCTCCGCTGGACCGGGCTCCGCT
>DAHUZQ010000078.1 GCA_027306495.1 Actinomycetota bacterium | reverse complement strand
CCCGCCGGAACGCCGCGAAATCGCTGACCGCCTGCGGGAAGGCCTCGAACGCACCGCGCACCTGGGCCGGCCCGGGCAGGACATCACCCTGCGGGACAGCCAGGATCCGGATGGTGCCGTAGCCGGGCTGGGTGGGATTGCTGTCCACGGCCATGAAGGCCGCCAGGCTCGCCTGGCCGCGCGAGACGAACGCGGTGACCAGCGAGAATTCGGGGTGCCGGTAACCCGGCACGCTGAGCGTGAGATAGGAGGGCGGCTGGCGCAGCGTGCTCCCCGCCGGACCAGCCGGATCGGCCGCGACGGACCAGAAGTCCTGGCCCGTGTAGAACGACTGCGCGCCCACGACGTGGTAGGTCGCCAGGATCTGCCGCTGCACCTCGAATAGCTCCTGCGGATAGCGCAGGTGGGCAAGCAGGGAACGGGGAATATCCCGGGCAGGCTTGATCAGCCCTGGGAACGCCTTCTCCCACGCCCGCAGGATCGGGTCCGCGGCGCCCCACTGGTAGAGGGTGACCGCGCCGGTGTAGGCGTTCACCACCGCCTTCACCGAGTCCCTGAGGTAGTTCACCTGGCCGGCCGCTGTGCCGGCGGGGTCCTGGCTGGTGGCGGTGGCCTGCGCCAGGTCGACCCGTTCCGAATATGGATAGAAGTCGGTCGTGGTGTAGCAGTCGACGACCCACAGGATCTGGTGGCCCGAGATCACGGGGTACAGGCCCGGATCGGGGGTCAGGAATGGCGCCACCGCCGCGACCCGCTGCAACGGTTGCCGGTTGTAGAGGATCCGGGAGCGGGCGTTGACCGCACCCGACAGGGCGATGTCCGGTTGCCGGAAGGCGACCGCATACGCCAGCCGGGTGAGCGGTGAAGCGAGGCTGACTCCCCCGCCGCCGGTGTAGGTGTTGTTGCGCTGGCCGTTGCCGGCCGGGTAGTCCAGCTCCGCGGGGTTCCGGCCGGCCCGGCCGCCCACGATGACGTACGAATCCTGCTGGGGACCGAAGTAGATACGTGGCTGGTAGCGCCCGACGGCCCGGTTGAGCGGTCCCCCGGGCGGTATGCCGCCCGCGACGAACGCGGGCGCCCCCGAGGATTGCGCTGAGTCCGCGCGGGCCGCCACGAACCCGAAACCGTGGGTGTAGACGAGGTGGGTGTTGACCCAGGTCTGCTGGCCGGGTGGCGGGCCGGGCAGCCCGCGCACGCCAACCACCACATCCTGCGGCACCGGGCCGTCACCGGGCAGCAGGTACCGGTCCACCGCCAGCGCGCCCGGGAACTTGTAATAGCCCTTGACCTGCTGTAGCTGCTGGAACGCGGGCGCGATCAGCGCCGGGTCCACCAGTGGCACGCCGTGCAGGGCCGCGAGTTGCGACGCGAGTGCGCCGGGTGGACGCGGCCGGGTGGCCGGGTAGGCGATCACCCGGACCCTGCTCACACCGTAGGCCCGCCGGGTGGCGGAGATCTCCCTGGTGATGTAGGACGACTCCTTCGCCAGTTCGTTGGGCTTGACGACGAACTGCTGGATGATGACCGGATAGAGGCCACCGACCAAAATGGCGGACAGCACGAGCAGGCAGAACCCGACGGCGGGCAGCATGGCGCGCTTGCGCACCGCCCCGGCGAAGAACAGCAGCGCGCACAGCAGCGCGATGACCGCCAGCGCCGTCTTGGCCGGGAGCACCGCTGTCAGGTCCGTGTAGGACGCTCCCGTGCCGGCGTTGCCCCGCTGCGAGAAGTCGATCCCGTACCGGTCGAACCAGTATGCGACCCCTTTCAGCAGGACGAACATCCCCAGCAGCAGGAATACGTGCGACTGGGCGGCCGTCGTCGCGGCGGGCCGCCTGCCCTGCCAGCGCAGCCCGCCGTACAGCGCGTGCACGCCCGCGGCCACCACCAGTGACACGACCACCACCGCGAACAGGTAGCCGATCAGCAGCCGGATGAAGGGGTAGTCGAAGACGAAGAACGAGATGTCCACGCCGAAGACGGGGTCGGTGCGCCCGAACGGCACCCGGTCCCAGAACAGCAGCCAGGTCTGCCACTGGCTGGCCATCGCGACCCCGGATACCCCCCCGATGGTCAGCAGGGCCAGCCAGAGCAGCAGCTTGCGGTGTGCTTCCAGCGCCGCCCGGTAGCCGCCACCGCCGGCCCGGCGCGGATCCGGCCGGTCCGCGGGGCGCAGGCGGAAAGCGATCACGGCATTCAGGCCGGTCAGGCCGGCCAGCACGGCGCCGCCTCCCAGCAGCAGCGCCCACCGCGCGCAGTAGCTGACCAGGAAGACCCGCGCGTACCCGAGAGAGCCGAACCACAGGTAATCGGTCGCCAGGCTCGCCGCGACCACGATGACGACCACCGCGGCGGCCAGCCACACCACGATGGGCACCAGCCGTCGCCAGCGTGGCCGTGCCGGGCCGGGACGGCCCACGTGTGGCCGGGCCGGGCCGGGAGCCCGGGAACTCAACGACTGCCCCTTAGCCGGGAGCGCGCCGCGGGCGCGGAGCGGGTCATAACGCGCGCCAATGTACCGCGATCGCACCGGCTTTCCCGTGCGACACAAGCGGGAACGGCCGGCGCCGTTGCCATGGCCGGCTCAGCAGGCGGGAACGGGGCGCCCGGCCGCGATCGCCTTCAGGTCCGCGATCGCCCCGGCCAGGGTGCTGACCTTCACCACGCGCAGGCCCGCCGGAATGGCTCCGGCCGTGTCGGGGCAGTTCTGGGCCGGCGCCAGGAAAATCGTCGCTCCGGCCGCCCGGGCGCCCGCCATCTTCTGCTGGATGCCGCCGATCGGGCTGACCGCGCCGTTCGGAGAGATTTCCCCGGTCCCCGCCACGAAGCGGCCGTCGGCGAGGTTCTGGCCGGTGAGCTTGTCGATGATTCCCAGGGCGAACATCATGCCCGCGCTCGGGCCGCCGATGGACCCGACGCTGATCTTCACCTGGAACGGGAACCGGTAGCTCTGGAAGACATCGATGCCGACGACCGAATGTCCCTGGTACCGGACGGTCTTGAGCCGGAGTTGGCGGGCCGTCCCCGCCCGGTCCACCGTCAGGACGAGCGTCGAGCCCGGCGGGTGGGAGCGGATCAGCGTTCCCAGGTCGGCCCGGCAGGTCACCGGCGCACCGTCGACGGCGGTGATCACGTCGCCCGTGCGCAGGACTCCCGCCGCGGGCATGCCCTTGATCACCGTCTGAACCGTATCGAGCGTGGTGAAGTGGATGCCGAGCTGGCAGAGCGCGGCGGCGGTAGCCGTCTCCTGCGAGCCGGCCATCTGCGCGGCGTCGATCTGCACGACCTGCCGCTGGGTCTTGCCCGGCGGGAAGAGTTCGACCTCGGGCACGACCGCCTGGCCCGGCGTCAGCCACGCCCGCAGCGCGGTGAACACGTTGAACGGCTGGTAGGGACCACCCACGTAGGAGACGGTGACCATGTTGAGATGACCGGAGCCCGGGTGGCTCGGGTGACCGGTGATCTGGATGAGGGGATGGCCACCGGGGCCTTTGCCGAGCGTGTTGAGCGTGGGACCGGGGCTGAGGATGACATAGGGCACCGGTGCGGTCACCGCCACGATCAAGGCGGCCAGGATGCCGATCCCGGCGATGAACAGCGTGATCTGGCGGCGGGTGGGTTCGGTCGTGCTACGCACCGTTGACCCACTCGCTCGAGCCATCGCCGAACCGCTGGTGCTTCCAGATGGGGACCGACTCTTTGATGTCGTCTATGAGGGCACGGCAGGCGGCGAAAGCGTCGGCGCGGTGTGGGCAGGCAGCCGCCACCACCACGGCCACGTCGCCGATCTCCAGATCGCCCACGCGGTGCACGGCGGCCAGCGCGCGCACCCCGAAGCCGGTGGCGACCTTCTCGGCCACCTCCCGCAGGCGCGCCTGGGCGCTGGGATGAGCGCTGTAGGAGAGCCGGGTGACCGCCCTGCCGCCATCGTGGTCACGGACCGTCCCGATGAACAGCGCGATCCCGCCCGCACCCGGGTCGGTCGCCGCCGCCCGCACCTCGTCGACGGACAGCGGTTCCTCGCGCAGTTCCGCCAGCCTGATCACGTTCACGGAGCCAAGGTACCCGTACCGTCGCCCCCGGGGGCTAGCTGGACCGTTTGCGGCGCCGGGCAGCCGCGACTATCGCGGCGGTCCCGATCGCCGCCACCGTGGCTCCGGCGGCGGTAAGCGCCGCCTCCCGCCGCTGAATGCGCCGGGTCACCACCCGCGCAGCCGCCCGGGCTTCCATCAGGGTGGCCAGCACGTCCGCGTTGCCGTGGGCGGGCCGCCAGCCCGCCGCCCGCAAGGCCCCGCAGTCCACCACCCACGGGTAGACCAGGTAGCGCAGGTCGGTGAGCGCCGCGACCGGCACCCCGATCCGTTCCAGCCGTTGCGCCGTACCCAGCGTCAGCGCCGCGGGGAGCTCGATCCGCCGCATGCCGGTGATCTCGGCCACCTCGTCCTGCGTCAGCCAGCCGTCGCATCCGACGGCGAAGGCACCGGTGACCGTGCCGGCCACGGCCAGTTCCAGTGCCGACAGCAGGTCATCGACATGGCAGAACTGCCAGCTTGGGGCGCAGCCCTTCACGGTGAGCAGCCGGGCCGCCTCGAAGTGGCGGGTCACCAGGGTGTCCACTCCCTCTGCCACCAGGGCCGCCGGCCGCACCACCGTGATCGCCATCCCGGGATGCGTGCGGGGGGACCGGCGGGCGAGACTTTCGATCTCCAGCAGGTCGCCCGCCACTCCGGGGTCGGGATCGGCGTGAAGCGGCGCGCCCTCCGCGAGCGGTACCGGGTTTTCGGGGTGGGCGCCGTAGACCATCGCGCTGGTGATCAGGATGACCCGGCCCACCCGGCCCGCCGCTGCCGCGGTCAGGACGGCCTGCGCGGCCCGGATGTTGAACGTCCGGCGGGCCCGGTTATCGGTCTCGGCCGAGTAGTCGAGGTCGGTGTGCACCAGGACATCCACCCCCACCAGGCGCTGGGCCAGCGACGGGCTGCGGACATCCGCCAGCCGCCAGGTGACGCCGGGGGCCTCTCCCCGGTGGTCATCGATGGCTATCACCCTGCCGACCGCCGTGGAGCCGGCGAGTCGGCCGGCCAGCGCTTGCCCGAGGCCGCGCGCCGCGCCGGTGACGGCGACGACCGGCCCGCCGCCGGCCGCCGCAGCCGCGGCCTGCCGGGCATGGCCGGTCACCGGCCCGCCGGCATCGGCAGTCCCCTCAGCGGGCACGCGTCTCACCGCCCCAGGTGGCCGTGCCCGAGTGGGTCAGCCTATGGCGAACCTGCGCCTGTGCGGTGCTCACAGTGTGCCGCTCCCGGGATAACGTGGCTGATGTGACACTTCCATCCTGCCTGAGAGGGCGGTGCGATGGCTGACCGTCCCTTCGGCTTCGGCCCATCCGGGGGTTCGGGCTCCTCAGATGAGGGCTCCGGCGGACCCGGCGACCCGCCCGGCGGCCAGCCGCCCAACCCGTTCGGCCCACTCGGCGACCCCCAGCAACTGGCTGACGCCCTGCGCCAGTTCGCGGACATGATGTCCTGGCAAGGCGGGCCGGTTAACTGGGACCTTGCCAAGAACGTAGCCCGGCACACCGTGGCCGCCGAGAGCGACCCCAGTGTCCTGGACAGCGACAGCCATAAGGTCGCCGAGGCGCTGCGGCTCGCGGACCTCTGGCTGGACGACGTCACCAGCTTCCCGACCGGTGTGCGCCAGGCCAAGGCCTGGAGCCGGTCGGAGTGGGTGGAAGCCACCCTGCCCGTCTGGTCGAAGCTGTGTGACCCCATCGCCGACAAGGCCGTCAATGCGATGGGCAGCATGCTCAGTGCGTCCCCGGGCGAACTCGGGGAAGGCATGCCCGCCGAACTCGGGCCCACGCTGGCCGCGCTCACCGGCGGCATGGGGGGCCTGGGGGGCCTGGGCGAGATGATGCGGCGCATCGGCGGCATGCTGGTCGGCTCACAGATCGGCTCGGCCGTCGGGGCACTGGCCCGCGAAGTCGTCAGCTCCTCAGATGTCGGCCTGCCGCTCGGCCCGCCCGGGACCGCCGCGCTGCTGCCCGCCGGGGTCACCGCGTTCGGGGAGGGCCTGTCGATCCCGGTCGAGGAGATCCGGCTGTTCCTGGCTCTACGTGAGGCGGCACATCACCGGCTGTTCGCCCACGTGGGCTGGCTGCGCGCGCACCTGCTCGGCGCGGTGGAGGAGTACGCGCGCGGCATCTCGCTCGACGAGACGCGGCTGCGCGACGCGATGCCGCAGATCGATCCCGCCAACCCCGATGCGATCCGGGAGGCGCTGGCTGACGCCAGCCTCTTCAAGCCCGATGACACCCCGGCCCAGCAGGCAGCCCTCGCCCGGCTGGAAACTGCGCTCGCGCTGGTGGAGGGGTGGGTCGCCACCGTCGTGGAGGACGCCGCCGGCTCGCGGCTGCCCCAGGCCACCGCGCTCGCCGAGGCGATCCGGCGCCGGCGCGGCGCGGGTGGCCCAGCCGAGCACACGTTCGCCGCGCTGGTCGGCCTGGAATTGCGGCCACGCCGGCTACGCGAGGCAGCCGCATTGTGGCGCGCCCTGACCCAGGCACGCGGAGCGGACGGCCGCGACGCCGTCTGGGCACATCCCGACCTGCTTCCGGGAGACGAGGACTTCGACGACCCCGAGGGCTTCGTGCGGGGCCGTCCCCCACTGGACACCTCCGAACTGGACGACGGCGCCGGCGAGGAATAGTTATCCACAAGCCGTGGATGACCGTGACCCAGGTCGGGCCCGCGATCCCGGCGATATCAGCACAGGAATTCACAGGGTTCCCGTCGGCCGTCCACAGGATCTCTGGCAATCTCCCCCACCTTTTCCACAGCCTTCTCCACAGGTGGGGTTGACCTGCTGATTCCCTCCCCCTAGCGTCACCGGCAGGAGCGCCCAGGGTGGAAGCTGTGAACGTCAGTTGCTGTCAGATCGCCCCGCACTTCGGTGACGTCGCGGCAAACCGCTCGCTGTGCGAGCGTGCGGTGGCGGAGGCGGCCGGGCAGGGAGCCGAGCTCGTGGTCCTGCCGGAGCTGGCCACGACCGGCTATGTGTTCACGGGACCGGACGAGGCGGCCGCGCTGGCAGAACCGGCGGACGGACCGTCGGTTCGGGGGTGGGTGGCGCTGGCCGGACGGCTGGGGGTCACGATCGTCGGCGGATGGTGTGAACGGGGCTCCAGCGGCCACCTCTACAACAGCGCGGCTGTGGTCACCGGCGACGGCGTGGCGGCCGTGTACCGCAAGGCCCACCTGTGGGATGGCGAGAAGCTCATCTTCAGCCAGGGTTCGGCGCGGCCACCGGTGCTGTCCATCGGCGACGCGCGGATCTCGGTGATGATCTGCTACGACCTGGAGTTCCCCGAATGGGTCCGGTTGCCGGCGCTGGCGGGGGCGCAGTTGCTCTGCGTCCCCGCCAACTGGCCGGTGATGCCCCCGCCCGGCCCGCCCGGCGAGCGGCCGATGGAGGTGGTCCGCGCGCAGGCCGCGGCTTCGACCAACCGGATCTTCATCGCCGTGTGCGACAGGGTCGGCCCGGAACGGGGGGTGGACTGGGTGGGCCATTCGGTGATCTGCGATCCGGACGGCTGGCCGATCACGGGCCCGGCACCCGCGGCGGTGGCGTGCACCATCGGGGCCGGCTGCTCGCTGGCCCTGGCGGACAACAAGGCCATCAGCGGCCACAACGACGTGCTGGCCGACCGCCGGCCCGGGCTCTACCGGGCATTGGGAGAGGGCAACGGGTGACCGGGCCCGCCGTCGCGGTGCCCCGCTGAGGTCATGGTGACGGGCCGGACTGTCGGTAGCCACTGCCAGGCTTGCCTCATGAGGCCGGCTCTCAAGCCTGGATTGCTCCCGGTGTGGCGAAACCGGGACACCGTGCAGATCGGCATCGATCCCCGCCGGGCGATCGCCCTGACCGGCATGCGCGATGCCGCGAGGATGCTCAGGCTGCTGGACGGCAGCCGCAGCCGTGCTCAGGTGATCACGGCGGCGGCCGATCTCGGTATCCCCGCCGAGGCCGCCGACCGGGTGCTCACCTTGCTGGCCGCGGGCGGAGCACTCGACGACATCCCGGCCAGCACAAGCCCGCCGCTGACCGCGGCCACGCGCTCCCGCCTGTCGCCGGAACTCGCCACAGCGGCTCTCGCCAATGGGGACGGCGACGGTGGCGCCCGCACACTCGCCCGCCGCCAGCTGGCCCGCGTGCGGGTGCATGGCACGAGCCGCGCCGGCTTACAGACGGCCGGCCTGCTGACGATGGCGGGCATCGGCCAGGTCACCTCGACCGGGCCGGCGCCCCGCACACCCGAGCAGGCGGGCATGCCCCCGCCACCGGATGACCCGGCGATGCCCGCGCTGGGCCGGGCCCGGAGCGGTCCCGCCAGCGGCCGGCGGCCGGACCTTGTGATCATCGTGGACACCCACCAGCGTGACCTGCCGGATCAGCTCACCCGCGGCCGGATCCCGCACCTGGTCGCCGCCGCGGGTGAGGCGATAGGGGTGGTCGGGCCGCTGGTGCTGCCAGGCGCGTCCGCCTGCGTCCGCTGCCTCGACCTGGCCCGGGCGGACCGGGACCCCGCGTGGCCGCTCATCCTCGCGCAACTGGCCGGGCGGGCGGCCGATCCACTGGCATGTGACGCTGTGCTGGCCACGACGGTAGCGGCACAGACAGCCGCCCAGGCGTTGCGGTTCATCGACCGCGGCGCCGCTGCGGCCGACACGGCGAATGGGACGATCGAGCTCATCCTGCCCGACTGGCGGTGGCGTCGCCGCAGTTGGGAGCCTCATCAAAGATGCGGCTGTGGCAGTGCACGGCCAACGTGACCGACAATGAGGGGGTGAGCGATCTCCCCCGCCGAGCAGTGACACGCACCGCGAAATTGGCCACGCTCCCAGTCGGCCTGGCAGGACGGACGGCCTGGGGGCTCGGCAAGCGCCTTGGCGGCCGGCCCGCTGAAATCGTCGCGGCCGAGATCCAGCAGCGCACGGCCGAGCAGATCTTCCGGGTTCTCGGTGAGCTCAAGGGCGGCGCCATGAAGTTGGGCCAGGCGCTGTCGATCTTCGAGGCCGCGCTGCCGCCGGAAATCGCCGGGCCCTACCGGGCCACCCTCACCAAGCTTCAGGAGTCCGCCCCGCCACTGCCGGCCCGCACCGTGCACAAGGTCCTCGCCGGGGACATGGGACCGCACTGGCGCGAGTGTTTCGCCGAATTCGACGACGCGCCCGCGGCCGCGGCCTCGATCGGCCAGGTACACCGGGCGATCTGGCGAGACGGCCGCGCGGTCGCCGTCAAAATCCAGTACCCGGGCGCCGGACAGGCACTGCTGAGTGACTTCACACAGCTCAGCCGGGTGGCCCGGCTTTTCGCCGTGCTGATGCCGGGCCTGGACGTCAAACCAGTGCTGGCAGAGCTCCGCGACCGGGTGGCCGAGGAACTCGACTACCGGCTCGAGGCGGCATCTCAGCAGGCGTTCGCGGATGCCTATGCCCAAGACCCCGACATCTTCGTTCCCGGGGTGGTCACCGCTTCGGATCACGTGCTGGTGACCGAGTGGCTGGATGGCACGCCGCTGTCCAAGGTGATCAATGACGGCTCGCAGGCTGACCGCGACCGGGCGGGCCTGATATTCGTGCGGTTCCTCTTCTCAGGCCCGGTGCGGGCCGGACTGCTGCACGCTGACCCGCACCCGGGCAACTTCCGCCTGCTCGCGGATGGGCGGCTGGGCGTCATGGACTTCGGCGCCGTAGACCGCCTCCCCGACGGCATCCCGCCCTTCATCGGCCGGCTGCTCCGGATGGTCCACGACGGGAGAGACCTGCACGATGCCGAGCCCGAACTGCGCCAGCAGGGCTTCCTCCGGCCGGGCATGGAGGTCGACCCGGCGGGGCTGCGGGTCTTCCTGGCCCCGCTCGCCGAGCCGTCCCGGGTCGAGCGCTTCCGGTTCACCCGGGAGTGGCTGCGCGGCGAGGCCGCCCGGGTCACCGACCCAAAATCGGCCAACCTGGGGCGGCGCCTCAACCTGCCGCCGTCCTACGTGCTCATCCACCGGGTGTCCACGGCCGGGATCGGTGTGCTGTGCCAACTGGAGTGTGAGGGGCCGTTCCGGGCCGAGGTCCTGAAGTGGGTCCCCGGCTACACCGATCCCCCATCACCCGGGGCTGACGCGGTCTCCGGTGCCGAAGATGCCGGCGACGAGCCGGCCACCGAAATGACACCGGCCGGCTGACGCCGTCCGCACCGGTTACCCGGCGCGGACCGCGTCGCCTCAGGCGGCGATATCGGCCTTGCGGGGACGTCCCCTCGGACGCTTGCGGGGCACGACCTCGCCCCGCAGGAAGAGTTCCCCTCCCCACACTCCCCATGGCTCACGCCGTTCGCGGGCGCCGCTCAGGCACGCCCGCTGGACCCGGCAGCCACGGCAGAGCCCCTTCGCGCTTTCGACGTCGGCAGGCGACTCAGCGAAGAAAAGGTCGGGGTCGCTGGCGCAGGGCAGGTCCCCGGCCATCCGTGCGAGTGGCAGGAATACAGCGCCGCCCGGTGGGACACCAGCAGGCGGCCGGACCTGCGGCGCGGGTCTGGCTGGCCGCGCGCCGACCGCGGCCGCTGGCGGCCCCGGCCGCGAGCCCGCCACGTTGACAACAGCACCGGTGGTGCCGGGCCGGTACATGTCGATCCCCTCTCATCTCGTCCTGCGCGTCGGTCGGACGCCGGCGAAGTGGCGGGTACCCGGCACAAAAAGGGCCGCGGACCCTGTTCGGGTCCGCGGCCCTTGAGCCTGGCCGGTCTGACTAGACCGGATCCGTATCAGGATGCGAACCCGACGCGCCGCCGACGGCGGCGATGTAGGTCATGAACTTGTGGTGGTTGCGGTTGGGGTCACGCTGAAGCTCAGCGGGAAGCGCCGGATTGGACACCTTGATGAGCTTGCGCGCAAAGGCGCCGCTATCGGCGGCGCGCGGCGCCGTCCACGGCGCGCGGCTACCCGGGACAGCCATGAGGGAAGGCGCGCCCACGCGCGGGCTCCCGATGATCCCGGTGTCGATGATCTCGTTTCCCACTAGGGGCACCTCCTTCCGCAATGCGCAGTCAGCCCTCCCGGGGGCTGTATTACAGCAGCCTATGAAAGGCGGGGGAGCGTGGGCAACCTATTTTCCATGCTGATTTCCACTGCGGGCGTCGCTGGCTCCGGGGATGCCGCGGCTGGCCCGATCCCCGTCGCGCACGCGGATGAGGCCCTCC
This sequence comes from Actinomycetota bacterium, assembly GCA_027306495.1. Classification (GTDB taxonomy): domain Bacteria; phylum Actinomycetota; class Actinomycetes; order Streptosporangiales; family Streptosporangiaceae; genus DAHUZQ01. Next base: position 6,361 of record DAHUZQ010000078.1, on the reverse strand, counting down.
TGGACAACCGACACAACCAGGTCACCTGCCTGCGTGAACACCTCGCCACGGGCCAGGCCCCGCGCTCCGGCCGCGGCGGGCGACTCCTGGGCGTAGAGCAGCCACCGGTCAGCCCGGAACGGGCGGTGAAACCACATCGCGTGGTCAAGGCTCGCGCCCGTGACGCGCCCGCCAGCCCATGACAGACCGTGCCGGAGCAAGGCCGAATCGAGCAGGGTCAGGTCGGAGGCGTAGGTCATGAGGCACACGTGGAGCAGCGGGTCGTCCGGCAGTTCACCATCGGCACGCAGCCAGACCAGGTTACGGTCGGTGATAAGAGCGGGGTCCAGTTCAGCCTCGTAACTGAGCGGGCCGATGAAACGAAGGTCGAACGGGTTGTCGCGCAGGAACTCGCGAGCCGTGCCGCCGAACACCTTCTCCAGCCGCACCGCCGCGGGCAGGACCTCGTCCGGCGGCGGCACATCCGGCATGGGATCGGCGTGGACCAGTCCCGGTTCGGCGTGCTGGAAGGACGCGGAGAGGGTGAAGATGACCTTGCCGTGCTGGACCGCCGATACCCGCCTGGTCGTGAATGACCGTCCATCCCGGACCCTGTCCACCAGGTACACGAGCGGGACGCTGGGATCTCCGGGCCGGATGAAGTACGCGTGCAACGAGTGCACCGGCCGGTCGGCGGGGACCGTCCGGCCCGCGGCCACCAGCGCCTGGCCAGCGACCTGGCCGCCGAACACACGCTGGCGGCGATCGCTCGGGCTCCGGCCCCGGAAGATGTCATCCTCGATCTGCTCGAGATCGAGGATGACCAGCAACCGCTGCAGGCTCTCGCTCACTGTTCACCTCCGGGCCGGGCACACAGCTCCAGCACGGCCGTCCCGTAACGGCCGAGCTTCACCGGGCCCACGCCGGCGACGCCGGCCAGTTGGGCTGAGGTGGTGGGCCGTAGCACGGCGATCTGGCGCAGTGTGTCGTCGGTGAAGACGACATAGGCGGGGACACCCTGCTCCATGGCTACCTGGCGCCGCCACTGTTTCAGTCGCTCGATCAGCCACTGCGGCGCTTGCCCGGCCTGCGGGGCGGCGCCGCCCGCGGTGCGCCGGGCGCGGCTCCCCCCAGCCACGCCACGGTCCCGGCCGCGAGGGGCGGCGGCCGGGCGCAGCACCGCCAGGAACCTCGATGGCCTGCGGGTCCGGCGGGACCCCGGCGAGCGGGCCAGCGCCCAGGAGAGCAGGGCCTGCTGGCGAGCCCTGGTAATCCCCACGTAGAGCAGCCGCTGTTCCTCGGCGATCTGCTCCGGAGACTGGGCGTGCACGATTGGCATCGTCCCCTCGGTCAGGCCGGGCAGGAAGACCACGTCCCACTCCAGCCCCTTGGCCGCGTGCAGGGACGCCAGCGTCACGCCCGCTGCCGCCGGGACCTGGCCGGTGGCGGCGCGGCGGGCAAGTTCCCCGGTGACCGCCGCCAGCCCCTGGCCCGGCAGGGCGGCGCTGATCTCGCCCGCCAGCCTGGCAAGCGTGGCAAGTGACTCCCAGCGGTCGCGTGCTGCCCCCGTGCCCTTGGGCGGATCCCCTGTCAGGCCCAGCCCGGAAAGGATGTCGCGGACCTGTCCGGCAGCGTCCTCCTCCGGCTGAGACGACTTCGCGGCGGCCCGCAGCAGGCTCATCGCCTGCCGCACCTCGGCCCGGTCGAAGAAGCGCTCGGCCCCGCGCACCTGACAGGCCACCTGAGCCTGCGCGAACGCGTTCTCGAATCGTTCGGTCTGGGCGTTGACTCGGACCAGGACGGCGATCTCCCCGGCAGGGACACCGGCCCGGATCAGCGACGCCGAACTGGCCGCCACCGCGGCCGCCTCCGCGCTGTCATCGTCGTACTCGGTGAACTCGGCCTGCGGGCCCGCGGGCCGCACGGCGACGAGTTCCGGGCCCGGCAGTGGCGGCTCCACGTTTGCGGTTCCGCTTGCCCGGCCACCGCCACTGCCCCTGCTCAGCCGGTTCGCCAGCGCGACCACCTGAGGGGTCGAACGGTAATTGCGCACCAGAGCGATCCGCGTGGCGTGCGGGTACTCGGCGGTGAACCGCGTGAGATAGGTGGCTGTCGCCCCGGTGAAGGAGTAGATGGTCTGGCGTGGGTCGCCGACAACGCAGATCTCGTCGCAGTCACCGAGCCAGGTGTCGAGCAGGAGCTTCTGAAGCGGGTTGACGTCCTGATACTCGTCCACGACGAAGTACCGGTAGCGCTCGCGCACCGCCACCTGGGCGGCCTGGTGCCCGGCCAGGATCGCCGCGGTCAGTTCCAGGACGGATTCGAAGTCGATCTGGTGCCGCTCCCGCAGCAGGTCGTCGTAGGCCGCGAACAGGCCCGCGGTCACGGCGGCGGCAAGCGGCGGGACGCGGCCCGCCTTCGCGGCGGCCGTGGCGTAGTCGCCGGGACGCACCTGGGTGACCTTCGCCCACTCGATTTCGCCGGCGAGATCCCGCAGCTCCGGGCCACTGAGCCGCAACCGCAGCCGTCGCGCCGCCTCCGCTAGCGCGGCGGCCTTGCTGTCGAGGACTGCTGGGGCGGGACCGCCAACCGTTCGTGGCCAGAAGTGGGTGAGCTGGCGCAGCGCCGCCGCATGGAACGTCCGGGCGGTGACCCGGTCCAGTCCGGATCCCGCGGCCGGGTCCAGCGCGGCAAGGCGCGCCCGCAGTTCACCAGCCGCGCGCGTGGTGAAGGTCAGGGCCAGCACATGCCGGGGGTCCACGATGCCAGCCCGCACTCCATAGGCGATCCGGTGGGCCACGGCACGGGTCTTCCCGGTGCCGGCACCCGCCAGCACACACACGGGGCCCCGGGTTGCCAGCACCACCTCGCGCTGCTGCGGATCGAGTCCGGTGAGCACGTCCTCGGGGCCCTCCATGCCGGCGGACACCCCGTGATCGTCGGCCACCACCACCACCCACCACCTCCCTGTCCGCAGGCAATCCTCCCGCATCCCCCCGACACGCGTGGGGGACGGCGCCAGACGACGGGAAGCGCCAGGGTGGCCACAGCGTTATAGCACCCGGGTTAGGGTGAACCGACAAGGAGAAGCGCGTGTCAGAGCCGGTGACGATGTATACAACCCCATGGTGCGGGTTCTGCCGGCGGCTGAAGCGCCAACTCGCGCAGGAAGGGATTGAGGTCACCGAGATCGACATCGAGCGCGATCCATCGGCCGCGGACTACGTGATGTCCGTCAACGGGGGGAATCAGACGGTTCCCACGGTCGTCTTCCCGGACGGGACGGCGCTGACGAATCCGTCGGCGGCCCAGGTACGCCAGCGCCTCGGCGAACTCACCAGGGGACTATGAAGACCGAACGCAACCGCACGGCCGGGGACGATAACAGGGGGACACCTGCCGACCACGTACCCGGCCGGCATCGGTACGAGGACAGCGATCAGCGCCCAGCCGAGCCGGGACGGTCCGGCCGGGCGGGTGACCGGCCTGGGCAGGACCCGGTTCCGCAGACCCGTCCGAAGTCAGGACCATCCGCTGACGTAATCTCCCCGGCCGGCACGCCCGTCGCCTGGCGGACCGCCGAGGGATGGCGGGTCGGGGACGAAGAGGTGTCCGACCTGACCAGTGCCATGGTGCTGGCCGACCTGCTCGCAGCTGATCTGCCGGCCAGTGCGCCACCCGCGCCGGCGCCGGCCCGCTCCCCCGAACCGGTCACAGAGTCTCCCGACACCCGCAAGCTGCAGGAGACGGTCGCGCAGCTTGAGCACGCCCTGCGGGTGCGGGTGCGGGTCGAGCAGGCGATCGGCGTGCTAGCCGAACGGCATCGCCTGCGGCCACGGCAGGCATTCGAACTCCTCCGGTCAGCCGCCAGGGTGCGCGGGCGGCGGGTGCTGGAGGTGGCGGGTGAGGTTGTCGATAGCGCGACAAACCCACTGTTGCGTATTCCCGAGGAACTCGCGAAGCCGCCGGTAACCCGGCGCAGGGGCCGTCTGACACGGCATTCCTTTAATGAGTAAAGATTGCGTATTGCCTGAGTAATCTCAGGCCTTCCGCGTCATCACCGGGGCATTACTCTGAGGTGGCAAAGAATTAGCTTAACCATTTGCTAATTGCTGCCGTTTCTTTTCAAGGGCTCTGTAAGGATTTGTGGTGAGGTGGGTGCACAGCCACCTCAGGCAGCGCAGCGACGATCGGATATCGCCATCATCGCGGCTGGACCGCAGCCAAAGGGGAGATGCATGGACGACGCCAGCCCCCGGGTCCAGGCAGGACCGGGGACAGGCGGGACGGGCGGGCACGGGACACACACCATCCCGGGCCGCCACACCGGAGCCGAGGGCCAGCACGCCGCAGCCCGGACGGGGACGCGGACCATCCCGGGCCGCCACACCGCGGCCTGGACAGGCGATGCGGCCAAACTCGACGCCGGGATCCCCCGCTCATTGCGCGCGGAACCGCACCCGGGCCAGCCCACCCCGCCACGGACCCGGCCCCGGCTGACCGGCGCCGGCTGGCTCGTCCTGCTGGGGTATCTGGTGGCCGGGGTGCTCGCCACCTGGCCACGGACCGCCTTCGTGGTGACCGGACGGCTGCCAGCCAACCATGACCAGGCCAGCTACGTGTGGGGCCTGTGGTGGGTCGCTCATCAAGTCGTTCATCTGGGCAATCCATGGTTCACCCGGTATCTCGGCGCACCGGCAGGCGTGAACCTCGGTTTCGACACGCTGATGCCGCTCGTCGGCCTGATCATGACGCCGGTCACACTGGCATTCGGCGCGAGCACCGCCTACGGCGTGCTCGCCATCGTGACCCCCGGGCTGCTCTGCTTCGTGACGTACCGGACCGCCCGGCTCTGGCTGACATCTCAGCTGGCGGCGATCGCGACAGGTGCCCTCTACGGTCTGTCCACCATGCTGACCTGGCGCGACTGGTACCACCTCAACATCGCGATCGGTGCGTTGTTCCTGCCGCTCGCCCTGGAGGCGACGGTCCGGCTGCTGCGCTCCCCCAGCCTGCGCCGGGCGGTGATCCTTGGCTGCGTGCTGGGCGCTTCGGTGCTGGTCAACCAGGAGTCGGCCATCTTCGCCGCCGCCATGACCGTGGTGATCCTGGCACGCTGGCTGGTACAGAGCGGCGGCCCGTCTCGCGCCGGCACCGCCCGCGCCCACCCAGTGGGGCACGGGCCCGTCCAGCAGTCCGGGCAGGATCCGGGCGGTCAGTGCACCCGCCGCACGAAACTGTGGCTGACCGGCCTGGCGGCGGCCGTGAGCGCGGTGGTGGCAAGCCCGCAACTGCTCGCGATGGCGGGCCAGGCGGCGGCCGGCGGCGCGACCGTCAGCCCCGCCCGGCTCGCCTACGCGGACACGGTCTTCGGGGTCCCCGTGACCAGCCTCTTCGCGCCCTCCCCGCGGCTGAGCAGGCTCGGGTTGCACCTGCCCTGGCAGTACTACTACGCGCATTCCGGCGAGGGCATCCTCACGTTCGGGGTCGCTCTGACCGCGCTGGCGGTGCTCGGCCTCATCGTGGCGCGGCGCCGGCGCGGGACTGTGCTGCTGGGCGTCGGCTGGCTGGTGAGCGCGGCACTGGCGCTCGGCCCCTCATTGGCCGTGGGCCGCCACGTATACCTGCCCCTGCCAGTGAGCTGGCACGGTGTCACGATGTCGGGGATCATGCCCTATACGTGGCTCGTCCACCTGCCCGGCATGGCGGGGTTCCGCGAATCTGACCGCTTCGCCCTGGCCGGACTGCTGCCGGCTGTCCTGCTGGCCGGCTCGGGGATCGAATGGCTGCGACGGCACAGCCGGGCGGCCCTGACCGTGGCGCTCATGCTGGCCGTGCTGGAGGCCGGATACGCAGGCCGGCCCAAGCTGGGCACCATGCCGGCCGCCATGCCGGCTCTCGACGGCCCGATCGCGGCCGACCACTCACACTCGGTCGTGGTGGACATCCCCTACGGAATCCGTGGCGGGCTGGTGCCGGACGGGGATTCCATCAGCCCCCGCGCACTCGTGCTCGCCACCGAGGATGGCCACCCCCGGGCCATCTCCTACACCTCGTGGACATCCACGCAGACCATCCGCGCGCTGCGGGGAAATTCCTTCTTCAGTGGTCTCATCGCCGCTCAGGACGGCTCGCTGACCGGAGTGGATGTCCAGGCGGCACGCCAGGCGGCCGTAAGGTCCGGGGTGCGCTGGGCCGTGCTGTGGACGAAGACACCGGTCATCACCGCCTACCTTCACGAGGTCGGGTTCCGCTACGGCTACCGCGCGGACAAGGTCAGCGTGTACCGGTTGGTGATCCACCGGTCATAGCCGTGCACCGCAGGTGATCCCCGGTCAGGGGGGACCGCGACGCGGCCCGGGACGAACCCGGTCCCGACGAT
>DAHUZQ010000072.1 GCA_027306495.1 Actinomycetota bacterium | reverse complement strand
GACCTGACCGGGCCCGCCACCCGCATTGGCTGGCCCGGGGCTTGGCGCTGCCCCGGCCTCCCGATGGCCACCGCCGGGCCCGCCATTCCCCTCGGCCGGCCCACCACCAGCCCCGCCATTCCCCTCGGCCGGCCCACCGCCGGGCCCGCGCCGGGCCAGTGGGCCGGTGGTGGGAGCCGTGTACTCACCGATCCATTCCCGCTTCCAGGACTGCCCGTACCGGTCGGCGTTGCACTGGGGCTGGTAGATGGCGGCCAGTTCGCGGGTGATCTGCTCCCGGTGGCCCCGCCCGCCGCCGGGGATCTGGTAGGTGGCGATATAGACCCGCCACCTCGACCCGGCCCGGCGGACCCAGCAGTCGGCCCGGGGGTGGCCGAACGGGAAGCGCTCGGCCGCCAGGTCGTCGCAGTGGCCGGCAAAGATGACCGCGTAGCGCTCCGGCTTGGTGTCGGGGTCGGGCTTGTAGAGAATCGCGTAGACCGCGGCGCCGGCCGGTGGGGTCCAGCCGGCGAGCAGACGCGGCCCTTCAAAGGGGTAGCCGGCCAAAGACCCGAGCCGGATCATCCGGCCGGGTCCTCCTCGTCCTCGTCCTCGCTGGCCGCCTCCACCCGCACAATCGGGTAGAGCGGGAGGCCCGCGGTATGGACGGCCCGCACGAATTCATTCCTCGCCGCCGCGATGGCCTCGTCCCGGCTCGTGGCCTCGACAATGAGCCGCGCCCCGTAGCGGGTGGAGCCGATGCCGGTCGCGATGCCCGACGAAGCGGCGACCGCGTCGGCGAGCTCCACGACCTCCTCCCGGGACAGCGGGCGCTCTCCTTCGGTCTCGATGCCCACGCTCCACCTCATCGGGTCCTCCCGTCCCGCCGGCCAGCCCCGCCTCGCGCTGCCATCAGGCCAGCCTTGGCAGCAATGCCGCGAGTTCCTCCAGGCCGGCCAGGTCCCGGCCGGAGACAATCTCGTCGATATGCGGCCAGGCGGCCATCATCCCGACGCTGCTCGGCCGGTAGTGCGAATCACTCTTATGCGGAGTTACCCATACCACCCGGTGACACAGGCGTGAGAGCCGTTCCATCGCGCACGCCAGGGTTTCCGGGTCACCGCGATCGAACCCGTCCGAGCACACCACCACCACCGCGCCACGGGCGCGTCCCGGGCGTGCCCACTGGCGGACGAACTCATCCAGGCAGGCGCCGATCTTCGTCCCGCCTTCCCAGTCGCACACCATCGTGGTGGCGTCCGCGAGTGCCTGGTCGGGACTGCGGTGCCGCAGGGCGCGGGTGACCCTGGTGAGCCGGGTGCCGAAGCAGAACACTTCCACCCGGGCGGCCGCGTGAGCCGTGGTGTGGGCGAACTGCAGCAGATGGCGCGAATAGTCGGCCATTGAGCCCGAGATGTCCAGGATAAGGACGATCGGGCGCAGCACGACTTTGCGCCGCCGCCAGCGCAGTTGCGTTGGTTCACCACCGGTCCGCAGCGATGCCCGGACGGTGGCGCGCAGGTCCGGTGCCCGCCCCGCGCGGGCTGAGTGGGTCCGCCGTGATCGGCGCTTCGGTGGCGTCAGGGTGAGCCGGGCCATGATCCGCCGCAACGCCGCCCGCTCCTCTTCCGTGCTGGCGGCGAACGACTTGTGGCGCAGCACCTCCGCGTCCGAAGCCAGCATGCCCAGCTGGGCCTGTTCCGGCCGGCCATCACCAGTGGGGTCGGTGAGCGGGACCGCGAGTGCCGCCTCCGTCACCGAACCGGCCATGGCGCGGGGGGCCGGTGGCAAGGTCCGCGCGGAAGTTCCCCCCAGGAAGTACCGCTTGAACACCTCGTTGTACGGCGCGATCTGCTCGCGCCTGGAGACCAGCACCGCCCGGCCCGCCCAGTACACGTCGAGCAGGTCCGCAGGATCCAGGGCGGCCATGGCCTGGCAGTAGGTCTGGGCCTCGGCCGAGCCCACAGCCAGCCCCTCCGCACGCAGTGCCCGGGCGAAGCCCACCAGCACACCGGCCAGGCCTGGCTGCTCAGGCACCGGAGGTGATCTCCTCGACGTTGGCTATGACCAGTTCCAGGTCGTCGCGCTCCTTGACGACGGCGCCGAGTGTGTCGAGGGCCATCTGCGGGTCCAGGCCGGTGGCGCCGAGCAGGTCGACTGTTCTCGCCCAGTCGATCGTCTCCGCGACACCGGGGGGCTTGGCAAGGTCTAGTTCACGCAGCCTGTTGACCGCGCCGACAACCTTGCGTGCCAGTGCCTGTGCCACCCCCGGCGCCCTGAGCAGGACGATCTCCACTTCGCGGTCGGCGGAGGGGTATCCTATCCAGTGATACAGGCAGCGCCGCTTGAGCGCGTCATGGAGTTCCCTGGTGCGGTTGGAGGTGAGGATCACCAGTGGCGGCTCGGCCGCGCGGATGGTGCCGATCTCGGGAATGGTGATCTGGAAGTCGGAGAGCACCTCGAGCAGAAACGCCTCGAACTCGTCGTCGGCACGATCGATCTCGTCAATCAGCAGCACCGCGTCGCCGCCCGCCCGCACCGCCTCCAGCAGCGGCCTTTCCACCAGGAACTTCGGGCCGAACAACGCGTCCACGGCCTCGTCGGCCGCGAGCGCTCGCTCCGACATCGCGCGGATCGCCAGCATCTGGCGCGCGTAATCCCACTCGTAGAGCGCCTGGCTGGTGTCGATTCCCTCATAGCACTGCAACCGGATGAGCCTGCGGCCGAACACTGCGGCGAGCGCCTTGGCGACCTCGGGCTTGCCGACGCCAACCTCGCCTTCGAGCAGGACCGGCCGCCCGAGTGTGATGCCCACGTACAGCGCTGTGGCCAGCCCCCGGTCAGCCAGGTAACTGCCCGCCCGCAGGATGTCGGTGAGGTGGCCGACACTGCGGGGGGGGTAGGTCGGCACCGGGCTCTCCGGCATTGGCTAGCGGGATCCGGGTCCTGACCCCAGCACGAGGTCGGCGAGACTGGCCCCGGGAGAGCAATCGAGCTTTCCCTCCCTGGCGAGCTGCGCTCGCCAGGCTGTCCGCAGATCTCCGGAATCAACGCTGTCGTCGGCAAGGCCACCGAAGCCCACATCCGCCATGCGCTTGCAGGAGCGACCGGCTGCCTCGTCGCCGATGTCCTGTCCGCCCTGCCCCTGGGCGCTCCAGAGCGTCCGCAGGACCTGCAGGGCCTCGTCTGGCTCGTGACTCATGTCAGCGCACCCTCCGGCCGCGTCCCTGGACTCAGCGTATGCGCCACCGCGATCAGCCGCGACCGCGCATTAAGGAATCCCTTATCGCCGGCTCGGGGGATCCGCGCCGGCACCCGGGCAGAGAGCCTCAGGAGAGGGTGATGGCCTCGGGGTACTCGCGGCCCCGGTAGAAGCCACAGGTGGCGCATGCGTGGTGCTGCAGGGTCGGCTTCTTGCACCGCGGGCACGCTGCCAGCGCCGGCGGGGTGAGCTTGATGTTCTTCGAGCGCCGGTGCCGGGTGCGCGCCCTGGATGTCTTGTGCTTGGGAACTAGGCCGCCGCTCAACGTGCGATCCTTCCGTTCAGGGGCGGCCGGCGTGGCCGCGGACATTCACTGGTCATGACCTGGGGGGTGGGCCTAGGTGGACTTGAACCACCGACCTCATCCTTATCAGGGATGCGCTCTAACCGGCTGAGCTATAGGCCCGGCTGTGGCGGTGCGTGAGCGGGTCAACGACAGCACCCGGGCAAGGCTACCGCATCCGCGACGGTGGTCGTCAGTCGGTTTCCTTCAGGGTGATCTCGATACCGCCGCCCAGGTGGGTGACCAGGTTGTAGATCACCGCGCCGATCGTCGACAGGGCGGTGATGATCACGACGTTCACGGCCCCGATCAGCATCGTGTAGCCCAGCACCCGGGGTGCGGATGTCCACCGGCTGAGCTCTACCCCCGCTGTGCCCTGGCTGGAGGTGACACTCTGCAGCGTCCGCCCAAGGGAGGCGAAGACTCCCAGCCCGGACAGGGTGTAGTAGAGCAGGGCCACCGCGACGAACAGCACTACCCAGGCGACCAGCGAGATCAGGAAGCTGAACTTCATCACCGACCACGGCTCGAGCCGGGCCAGCACCAGGTTGGCGCGCCGGCCACCCGCAACCGCCGGCCTCGGGCGCGGCGTGGTTGCCGGGCGGGCAGGTTCCTCCGCCTGCTCCGGCCATGCCGCCGCCTCACCGGCACCGCGCGACCAGCCCGCGGCCTCATCCTCGCCCCCGACCCAGGTGGATGCCCTGCCTCCACCCACAGACCACGCGGGGGAGGCGGCACTGATGGGGTCACGTGAGTATTCCGCAGGATAAGGCGGCGTCGCTGGCTGCTCCCTGGTGGGCTCGTTCACGTCGTCGCCGGCCGGATCCGCGCCGGGATCGGCCGTGCCGAGCGTGTAGCCATAGCCGTAGCCGTAGCTATCCCCGCGGTCTGCGGCTGTCGCGTCCGCGCCATTGCCAGCCGCTCCGGTCATGTCATCCCACTGCTGCTGGTCCTCATCCATGACGGGCGGGCCGGAATCCTGCGGCGCGGCACCTGGACCTTCCCCGTCGCCTGATTCGTCATAGCTGACCGGGTCGAAGCCGGCGCTGGTGTCAGCGTCCGAGGCGGTGGCCGCACCGGGTGCCTCGTCCGTGGTAACTGCGGGCGCAGCCCCCTCGGGCAGCCACGATGGTGACTCCTCGTGGTCCTCCACGCCAACCTCCTCAGCCGGGCCTACCACCCTGAGATTATCCGCCGGCGCAATCGATGGTGTCCCTTTGGAAATGACGGGCGCCGTTACGTACCCCTGTGACGCGCCGGGTCGTCACGTGGTTGCGTCGGCTCCGCCAGTTGTGGCGTCACCGTTACCGTCCTCGCCGGAAGGATCCGGGCCGTCCTCGCCGGAAGGATCATCCAGTTCGGTGAGCACGTCCGCGGCCGCCGTCTCGTCGTCGGTCGTGCCGGCCTCGGGCCGCTGCGTCTCGGCGTTGCGCGCGATGCCCACGAGTGTGTCGCCGGGCGCCAGGTTCATGAGCCGCACTCCCATGGTCTGCCGCCCCGACAGTTTCACCTCAGCGGCCGCGGTCCGGATGACCCCACCACCGGAGGTGATCGCGAAGACCTCGTCCTCCGGCAGGACCATGAGCGCCCCGGCGAGTTCGCCCCGGTCTTCGGTGATCCGGGCCGTCACCACACCCATGCCCCCCCGGCCCTTGACCGGGTACTGACCGGCCGGAGTCCGCTTGGCGTAGCCGCCGGCGGTAGCCACGAGCACATCGGCGCCGTCCCGCACCACGTACATGCCGAGCAGGGCGTCCCCTTGGGAGAACCGCATGCCGATGACCCCGGACGTTGCCCGCCCCATCGGCCGCATCGCCTCATCGCTCGCCTGGAACCGCAGAGCCTGGGCCTTCTTGCTCACCAGCAGCAGGTCCTGGTCGGGCGAGACCAGCCGCGCGCCGATCACTTCGTCGTCTTCCCGAAGGTTGATGGCGATGATCCCGCCGGTGCGCGGTGAGTCGAAATCGGTCAGCCGTGACTTCTTCACCAGCCCGGTGCGGGTCGCGATGACGAGGTACGGCGCGACCGAATAGTCCCGCAGGGCGAGGACCTCCGCGATCCGCTCGTCCGGGCCGAACGCGAGCAGGTTTGCGACATGCTGCCCGCGCGCGTCCCGGGCGGCATCGGGGAATTCATACGCCTTCGCCCGGTAGACCCGGCCCTTGTTGGTGAAGAACAAGATCCAATGGTGGGTCGTGGTGACGAAGAAGTGATCCACGATGTCGTCGGTGCGCAGTTGCGCGCCGCGGACACCTTTGCCGCCCCGCCGCTGCGCCCGGTAAAGATCCACCTTGGTCCGCTTGGCGTACCCACCGTGGGTGATGGTGACGACGACGTCCTCCTGCGCGATCAGATCCTCGTCGGTCACGTCACCGTCGTAGGCGATGATCTCGGTGCGCCGGGCGTCACCGTACTTCGCGACGATCTCGGTGAGCTCGGTCGCGATGATCGTGCGCTGGCGCAGCGGTGAGGCGAGGATCGCCTCGTAGTCGGCGATCCTGGCCATGAGCTCGTCGTACTCGTTGGTGAGCTGCTGCCGTTCCAGCGCCGCCAGCCTGCGCAGTTGCATGTCGAGGATGGCCCGCGCCTGCTCTTCATCGATGTCGAGCAGGTCCATCAGCCCCTGCTGCGCGGCTGAGGCCGATTCGCTGGCCCGGATCAGCGCGATCACCTCGTCGATGGCGTCGATCGCCTTGAGCAGCGCCCGGACGATATGCGCCCGCGCCTGGTCCTTGGCGAGCAGGTACCGGGTGCGCCGGACGATGACCTCGATCTGGTGGGCGACCCAGTACCGGATCATCTGGTCCAACCGCAGGGTGCGCGGGACGCCGTCGACCAGCGCCAGCATGTTGGCGCCGAAGGTCTCCTGCAACTGGGTGTGCCGGTAGAGGTTGGCCAGCACCACCTTGGCGATGGCGTCGCGCTTGAGCACGATCACCAGGCGCTGGCCGGTCCGGCCACTGCTTTCGTCGCGGATGTCCGCGATGCCGCTGACCCGGCCCTCGCGTACGAGCTCGGCGACCTTCTGGGCCAGGTTCTCCGGGTTCACCTGATACGGCAACTCGGTGACCACCAGGCAGGTACGCCCGCGGGGATCCTCCTCCATGTCCACGACGGCCCGCATGATGATCGATCCCCGGCCGGTCCGGTAAGCGTCCTCGATTCCGCGGCGGCCGACGATCAGGCCGGAGGTGGGGAAGTCGGGACCCTTGATCCGCTCGATGAGGCCTTCCAGCAGCGGGTTCCCCGCCACGTCCGCGCCCGCCACGTCCGTCCCCGCCACGTCCGCGCCCACCGCGGACGGCGCCTCCAGCGCCTCGTAGTTTTCCAGGTACCACTGCACCCCGGCCGCGAGCTCCCGCAGGTTGTGCGGCGGGATCTTGGTCGCCATGCCGACCGCGATCCCCTCGGATCCGTTCACCAGCAGGTTGGGGAACCGGCTCGGCAGCACCACCGGCTCGTTCGAACGGCCGTCGTAGTTGGGGCGGAAATCGACGGTGTCCTTGTCGATGTCCCGCAGCATCTCCATGGCGAGCGGGGCGAGCCGGCATTCGGTGTAACGGTAGGCGGCGGCCGGGTCGTTGCCGGGGGAGCCGAAGTTGCCCTGGCCGTCGATCAGCGGCATCCGCATGGCCCACGGCTGAGCGAGCCGCACCAGGGCGTCATAGATGGCCGAATCGCCGTGCGGGTGGTACTGGCCCATCACGTCACCGATGACGCGGGCGCACTTGGAGTAGCCACGGTCGGGCCGGTAACCACCGTCGTACATCGCGTAGAGGATCCGGGTATGCACCGGCTTGAGCCCGTCGCGCACATCGGGAAGAGCGCGGCCGACGATGACCGACATCGCGTAGTCGATGTAGCTGCGCTGCATCTCCACCTGGATGTCGACCGGTTCGGTCCGATCGTGCGCGGGCGGTGTGCCGCCCGTGTCCACATCCGTCACTTGACTGCCTCCCGGGTCATCGGCCCCGCCCAACCGGGACGGGCCCCGCTGTGCTGCCGGCCTCGGCCGGCCGGTTCCTCACACATGCCGCACCTGCCCAGGGCAGGCGCCGCGGTCCGGGACCGCGGCCCGCCACCGGCACGTGGGACATCTGGGCGGCCATCACCGGCTCAGATGTCGAGGAACCTCACATCCTTGGCGTTGCGCTGGATAAACGAGCGCCGCGCTTCGACGTCCTCGCCCATCAGCACGCTGAACAGTTCGTCCGCCTGCGCCGCGTCATCGAGCGTCACCTGCAGGAGCACCCGCCGCGCCGGGTCCATCGTGGTCTCCCACAACTCGCCGGCGTTCATCTCGCCGAGGCCCTTGAAGCGCTGCACCGCCTCACCCCGCCCGCGTGGATCCTTGCGGCCCTGCGTTACGCCCGCCTCGATGAGCGCATCCCGTTCGCGCTCGGTGAACGCGTAGTCCGGCTTGACCCCCCGGCCTTCCCACTTGATCTTGTAGAGCGGGGGCTGGGCCAGGTACACGTACCCGGCCTCGATCAGTGGCCGCATGAACCGGAATAGCAGGGTTAGCAACAGGGTGCGGATGTGCTGGCCGTCCACGTCGGCGTCGGCCATCAAGATGATCTTGTGGTAGCGCAGCTTGGCGGGGTCGAAGTCATCGTGAATGCCCGTGCCGAGCGCCGTGATCAGCGCCTGCACCTCGTTGTTCTTCAGGACCCGGTCTATCCGGGCCTTCTCGACGTTGAGGATCTTGCCCCGGATGGGCAGGATGGCCTGGAACATCGGGTCGCGGCCCGACTTGGCCGAACCGCCAGCCGAGTCCCCCTCGACCACGTAGATCTCGCTCTTGGACGGATCGGTGGACTGGCAGTCCGAGAGCTTGCCGGGCAGGCCGGTCGACTCCAGCAGTCCCTTGCGCCGCGTCAGGTCACGCGCCTGCCGGGCCGCGATCCTGGCCCGCGCCGCCTGGGCGGACTTGGTGATGATGTCCTTGGCCTCACCCGGATTGCGCTCGAACCAGTCTCGCAACTGGTCGTTGCACACTCGCTGGACGAATGACTTGGCATCGGTGTTGCCGAGCTTCGTCTTGGTCTGGCCTTCGAACTGGGGATTGGCGAGCTTCACCGAGACGATCGCGGTGAGTCCCTCCCGGACATCTTCGCCGGTGAGGTTTTCGTCCTTGTCCTTCAGCAGTTTCTGCTCGCGGGCGTACCGGTTCACGATGGTGGTCAGGGCGGCGCGGAAGCCCTCCTCGTGGGTGCCGCCCTCGGCGGTGTTGATCGTGTTCGCGAATGTGTAGACCGACTCCGCGAACGACGAGTTCCACTGCATCGCGATTTCGGCCGATATGCCCGGGGCATCGTCGGAGAATTCGATGACGGACCCGTGCACGGCTTCCTTCGACCCGTTCAGGTACCGGACGAAGTCGGCGATGCCGCCGTCGTAGCAGTACCGGACGGTGCGGGGCTCGCCGTTCACGTGCGACGGGCGCTCATCGGTCAGGGTGATATGCAGGCCACGGTTGAGGAAGGCCATCTCCTGGAGACGGCGCGACAGGGTCTCGAAATTCCACTCGGTGGTCTCGAAGATCTCCGTGTCGGGCCAGAAGGTGATGGTCGTGCCGGTGTCGGAGACAGCCCCGCCCCGGATGACCTCCGTGGCCGGCTGGCTGCCCCGGTAGGACTGGCGCCAGCCGTAGCCGTCCCGGTGGACCTCGGCCTCCAGTCGTACCGAGAGGGCGTTGACAACCGAGACACCGACGCCGTGCAGGCCACCGGATACGGCGTAGGACTTGCCGTCGAACTTGCCCCCCGCGTGCAGGGTGGTCAGCACCACCTCAAGCGCCGGGCGGTGCTCTACCGGGTGGATGTCGACGGGGATGCCGCGGCCGTTGTCGAAGACCCGGACCCCACCGTCAGCCAGCAGTGTGACGATGATGCGGTCGCAGTACCCGGCCAGCGCCTCGTCGACGGCGTTGTCGACCACCTCCTGCACGAGGTGGTGCAGGCCGCGTTCACCGGTCGAACCGATGTACATGCCGGGACGCTTGCGAACCGCCTCCAGCCCCTCAAGGACCGTGATCGAGCGTGCGTCGTAGGACAAATGCAAGCTCCTCCAGGAACGGGCGCATCACGGGCCCACGGGACCCCGGACCCTCGGTCCCGCCACTATGGCGCCCCAATACGCCCTCTCATTTTACCTGGGAAAACCTTCCGGCTCAGCCGTAGTCATCTCTTGGGCCACGCCCGCCGCGCACCCGCCAGCGCCCCGCTGACGGCGGCGGTGTGGGCCCCCTGACCACGACCCTGGTCACCGTGTTATGGCCGAGTTCCTCGTTGAGCCGGCGGACCAGGCTGGGCGCGAGCAGGCGCACCTGCGTCGCCCACGCGGTCGAGTCCGCGGTGACGGCCAGTTCCCCGTCAGTGAAGGTGTCCGGGCGCACGTGGGCCGCCAGGTCGGCCCCGACGATCCGCTCCCACCGCCCGAACACCGATCCGATCGCGGCCGCGGACTGCCAGTCCCGCTCGGCGAGCAGTCTGCCGATCGCGGAACTGAGAGGTTCCGGATCCTCGCGCCGGGTGCGCGTGCCCGGGGAACGGGCGGATCCTGTGCCGCGCGGCCCCCCTCCGGCCCCGGCAGGCTCGGCCTGGCCCGCTGTCCCGGGCAGCGCCGCGTCACCGGCGGCCCCCGCGACTCGCCGTCCGGGCTGCGGTGGCCGAACCCCCCGTGCCCGCGCGTCCGCCTTGGCCCGGGCCAGTGCCTGCGCAGCCCGTTCCCCCCGGTCCGTGGCACTCTCGCCGGGCGCGTCCGCGGGCGCACCCCCATCCGGTCCCGGCCGGCCGGCCGGGGGCGGGCCGGCGGCCTGGCCGCCCGGCGGA